>NZ_KI912266.1:3190702-3523734 GCF_000235425.2 Pseudofrankia saprophytica
TCGAAGAGCGGGTGGCACACATCCTCGAGATGGCGAAAGATCCGGCGACCAGACCCGACGGCATCCCGGTCGACATGCTGACCACGAACCTGGACCGGTACGACTCGAGACGCAGAGAATTCGCCAGCGTTGACCGGGTCTACCTGAACACCACGAAGATGCTCACCGACCTCTGTGAGACCGTGAGCGCCGTCGGGGTGCGTCCGGTGCCGATGATGTGGAACATCGCCGGGGTGCGGCTCACCGAGGCGTTTCTCGAGATGGGCCTGTACCAGGAGCCGCTGTTTTGCGAGCTGACGGTGTTCGCGGACCCGTTCGTCAGCTACGGACATCCGGCCACGATCAGAGGTCTGCACGCGCTGCTCGACTTCGTTCCGCCCCGGGCGAACTGGCAATGGCTCACGAGTGTGATCGGCGGCAACGCGTTCCCGGTGCTCGCCGGCGCGATCGAGGCCGGCGGCCACGTCGCCATCGGCGTCGCCGACCACTCGTACCCCGAGCTCGGCCTCCCCACGAATGCCGAGCTCGTCGCCCGTGTCGTCGAGATGGCGCGGAGCATGGGCCGGGAGGTTGCCACGGCGGCGGAGGCCCGCGAGATGCTAGGCCTGCCGGGAGGTGAGGTTTAGCCATGGGCATCCTCGACGGCAAAGTAGCGGTGATCACCGGTGCGGGTTCGGGGATCGCGAAGGCGTCGGCGAAGGTCTTCGTGCGAGAAGGGGCCAAGGTGGTGGCCGCCGACATCAGCGGCGCGGAGAAGGACACCGCTGCCGAGGTCGGGGAAGGCGTGCTTCCCGTCCACTGCGACGTGTCGAAGGACGCCGACGTGGCGGCGATGTTCCAGGCCGCGCTGCGGGAGTTCGGCCGTGTGGACGCGGTGCTCAACGTGGCCGGCACACACGGGCGCCGGCCCCCTGAGGTGCTGACGGTCGACGAGTTCGACAAGATGACCGCCGTCAACCTGCGGGGCGTCCTCCTCGTCACGCAACATGCGATTCCGGCCATGCTCGAGGGCGGCGGCGGCGCGTTCGTCAACGTCTCGTCGGTCTCCGCGATCAACGTCCAGAGCCGCACGTCGTTCATGTACGCGGCCGCCAAGTCCGGCGTCCACGCCCTCACCAAGTCCGTCGCCGTCGAGTACGGTCCCCGGGGCATCAGGGCGAACGCCATCGCACCCGGCTTCACCTTCACAGAGATCATGACCATGGGACCGGACCTGCTGCGCGAGATGAGCTCGAAGGCGGCGCTGAACCGAGCCGGTCACCCGCAGGAGCTCGCCGAGGTCGCGGCGTTCCTCGCCTCCGACCGAGCCTCGTTCCTGACCGGCGTGATCATACCGGTGGATGGCGGGTGGTCGGCGAAGCTTGCCTGACAGCCGGACGGCCTGCCGTCCGGTCGAGGCGGCCGCGCGGCTCGACCTTCGGCATCATGCCCGGCGGCAGCGCGTCCGGCGGAAGCGGACGCCGCTATCGGGTCGGACATCAATCCGCCAAAGCGCCGCGGGCGGGTATGGGGCGCCTTGCTTGGATCAGACCCAGTCTCGCTGCCCGGAGTGTGGGAGGCTGGAGACAACGCCGCAAACCGGTAGGGAAAGGACAAGGATATGGCGACGGTCACCGAGTCGAAGCTCAGTGTCGGCGAAACGAGCCTCTATATCGACGGTGAACTGCGAGGCGCCGCCGGGGGCCGTACCTATGACAATATCAGCCCTTGGACCGGAGAGGTCGTAGGCAAATCTGCCGATGCCTCCGCCGAGGATGTCGGCGATGCCGTCTCGGCCGCGCGCCGGGCCTTTGACACCACCGACTGGTCAACCAATCATGCCAAGCGCCTGGAACTGGTGACGAAACTCTACGACCTGTTCCGCGCCAACACGGACCGCTTAGTCCAGATTGCCCGTGACGAAGCAGGGTCGACCCTCTTCATCGCCAGAAACGTCCAGATCCTCCAGTCGCTCGCGGGCTACCAGGACCTCATCGACGCGTTCGCCAAGGTCCGCTGGACGGAAGATCGCGGCAGACGCGGCCCGGAGGGACGTGTCAGCCACCGCATTCAGATGCGCGAGGCAGCAGGTGTGGTTGGAGCAATCACACCGTTCAACGTACCCTTCTACGTCAACATCGAAAAGGTTGTTTCGGCCTTGCTGTCGGGCTGCACGGTTGTGCTGAAGCCCGCCCCCGACACGCCTGCTCTCGGGGCGATCTGGGGCGAGATGGCAGCCGAGGCGGGCTTTCCGGCTGGCGTGCTGAACGTCGTGACCGGCAGCGATCCCGCCCTGGGTGAACTGCTGGTCACTGATCCCCGCGTCGATCTCATCGCCTTCACCGGCTCGTCGGCGGTCGGAAAGCGGATCATGGAAAAGGGCGCATCGACGCTGAAGCGTGTGCTGCTCGAACTCGGCGGCAAGTCCGCCAAGATCATCCTCGATGACGTGGAGGACTTTGCGGGCGAGGTGGCTTCTTCCGTCATCGCGGGCCATTCGGGTCAGGGCTGTACGGTACGCTCGCGTCTGCTTGTGCCCAGGAACCGCTACGCCGAGGCGATCGAAATCCTGAAGTCGACCTATGCGGCCTACGACGGCAAGTGGGGCCACTATGACGATCCCCGGGATCCCATGGGCCCGGTCATCTCGCGGCGGCAGATGGAACGCATCAAGGCTTATATCGATGTCGGCCTGCAGGAGGGCGCTACCCTGATCGCCGGCGGGCGGATCGGCGCGGCGAAGCGGGGCTTCTTCATCGAACCCACCTGCTTTGCCGACGTGACCAACGACATGGCCATCGCCCGGGAGGAGATCTTCGGGCCTGTGCTTGTCGTCATGCCCTACGAGGACGAGGACGACGCCGTGCGTATCGCTAATGACAGCGAATATGGCCTTTCGGGTGAGGTGTCGTCCGGCAGCATCGAGCGCGCGATCAAGCTCGCCGCTCGTTTCCGTAGCGGTACGGTCAGCATCAACGGCGGCCGCTGCGTCGACGGAGACATTCCCTTCGGCGGTTACAAGTCGAGCGGCCTCGGCCGCTCCTGGGGTGTCGAAGGCATCGAGGAGTACACCGAGACGAAGATCGTCTCTTACCTGGTGCCGGGCGTATCCGCCGGCGCCTGAGCCAGCTTCAGGTACGCGGCCGCCGGGCCCGGCGCCAGCGCTCTAACCGGGCCCGGCGCCGTGGAGCACGTGTCTGGGACGCTCGCAGGATTTCGGCTGGGCGTTCACCCCGTGCCCCTGAGACTGATCGACCGCAGGGCCAGCTCCGGTGCCGTCTTCTCCGCCAGTTCGGGAGCCTCGCCGCACCTGAGGGTGGGGACGTCGCGGACGACCTCGATCGTGGCGTCCGCCGTTCCCGGCCCGGTCGGCCCGCGCCAGGTCAGTTCCACGGTCGCCGATCGGCCGCCCGGCGCGATGTCGGTGCGTGACGAGGTCAGCTGGTGGTCCAGCCAGGCCCAGCCGAACCGCTCGAACAGCTCCCGCTCGGCGACCTGTCCCCAGGCGTCCAGCGCGGTGGTACCGCGGTAGTGCTGCCGCAGCGGAGGCGGCCCGAGCCGGCGCACGACCGCGTCGATGGCGTCGACGTCGAGGAAGCCCCAGGCCCGCCCGTCCGGCAGGGTGAAGCCGGTCGGGGCGAAGCGGTGTCCGCCGGTGTGGCTGCACCGGCGGACACGCACGCCTGGCCAGGTCCTCGCCACGTCCAGCGCCAGCCGCGTTCCCAGCCGGGCGCAGCAGCGATCCCGCGCGCCGTGCCCGCACAGCAGCACGTCGGCGGGGGCGGGCAGGTGACCCGGATCCGACCGCGGCGCCTCGAGCAGGCGGGCGACCTGGCCGGCGAGGCGTTCCGCGGGCACGACGTGGTCGGTGCCGGCGAACCGACTCGAGTCGGTCCGGCGCCAGATCGTCACCCGCACGCCGGGGACGTCCGCGTCGTCGGCGTGCGGTCTGACCGCCAGCAGCCGGGTGCGGGGCGGGCACCGCCCCAGCAGGTCGGCGAAGGCCGGTATCGCGCCGATGTCGCTGGGCCAGGGTGGTGGCATGTCGACGAGCACGAACGTGTCGCAGGTCAGCGCGGACCCGATCGGGTCGACGCCCTGGGCGCGGGTCCAGGGCGCGCATCGGTAGTCCAGTGCCGGGGAGACGGCGCCGACGTTCACGAAGGTCACCTTTCGTTGTCCTCGATCTCGTCTATCGACTGGGCGCTGAAAGCAGGATGCCGGCGACCCGCCTCGGGACACCGGCCCGCTGGCGATGGGAACACCGGCCCGCTGGCGATGGCGACGCCAGCGGGCCGACCATGCCCAGGACCACGCCGCGGCTGCCGTCGTGGGGGCTGCCGACGTGGGGCGGCGAGTCACTTCTCCGCGAAGAACGCGAAGTCTTCCAGCACCTGCTGCTGGTGCGCCCGCACCACATCCCCCATCTCCGGATGGGTGATGATGTGGGCGCGGTTCGCGCGAATGCCTCGCACGACAATCGGCCCCACGGCCTCGATCGGCAGCATTCCCGGCACCGCGCCCGGCGACAGTACCCGACCCGCCATCGGATCGGCCATCGGTCCACCGAAGCGCTCCGGTCGGTGCCGGGCCGTGGTCGTGACCAGGTTGGTCGCTACCGCTCCGGGACACAGCACCGACACTCCGATGCCGTCGGACGCCAGCTCGTGCCGCAGCATGTTGCCGTATCCGACCACGGCGTGCTTCAACGTGGTGTACACGCCGGTTTCCGTTCCGCCGGTCTGCTCCGTGGGCAGCGCCACCAGGCCGGCCATCGATGACGTGAGGACGATGTGCGCCCCGTCGTCGTGCGCACGCAGAAGTGGCAGGAACGCGTCGACGACGCGTACGGCGGCCGTGAGGTGGAACTCGGTGAACCACGCCCACACCTGTTCGCTGGACGCCGCGGCCGGAGCGCTGGTGTGGACGCCGACCGTGTTCACGAGGACGTGGACGTCGCCCAGATCATCCGCCGCCCCGGCGGCCAGCGTCGCCAACGAATCGCGATCGGTCGCGTCCACGCGCGCGGAAAGCGCGTCGCCGCCGCGCCCCGCGATATCGTCGCGTACCGCCCTCGCGTTCTCGGGGTCAATGTCGGCGACGAGGACCCGCATGCCCTCACCGGCGAGACCCAAGGCGATCCCGCGCCCGATCCCGCTGCCGCCCCCGACGACCACCGCGCCGCGTCCGTCGAGCTTGTCCATGGTCGTCATACTCATCTGCCTTCTTGGGTGGCGGTGCGTTGAAGGATGGCGTGTCGGGCGACGTTGGTGGCGTTGTGCCATCCCGATCCGCCGGCGTAGACGCCGGTGTGGGCGATCACTTCGTAGATCTGGTCGGGCGTGATCCCGAGATTGAGCGCGTTATTGACGTGGATGTGCAGCTCGTCGTTTTCCACGAGAACCTGAAGGACGGCCATCGTGATGAAGCTCCGGGTGGGCAGCTCCAGTCCAGGCCGGCCCCACACTTCGCCATAGCCGTAGTCGGCGGTGATCCAGGCGAGGTCCTGTTCGACGGGGAGGCGGCCGGGCCTTGCCGCGGGGAAGGGGACGCCGGGCAGCTGTGTGAGGAGCGGAGCGTTCTCGCCGTGACCGATGCGCCCGACGCCGAGGATGGCGACAATCCGGGTTCTGGCGGCCCGCCGCTCGGTGTCATCCATCGGCGGTTTCGGTTCGCCCGGGGTGGCGTTGCCGGCGGGGAGGATCCCGCGCGCGACGAAGACCTCGCCCGCGACGTCGGCGGCGTTCTCCCAGGCGGACAGGCCGGCATAGACGCCGGCATGCAGGAGGGCTTCGTGGATCTGTTCTGGGGTGATGCCGATGTTCACCGCGCTGTTGATGTGGCGGTAGAGCTGGTCGGAGCGGCCGAGGGCGGTCAGGGCGGCCATCGTGATGAAGCAGCGGGCTTTCAGCTCGAGGCCGGGGCGGCCCCAGATCTCGTATTCATAGAGTTGGGCACCGCGTATTTCGGCCTCGATGGGGAGCGCTGTCGCGGGTCGAAGGTGCCCGCCGCGCCGGCGGGGAGGTAACGGCGGTGCGTCCGGGGAGGTTCCAATCCGGTCGATGCCGAGTTCGCGGCGCACGCGTTGGTAGGCCGCTTCACGTTCCGCCTGGGTCATCATGCCGACCTGCCTGGCCGGTCGAGAGGCTTTCGGGCAGGGACCTGCATGCTGGGCGTCTCCTCTACTTCAGTTCGGCGATCTCGGCGGTGGGCAGCACGGTCGCGATCCGCCACAGCCCGAGCCAGCTGTTGGGGAACACACCGGCGTCGACAAGCGCGGCGTGCGCCCCTGGCTCGGGGTCGTCGCACGCGTCGGAGCAGACGGTGACTCGGTAGCCGACGTCGACGGCCCACCGGGTGGTGGACAGCACCGTCCCCCCGGTTGCCACGCCCGCGACGATGAGGTGACTGATCCCCGACTGTCGTAGAAGGTCGTGGAGACCGGTGCCGGCGAAGGCGCCGATGGTGGTCTTGCCCAGCACGTACTCGCCTTCCACGGGTGCCACCGACGGGTGGATGTCGTCGCGCATCGGCTTCGGCACCACATGAACGACGGGTACGCCCAGCTGGCGGGCCAGGCCCACTGCGTGGCCGGCCCGATCCACGACCGTGGGGTCATGGCAGAAGCGCTCGACGATGTACTGGGTGAAGTCCAGGACCACCAAGGCGGTAGTCCCCGCTGTCGGCGCCGTGGACAGCGTCATCGGTCCCTCCATGAAGTTCGTCGACATCTTGTATACATTGGTTCTTGTTGTATACAACACGCTCGAGATCTGCAAGAGGTCGACCTGGCTACTGGCCAGCCCGGGGATGCTGGCGCCGTCTGTCCGGCCCCGTCGGCCTCAAGATCGCCACCGGCGTCGGGGCTTGCCCCTCTCCACCGGCAGCGATCGGCGACGGTCAACGACCGCCAACCGATCCGGGTCGACCATCCGCACAAGGAGCTCATCACACGGCTCCTCGCGGAAATCTGCGAGGTCTGCCAGCGGGCGGGCGAGGTCGAGGTCCACCACGTCCGCACCCTAAAAGACCTTGGAACATCCGGACCCGCACAGCCCCGGTGGGCAGCGACCATGGCAAACCGGAGGCGAATAACCCTTGTGCTCTGCGCTTCCTGCCACGGCCAGATCCACACCAGGCAGCCAGCCATACCGCTCACCCAGTAGTCACCGGTGAGCCGATGATCGGGAAACCATCAAGTCCGGCTCGGCGGGAGGCCGCGCGGAAAAGGATCAGCCCACGCTGGCACCTCGCTGCGCGGCCGACCCATCCGCCTGGCTCGGCGGCTACCGCCGCCTGACGATCCGCTACGAGACCAACGGCCGCAACTTCCTCGCGTTCCTCACGCTCGCGGCCACACTGATCTGCTGGAAGAGGCTTGCCGCGTGAGACAACCTCGAAGTGCCCCGATGAGCTGCGAGAGCGGGCGATCCGGCTGGTGCTGGACGCCAGGGCCGAGCCGGGGACGAGCGCGAAGGGCGTGTGCCAGCGGATCGGGGGACAGCTGGGGATCTCCCCGGATACGCTACGGACAGCTACCCATCGCGATCTTAACCCGCGCTCCCTTCGGCGATCATCAACGATGGGCTCACGATGATGACGGCGTTCCGATCTGGGCAGGCCGGTCGGGTGGGGCCTTGCGGGGTGGGGAGTGGGGTGACGTTGTGGGTGAGCAGGCGGAGATCTCGACGGCGAGGCAGGCCGCCAACGACGAGTTGGTGCTTGCTTTTGGGCGGTTGCAGGGGGCGGCCAACCGGCTGGAGTACATCCTGGGGCGGGTGTTGGAGGAGGAGTGCGGGATCAGTCATCTCATGTTCGAGGTGCTGCTGATCCTGGGGCGGGCGGGAGAGCCCGGGTTGTCGATGCGGGCCATCGCGCAGGAGCAGGTACTGACCACGGGCGGTGCGACGCGCCTGGTGGACCGTATGGAGGCCGCCGGGCTGGTCGAGCGGGCCGAAGACCCCGCAGACCGGCGCGGCCGACTGGTGCGGCTGACCCCGCGGGGCGAGGAGGCGACGGTGCACGCCGCCCGGGTGCACGTCGGGAACATCCGCCGCTACTTCCTGGAACCCGTGCCGGCCGAGGACCGGGAACGGTTTGCCGAGGATCTGCGCATCCTGAGCCACGCGGCGAGGGACATACTGCCCCGATTGCCCTGAACCGCAGCCCGCGGCGGCCGGCGGCGCGGTGGGGCCTGAGCGGCGGATGTGACCACCCTGGCGGAATACCTGACCAGTCAGATACTGTTCTGTCGGAGGAGGCGCTTGCGCTGGGCGGGCGCGTACCACCCCTCCTAAGGTCTCTGATGCAGCTGATCTACGTCTTCGATGCCTACTGTGGCTGGTCGCACGGGTTCTCCGGAACGTTGCGCGAGGTCGTCTCCCCGCCATCCGGCGCTGCCGGTGGAGGTGGTCTCCGGGGGCCTGTTCACAGGTTCGCGCCGGGTGCCGATTCGCGCGTTCGGCTACGTCCGGGGCGCAAACGCCCAGATCGCCGAGATGACCGGCGCGCCGTTCGGTGAGGCGTACGAGCTGCTGATCGCGGACGGCTCGTTCGTGATGGACTCCGAGGCAGCCGCCCGCGGCGTGGCCGCCCTGCGCCGGGTCGCCCCCACCGTGCTGTGGAACTGGCCATCGCGTTGCAGCACGCCATTTACGTCGACGGTCTGAGCCTGTCGGACGCGGGCACCTACCGGAAGGTGGCCGGCGTGGACGGCGACGCGGTCGTGGCCGCCTTCGAGGCACCTCAGGCGCAGGCAGCGGCTGAAGCCGAATTCCGCCGCGCCGCCGATCTGGGCGTCACCGGCTCCCCACCCTTCTCGCCGTGGCCGCGGGCCGCGTCGCCGCCTTGGCTCGCGGCCACGCTACCGCCGACGACGTTGATCGGCGCCTGTCACATGGAACTCCGTGCCACCTCCGCCTGGCTCACACCCCGGGGCGAATCGGTCAGCGGCAGCCAGCCGGACCCGCTCCCGCCGTATCTGCTCGGCGGGCGTCAGCCCGCCACCAGCCGCATACCTCACCTCTCCCTCGACACCACCCAGACCGGGCCCACCATCCACGGCTGTTGAACCCCGCGGACAGTCCCACTGCCGCACTCGTGGTAGCCGGGAATGCCAGCGCGCGGATGAGGACAAAAGTGGCCTGCCGGGACACGATCGTCAGTCGCGCGGAGGACGGATATGGAGATCGGGACCCATCCGCGGATCTTCTCTCGGATGTCTCTGGCCGGGTCCTCCCCACACCTTCGACGAGGTCCTCCTCATTGACGTTGCGGACCACAAGAAAGGGAAGTCCATGTACCGGAGACTTGCTCTGATAGCCTTGGCCGTCGCGGCGCTGCCTGCGTGCGGCCCGATCGATAACGCGACCGACACCCGACGATGGGTCCGTCGCCCATCGCTGCCGCGGCGCCAGTGACAGAAAGCCCGACAGCCGGTCTCATTAGTGAAACCGACGACGACGGTCGGTACGTGAGAACGTTTCGCCGGGAGTTTCCCGACCTCGCCGGTGGCAAGACTGACGCCCAGATCCTCAGCGACGGCGAAGCCGACTGCTCCGATATGGCCTCCAACTGGACGGTGACCGCGCCTTCGATGAGCCAGCGCCACGGCCTGGGCAACTCGACAGCCGACCAGTTCGTTCTCCACAACATTGCGCTGCTGGCGATGTTCACCATCTGCCCCGCCCGCTGACCCGGCCCGTGACGACGATGGTCGGCGCCTGGGGCCAACTCAAGGCCGGCGGGGACTGGTTCAAGATCGGCTCTGTCGTGCTCTCGGTAGTAACGCAACGTCACATGGTGTCGTGACGCAGCAGCAGCGAGCGCGCCGGTCGCTGCCGTGCGTCAGCTGTCGGCGAGCTGGCGCAGGAGGCGGACGCCTGGCATGCGGTCGTCGGCCTGCGTCGGAACGTCGAAGATCTCCTGCTGGACACATCCCTGTGTGCCCGCCGCCGCGGTCGCACCCACCCCACGGGCAGGCGGCGATCTGGCTGCTGCGGATCAGACTGCTTTCTGGTCGTGCGGGCCTACGACACCTCCGTCGGAGCCGACGCCTGCCCTGCCTTCCCGAGCCGGGGCCGGGCCGCGGCGGACGCCGCCGGGTAGCTGTCTCCTGGGTGCCCAAGAATCTGTCTCCGCCGCAGTAAATATCTGGGCTCCGTCCTGGGTGGAGTTTCTGTCGTAGTCAAGAGAGTTTATGGTCGCGGCAGACAGGAACGGGCGCGAGCGGGACGGCGGCCATGGTGGGCCGCCGAGTACCACCGCGAAAGGTTCGGCAATACCCGGACAGGTGACCCATGAGGAGAGGGGGGCAGGCACCATCAGGATCGACCGAGCGATGGGCACGCTCGCCCGGTCGCCGCGCAGGCCCGCGCCGCCATTCAGCCGCCCAGATCGGTGCGGGCGCGAAATAGGCGAGGGAACCTCGGTACAGGCCAACGCTCCGGGCCGTGTCGGCTGCCGCGATCAGAACATGGTGTTGTTGTTGGCGCTCTTCTCGGGCACCTCCTGGATGACGTCCCAGTGTTCGACGATCCTGCCGTCGGCGACGCGCCAGATGTCGGCGACGGCCATGCCGCGGTCGCCGGGTTTGAGGTGCAGATTACTGTGGGTGACGACGAGGTCTCCTTCGGCGATTGCCCGCTTGATGTCCAGGCGGAGGTCGGGGAACTGCCCGCGCAGCCAGCGGACGTAGCCGACGAACGCCTGCGGGTTGTCCCGCGCTTCGGGGTTGTGTTGGGTGTAGGTCTCGCCGAGGTATTGCGCGGCGGCTTGTTCCGGCTGGTTGTCGTTGAAGGCCTGCTCGTAGAAGGCGGTGACGAGTGCCTTGTTGTCGGTCGAGGACATGGAGTCTCCGTCGGTAGGCCGGCGTGGCGGTGGGTCAGTCGGTCATGGCGTCGTGGACGAGCGCGGTGTCGACGAACTGTTCGAAGCGGACGATCTGGCCGCCGCGGACGGTGAAGTGGTGGGCGACGCGGACGTCGAGCGGCTTGCCGGTGTTCTTGTTCACCGCGGTGTAGCGGGCCAGGACGACGACGTTCTCACCGTCGACGACGTAGGTGTCGTCGTGGGCGGTCCAGCCGTCCCAGTCGCCGGCGAGCCGTTCCATGACACCCGCGGTGACGCCTTCGGGGGTGCGGTAGGTGCCGGCGAGGGGGAAGCCGGCCATCTCGGTCCACTCCACGTCTGGGGCGAGGGTGGCGCGCAGGGCTTGCAGGTCGCCGGCGGCGGAGGCCAGGTACTGGCGGCGTACCACGTCGGCGGGCGCGGTGGAGGTGGCGAACTCGGCGGTCTGCGCGGTCATGGTCGTCAGCCCCAGCTCATCTCGCCCTTGGCGACCTTGGCTCCGATCTGCGCGGCGATCAGCATGCCGTGGCCGGGGTAGCGCCGCACGAGGGCGTCGGTCAGCGCGGCGCCGTCGGCGGCGCTCGCGAGTTCCTCCTCGAAGGCGGTGAGGTAGTCGCGGGTGGCGGTGATCGCGGAGGCGTCGGCGGGGGTGTTCGGCAGGCGGTGGCCGGGCACGACAATCCTCGGGGCGAGGGCGGCCATGTCGTCCAGCTGCCTGATCCAGGCGGCCCGCTGCTCGGGGGTGGGGGTGTCGGCGATCCAGACGTGCTCCTGCTGGAACAGCAGCACGCCGCCGAGGATCGCGCGCTGCTCGGGCTGCCACAGATAGTGCCGGTCGGGCAGCTCGGCCGCGCCGCCCCTGAGGTCGAAGCGGTGGCCTTCCAGCGTGAGGCCGCCGCTGAGCGGGGCCAGGTCGACCAGACGGGTGGGCAGGTTCGCCCCGAGAGCCGCCCACGCCTTGAGCTTGCCCTCGTAGGAGTGGTGGATGTGCTCGATGGCCGGCTCGGTGGCGACGAAACGCGCGTCAGGGAATGCGTCGGCGAGCACCTCGGCGCCGAAGTAGAAGTCCGGGTCGCCGTGGCTGAGGACCACGGTGGTCAGCCTCTTGCCGGAGTCCAGCACCGCGGCTGCCAGCCGGTGGCCATCCGCGCGGGTGAAGCCGGCGTCGACCAGCAGTACCTCGTTCTCACCGGCGACCAGGGTGGCGGTCTTGTTCTTGCTGCCTACGGGGAAGTCCAGGTCGAAGACGGTGAAGTCCAGGGTGCTCATGCGAGCGCTCCTTGTGTTCTGTGGGACGGACAGAGATGGGAGAACGGTCAGCGGGTGTCCGCGCGGAGCACGGCCAGGCGCGAGTCGACCTCGTCGGCGGTGGCGTGGCCGCGGGCCAGGGTGGTGACGCGCTCGCCGTCAACGGCGAGCAGGGTCGGGAAACTGGTGACGTCCAGCGCGGCGGCGCGGCGGAAGTCCGCCTCGGCCGCGGCCTCTGCCTCGGGTGCCTGGAAGGCGGCGACGACGGCGGCGGCGTCCAGCCCGGCCGTCTCGGCGACCCCCCTGTAGGTGGCCGGATCGGACAGACTGCGCCCGTCGACATAGAAGGCCCGCTGAAGCGTCGCCGCGAGTTCCAGCGCCCGTCCGGGGGCGGCCTGGCGTAGCGCGGCCACGCCACGGGCGGCGGCCTCGGAGTCCATGACGAAGGAACCGTCAGCGATCAGCCGGTCGTAGGCGTCCGCGAACTCCGCTCCGGTCAGCTCGCCGATCTTGGCGTTCGCGCCCTGCACGTATCCGAACGCCCGGATCGGTACCCGACGCTCCCCGGTGAACAGGCCACCCGAGACGACCTCCACCGACAGCCCCGGATGGCGGGAGACGACTTCGCGCACTGTCTCGGAGAACCCGTGCGACCAGCCACAGTAGGCATCGAAAACGTAGACGAGCTTCATCGAAGACCTCGACAGCCATGTCGACGCCCGCCCGATGCGGGCGATCTACCTGACGGAACAGTAACTGACTCGTCAGATATTTCCCCATTTGTATGACCTAGGCCACATGGCGCCTCCAGTAGGGGCGCCGCCGCGCGGGCCGGGGCTCAGGGCAGGCGCGGCAGCATGTCCCGCGCCGCATGGCTGAGAACGCGGAGGTCCTCCGCGAACCGCTCGCGGTCCGCTACGGGCAGTGGCTCCAGGAAGCACCGCCTGATGTTCTCCACATGCATCCGCGACGCACGGACCGCGGTCTCCTCACCCAGCGGGGTAAGCCGAACCAGCCGCCCGCGCCGGTCACCCGGAGCTTGCGCGCGTTCGACAAGCCCAGCCGCCTCCATGCGGGCCACCAGCCGCGTCACACCACCCGTCGTCAACACCTGCTCCTGGGCAACAGACCGCATCGACAGCCCCGGGCTACCCGCACGCCCCAGAATCAGCAGCACCTCGAACATCAGATGGCCGATCCCGCACTCCTCCTCCAGCGCGCGCCCGAGCAGGTACCCCAGCCGGTTAGCCGCCCCCTGCAACCGCCTGAAAGCCAGGACGAGCTCGTCATTCGCGGCCTCCTGCGCCGTCGAGATCCCCATCCGCTCATCCACGGGCCCACTGCCCACGTCATCGCCACCGGCGCCCACACACCGATCATGCCGCGCACGCCGACCAGTGAGCGGGCCATCCCTCCCTGCCCCGCACACTGCGCACGCAGCGCGCCTGACCATACGGACTTGCCGCAGGTCACGACCCGCGCCAGAGTTCCCCGACGACCAGCCTGGGCCCGGCAGGGCGGTTCGTCGTCTCCGCAGCGCGGGGTCACCGCGCTCGCGCCCGCGCGTTGCGGGGTTGTGGTTGTCCTCAACGCGGCCGGGAAGATCTCCAGCGGGCAGCCCGGGGGCATCACAGCAACAGGACACGAGTTCCTCGCGTGAGCAGATCAATCGACGACGCAGGCCTGGCGCGGCGCTCGCGGCCCATCAGCACACCGATCCCAACCATGGCGCCGTCCCGGGCAGCCACAGCGCGGGCGCCCCCGGACCCTCGACACACCGGACTCAACAGGCTGCTTGCCTAATGAACCGACGGGAGGTTGAACCAGCCATCGGCGAATCCTGTACCGGATCGATGCGCGAGCAGAACCGCGCCGTTCGGGCCGGTGGACCGGTCGGTGACCGGATGGCGGGGGGTGGCCGCGGTCGCCGAGCTGGTCGACCGGCTCGGGGTTGTCGAGGCGCTGCGGCCTGTCTGATGCTGGTCGAGCTGCTGCTCATGGCACATGTTCTGGTTCTGGAACGCGCCGCCGGCCTGGACCGGCACCTTGCCGGGCTCCTGCTGCTGAGCCCGATGCTCGATGACCGCATGCAGGCCCCGTCGTCCCACCTCACGGGCGACCTTCTATGGAGCCGGACCAGCAACCAGACCGGTTGGCGCATGCTGCTCGGAGATCGCGCCGGCGCCGACGGCGTCTCCAGCTACGCCGCTCCCGGCCGCGCGACCGACCTGTCCGGTCTCCCCCCGACCTTCATCGGCGTCGGCTCCGTCGAGCTCTTCCGCGACGGGGACGTCGCCTTCGCCTCCACCATCTGGGCCAGCGGTGGCGACGCCGAACTGCACGTCTGGCCCGGCGGCTTCCACGGCATCGAGGACATGGCACCCCACTCCGCGCTCGCACCGACGCCTTCACGGCACGTGACCGCTGGCTAACTCACGTCCTTGGCAGCCCGCGCCGGTGACCGTCCCGAACGGGCCCCATGAAGGCGATCAGGCCGAAAACACCCACGCGGATGCGTCGCCCCGCGAGCGGGGCATGGGCCCGCCGCGGTTCTCGGAGCTGAAGGCGAAGCGGGCGTCCCCGGCACCCCTGGAACCGGCCCCGCTCACCCACCCAGGCGATCGCGCCGCCCGACGGCGGCGATAGGATACATCTGTTCCTTTGGAAGCACATGTGTATTATTGAGACGTGCGACCTGAGCCGTCGCGGGAGCCCCGCACCCAGGACCGAAGGGTGCTGCGGTCGCGCTCGGCCCTGTTCGCGGCCGCCGTGCGCCTGGTCTCCGAGCGCGGCACGGCGGACGTCCCCGTCACCGACCTCGCCGAGGCGGCGGACGTGACCCGGAAAGTGATCTACACGCAGTTCGGCGATCGTGAGTCGCTTCTCGTGGAAGCAGCGGTGGACCTGGTCAATCGGGAGCTCTTTCCGCGGCTCGAGGACGGCGCTGAGGCTGAAGGGCTGGGGGCGCTGGCGGTGGCGCGGCACTTCGCTCGGTACCGGTCGTTTTATCGCCCGATGCTTTCCGGGTCGTGCGCGTTCGCCATGACCAGGGCGTTGAACAGCGCGTTCAGCTCATTCCAGGGACCGGCCATGCGGAGGCTGTTCGGCGAGTTGGACCAGGACGCAGTGGACGACCTGGCGGCGTTTTTCATGGGTGGGACGGCGGCGATCGTCAACGACTGGTTGTTCTACGGTGCAGACCCCCTCGATCCCGAGGAGTTGGCGGACCGCATGCTCCGCCTCGTATCGGTCCTCACCGGTGGCCAACATCCCCGAGCAGACCGAGGTCGCGTTCGATGAACCAGACGGCCGGGCCGTCTTTCCGCGCCTACGCATGGAAGGCCTTCCCGCCGCCGACCCGGGATCTGGTCATCGAATGTGATCTGCGAATGCCGATCTGCGGTGGGTCGAGTCGCGATATCCATCTAGCCCGGCAACCGGACTAACCCTTCCGAGCAGGTCTAGTTGGCCGTCCAATCCGCCAGCTGGTCATGATGCCAATGTCGGTGAACGTCAGGAAACAATGGAGGCTTGACCACAATGCGACGTGAGAATACGGCCAGAAACCGTAGGGTTGTGACGGGTCGGCATCTTTTGGTGATTATCGGTTCGCTCACCGTTGCCGCGTTGGGATCGGCTTGTTCCGGCGGCTCGGACGCAACGCCGGAAACGTCCGCGACAACCCCGCCCCGACCCGCGGGACCGGCTGCCGACTTACACGAACTCAGCGGCGGAAAAGGCGTCAACATGGGTGCCTCGACGACGGTCGTCAACCTGACCGGCACCGGGTACGTCGAGGACGAGTACGTCGCGTCAGGGACGGCGACGTCGTACAACCCGCAGGGCGCGCTCGCTCCCGACGGCCGTTGGACGTTCCAACCCGGCAGCACCGCCGCGTACAGCACCCGAGTGCTCGTCCGGCGACCGGCCGCGGGCAAGTTCAGCGGCACCGTCGTCGTCGAGTGGTTGAACGTCAGCGGCGGGGCCGACTCGGACGCCATGTGGGCCAACACGCACGAGGAGCTGATGCGCCGGGGCGACGCGTGGGTGGGCGTCTCGGCGCAGCGTATCGGCGTCATGGGCGGATCCGCGCTCGTCTCGGCCGGTGGAGCCCCCGCCTCGAGTGGACTGGTGGGCGCGGACCCCGCGCGGTACGGCTCGCTCGACCAACCCGGCGACGGGTACTCCTTCGACATCTTCACCCAGGCCGCACGCGCGGTACGCGGCGGCGGCATGGCGACAGGCGGCCTGAAGCCGCGGCACGTGCTCGCGGCCGGCCAATCCCAGTCGGCGTACGCGCTCGTCACCTACATCAACGGAGTGCAACCCCTCACCCGCGCGTTCGACGGTTTCCTCGTCCTGAGCCGTGGCGCCGGCGCCCTGCCGCTCGTCGCGCCCGGCCAGCCCGCCAGCCTCGCCGACCGCCCTGCGCAATCACCGACAGTCATCCGGACCGACACCGACGTACCTGTACTCGAGGCCCAGGCCGAGGGCGACCTCACCGTCGTGCTGAACTCCCTCAGCTCGCGCCAGCCCGACAGCGACCGGTTCCGCCTCTGGGAGGTCGCTGGTGCCGCGCACGCGGACGCGCACACACTCGGCCCGTTCGTGAGCGCGATCGACTGCGGGGCGCCGCTCAACAACGCCCCCATGCACCTCGTCGTGAAGGCGGCACTGCACGCCCTCGAGAACTGGGTCTCCGCGGGGACACGACCTGCCACCGCACCGCGGATCGAGGTCACACCGGACAGCCCGCCGCAGATCGGGCGCGACGCCAACGGCATCGCCCGGGGCGGCGTGCGCACCCCGCCCGTGGATGTGCCGGTCGCCGTGCTTTCAGGCAAGCCCGGGCCGAGCGGATCGCCGATCTGCCAGCTGTTCGGCTCGACGATTCCGCTGCCCGCCGAGCGACTCGCGGCTCTCTACCCGTCCCGTGACGCCTACCTTCGGCAGTACACAACGGCGGTCGACAGCACGATCAAAGCCGGATTCGTCCTCGAGGCAGACCGCGCCGCGCTGCTCGCCTTCGCGCAACCATCAGACATCAAGTGAAACTTGGCGCCGCCGACGTCGTCATTGCCTGCTTGGGAGCTGGTTGGCTATGCCGTCGAGGCTGTGGGTGAGGTCGGCGGCCTGATCTACTCCGGAGCCCGACATGGTCGTTACGACTGCCGCGACCTACACGAGCGACATGACTGGCGACAGCGCCAGCAACCAGCCGATCTGGTTCAGCCGGGGCGGCGTTTCAATCTCTACGAGTAGCACGATGGTCTCCCTTGGTTGTATGCGGTGCGCGGTTCACGCTGATGGCGTGGCGTCCCTGATCGGTTCCGCGCCTGGTCAGGCGGTTCCCCGGCCACGTCCCCGACGTATGCGGAAGGTCCGTCGTGTGGCTGCTGGTGGGCTGGGTTCAGCTTCCGGTGCTGGTGGTCAGGGCGGTGGATGTCCGTCACCGGATCGGTGGATGAGGTCCGGCTGCGCCAGGCGACGTGCCCGTCGGGGCGGACGAGGACCGCGCCGTCGGGCGCGACGCCATAGAGGCCCGGCCAGTTCGGCTCGGGGATGACATGGCTGTCGACGGGTGCCCTGGTGGCGTGGGCGGCGGCGGCGCGCCAGGCGTGGCCGGGTTCGGCGGTCAGCAGGACGAAGCGCTGGTCGAACAGGTCGATGGTGGACGTGCCGTCGGCCAGCCACAGATGGGGCGCCCGGCAGCCGGGTGCGGCGGTCGGCTGGTAGTCGGCGCCGGGCGGGTCGGCGTCGGGGCTGCCGTCGTCGACGACGACCGGTGACGTGTACTGGTAGCCCATGTCGTGAAGGGTGCAAGTGTGCGATTTCACCGGTCGGAGCCTTGATCATGCGGCTCGTTGGTATTCGTGGAGGAGGCCGCCGAGGCGGTCGATGCGTCTGATCGGGCCAGCCGGATCGCCGGTCGAGGTCTGCGCGGTGGGGGTGTCGAGGTCGATGCCTCGGTGAGGTCGAGCGGTGTTGTAGTGCTTGACGTAGGTCGACAGAACCTGGTCGGCGTGGCGCCGGTTCCAGATCAAGTTCCAGTCCAGGCGCTCGGCGCGGACGGCGCGGATCCAGCGTTCGGCGAAGGCGTTCGCCCGCGGCGCCTGGACCGGCGTCCTGAGGATCCGAATGCCCTCGTCGGTAAAGACCTCGTCGAAGCCGGCGACGAGCTTGGCATCCCGGTCGCGGATCAGGAACCTGTACGGCCCGCCGTGACTGTCGGCGAGCTGGTAGGTCAGGTTTCTGGCTTGCTGGGTGACCCAGGCGGCGGTGGGGTGTTCGGTGACGCCGGCGAGCCAGACGTGGCGGCGGTCGAGTCCGATGAAGAACAGCACGTAGAGCCTGGCCAGGGTCACGGTGTCGATCGTGAGGAAGTCGCAGGCCAGCGCGCCGTGGGCCTGAGCACGCAGGAACTGCGACCAACTCGGCCCTGCGCCACGGCGGGGTGCCGGGCCCAGGCCGTGGCGGCGCAGGAGATTGCGCACCGAGGTGGCCGAGACCCGGACGTGGAGCTTGTGGCATTCCCCGACGATGCGGACGTAGCCCATCGCGGGTTCTCCCGGGCCAGGCGCAGCACCAGCTGCACCGTCGCCTCCTGCAGCCGGCGGCCCCGACGCGTCGGCGGATAGGTCCACCGGCGCCGGACCAGCTCGCGATGCCAACGCAGCAGCGTCGCGGGGGTCACGAGGAACACCGACCAGCGCGGCCGGGGCAGGAACCGAGCCAGGCTGGCCAGCAGCATCCGATCGGACGAGGAGTACCGCGGCCGGGCGACTTGCTGGCGCAGCACTGCCAGCTGGTGGCGCAGGACGGCGATCTCAACGTCCTTCTCGTCCGGCCGACCACCGAGACCGGCCGCGCTGAGCAGCCTACGGATCAGCAGGAACACGACCGTCGACACCGTGTCCGCCATGATCCCTGACGTGCGGTTCGCCCAGCTCAGCGCCCCTGACCGTCCACTTGCACCCCACAGGCCAAGAGCGCGGAGGTCCGCTCCTGGCGGATCCACCGGCGCACCGGGCAGACGCTGGACGACCTCGCGCAAGCCATCAACCCGATGGTGCGAGGTTGGATGAACTACTGGGGCCGGTTCAACCGGCTGGAGATGTTCCCGCTTCTCAAACGCATCAACGCCTACGTGGTGCGATGGGCCCGCAGGAAATACAAACGGCTTCGCGCGTTCAAGTCTGCCATGGCATGGTGGCAGGCGGTCACCCACCGGTGCCGCACGCTATTCGTGCACTGGGTTTGGACACGCAACTTCTGGATGGCTGGATGAGAAGAGCGGAGTGAGGGGAGACCCTCACGCTCCGTTCCGTGGGAGCCGGGGAGTGAAAACCTCCCCGGCCACCCGACCATTCTTGCTGTCGTTGCGGCCCTTGCTGGCCTGCGCTTCCACAGCTGTTCTCACGGGTCTGTCGGCGGTGGGCATCTCACTGGTTCGTCATTTCCCTACCAGGCAGAGCGAGAGGCCCTCGGCGCGGGGCCTGCGATCATCGACGTGAGCACGTCGTCCGCGCTTGGCATCGTGTCGATCTCCTTCTGCACGGCGCGGGCCGCCGCCGCGTACCGCGGGTCGCCGAGCAGCTGACCTACTGCTTCGGTGATCGCGAGCGGGGTCACCACAGAGTCGTCGAGCGTGAGCGCGACACCCGCCCGCTGCGCGGCCGCGCCGTTGTCGAACTGGTCAGCGCCCTGGGGCAGCACGAGCTGGGGCAGGCCGTGTGCCAGCGTGCCGAGCAGGATCCCGGCGCCGCCCTGGGAGACGACGAGGTCGCAGCGGGGCAGTAGGAGCGCATGCGGGAGGTAACGCTCGACGAGGACGTGCGGCGGCTGTGAGCCGAAACGATCGGGAGCCACGTCGGGGCCGACGGTGACGACGAGGTTGACCGGCAGCTCGCGCAGCCCGGCGATGGCCGCCTCCAGCACTCCGGGTCGACGCTGGTGGAACACCGTGCCAAGAGTGAGGTGCAGGGTGCGCTCGTACGGCAGCGCCATGAGTGCCTCGGGTAGCCGCTCGCCCGGCGCGGGCTCGCCGACACCGGGGCGCAGCGGCTGCACCCTGCGCTCCGACGCCCTGCGCTCCGACCTGGTCGGTGGCTGCAGGGTCGGTGGGCAGATGGACAGGTAGACCGCGCCGCGATGTGCGTCGGCGAGGTCGGGCACGTCCCACTGCCTTCCGAGCTCGTCGATGCTCGCGGCAAACATCTCCCAGTCGCCGGCCGCGGCGATTCCCAGCCCGTGCACGACGTGACGGGAGTCGCCGCGAGCCGCGGCGATGGCCCCGGCGAACTCCAGTTCCTCGGACACGATGAGGTCCGGGCCCCACGCGGCGGCCAGGGGGAGCAGGTCGACGGCGCGCTGGCTGGCGGTGTGCCAGAAATACGCCGGCGAGCTGGGTGTCCCCGCCTCGACGGACGTGGGCCCGACCGACCAGGCCGTCAGACCGCGACGTGCGATGTGTTCCCCGAAGTCGGCGCCAGTGGCGACGGCAACCTCGTGCCCGGCGCGCTGCGCGGCCAGCGCGAGTGGAAGCACAGTGTTGACGTGGCCGAAGAAGGGGCAGGCGGTGAACAGGATCCGCATCGGCTGCTCTTTTCGCAGGTTGAGGAAGACCTTACCGGTCCGGCTCGCCCCCTGTTCACTCGACGCGGCGGGGGCACGAGCAGCTCGACGTCCTTCGACGCCGACGAACGACCGAGCAGGACAAGCCACCCACACACCCGAACAAGATCAGACAGAGCAGACGCAGGGACACAGTCGGGCGCTGTTGCATTGAGCTGGTCCGGGGTAAGGCTCGGGCGGGCTGGTTGCGTGGTCACAGAGCCAGGGGGAGTTCGGTGAACGCTGTTGCGGGTCGGTGATGGGTTTCGGCGTCGGCACCGAGTTCGTAGTGGCGGCGGCGGAGATTCTGGGCGAAGGCGTGCCCGGCGCCGATCGCTTGGGCGGGAACTCGTCGAGCTCACGGACTTCTGCGGCCAGGAACGCGATCCGTTCGTCTCCTGCACGCTGCCGGCCGAGCATCTCGGTGGGCACAGCTACGATCTCGGCGCCCTCGAGGCGGAACCGGGCGCGCCTGCCGTCTCCTAAGGACGGCGGGGACTGGCGCGGGACGCCGAAGGAGAAAGGCGCCGGCGGCCCATGCGGGGCCAGCGAGAACGGCAAGACGCCGCCTGGTCGGCCACCTCCTGACGAAACGGCCACCAGCGCGCGTGCTCAACCCGCGCGCCGGTGGCCGTTCGGAGCCATTCGCCCTGGTCAGGAGACCGTACGCCAGCCGGAGAACCAGGCAGTCGGCCAGACTCCGCCCGAGGTCCCCACCACTGGGAAAGGCGCAAGGAGACTGTCCGGGCCCCGGTCGTCCCAGGCGGTCCGGCGGGGCCTGTGGGCCCAGCCGGACCGGCTGGCCCAGCGGGACCGGTCGCGCCGGCAGGCCCGGCAGGCCCGGCAGGCCCGGCAGGTCCAGCGGGCCCGGCAGGCCCGGGCGGTCCGGCGGATCCGCCGCCGACGAGGCCGGCCGCGGCGGTGGCGGGGTTGACCACACCGAGCCTGAAGTGGGCGTGAAGGCGTTCGCGGCGGCCGTGTTCACCACGACGCCCGTGCTGACGTCGGCAGCCGACGTCGTGTGGGTGCCCGTGCACTCGGTGGACGCGCCGGGCGCCAGCACCGTCGCCTGATAGGCGACCGTCGGCAGGCTCGAGTCGATGACGGTCAGGTCGGCGAGGTCGGATCCGCCGGTGTTCGTGGCCGTGAAGTCGTACTGGATGTCCTGGCCGCGGCGGCGTACGTGGTCGGGCTCGCCGCCTTGGTGAGTGTGAGCGCGGGCGGGGCGGCGACCGCGCTCAGGAACGGCGTCGTGGTGGCCGTGACCGTGAGCCCCGCCGGGTCGATGCCGCTCGCGGTCACGGTGCCGCTCACATGCCCGGCAGCCAGGTCGGCCGCCGTGGTGGCGTAAGGGCTGGTGCAGATAACCGAGGCGCCCGCCTCGACCCCGATGAGTTCGACGAACTGGACACGGTCGTGCGCCACCTGGACGACGAGGCGAGATGCCCGCTGTCGTCTCATTCGCAACGGATTACCCTCAGTTAGCGAAATGGGTGGATATGCTCGTGGATGGCCGTTTGCTCGCCGTCGAGCCCGCGGTCCTCGTCTAGACCCGCCTGGGACTCCGCGACCTGCGGAAACGACGACGGACGACCGGTGACGGTCCGTCGAGGAGCCCTCGTTTCTGGCGCACCTCAAACCACGTCAAGATCGCCTTGTTCGGGGCGGCGTCCCCACGCCGAGATCAGCGGTGCGAGGGTGAGATCGAGCCCGCCGGCGCCGACGGCCGCGACGTGCGCGTCGATCTCGGCTTCATCGGCCAGCCGGGCGGCGACCAGCTCGGCGCGGACCTGTCGCATCGTCGCTATCTCCAGGCGGTCGCAGACCGCCCCGCCGACCGGGAAACTGCCCGCCGCCGCGACATCGACCAGGCCGGCCTCGCGCAACGTCCGAGGCAGCGTACGGCCGTAGCGCAGATCGGCGCCGCGGCGTGTCATCAACTCCCGGAAGGCGCGCCGCAGCCGGTTGGCTCGCCGCTGCGCCGGGCCGCTTTCGTCGAGGCACGCCAACGGCTGCAGCTCGGTGTCCGCGTCCTCCACCAGAAGCCAGCCGCCGGGCCGCAGCGCCGCCACCATCGTTGCCAGCGCTCGAGCGCGGTCGGGCACATGGACGAGGACGAGCCGGGCGTGCACCAGGTCAAACGTCCCCGGCGGGGGATCCGCGCCGATGTCGTGCCGGCGTACCTCGTAGGTCCCCTGCGGGTCCAGCCACGCTGGATTGATGTCCGTCGCCAGTACGTATCCGGTCGGTCCGACGGCCGCGGCGAGCGCCTCGGGGATGCTGCGACCTCCGGCCCCCACCTCCCAGCAGCGCCATCCCGGCCCCACCCCCAGGCGGTCGAAGTGCCCGCGCGTCACGCCGTCGAACAGCTCGGCCAGCGCGACGAACCGCTCGCCCGCCTCGGCCTGCGCGTTGTCGAGGAGATAGCGGTGATCAGGGGCAGCCCCCAGCACGCCCGGCGACGAGGCCCCGCCCGGCGAGCCGGGAGCCTCTGCGGGCGGACTCGCGGTGGTCGCCGGACCGGGTTCGGGGCCAGAGTCGCGAGCCCGCGGCGAGGAGTTCACGGCCACATCCTCACCTCCTACCGCGCCGCAGGTACCACGACGCGAGATGACATCACTGCTACGGCGAATCAGCACCGTGTGCCGTTGAGTGGCCTCGAAATCCTGGCGGCCAAGCCACGCCGCCCGTCCAACGAACCGCCCCTGACACCCGCCCCCGACCGATCCAATAGATCAACCCGGGGCTCGAGGAGGACCCGTACCGCCGTTGGCGACAGCGATGATCAAGGGTCCTTACGCCAGAGGGTCCCTGGATCGGCGAGTGTCAGCTACCGGGTCCGTTCGGTCCGCAGCGGTGACGATCAAGCCGTGGTCCTCGCGCCCCGATACCGGGGACAGCGCGGCCGTACGCTTCGAGGATGCGGGCCCGTTCCCGCGGGAGCGTGCCTCGCAGAGCGAGGGCCAGGCCCACGAGCCAGGCCAGGCAGGCCACCTCGACACGGATGCGGTCTCTTGGTGAATGTGCAGTTCTCGTAGCAATTGAGCATGGACATCATCCTTCTCGGAGCGTGTCGACGAGTTGGTTGATGGTGGTGGTGAGTTCTGGGTGGGTTTTGCGGAGGTGGTGGAGGCGGGTGGAGGCGGCGCGGCGTTGGAGGTCGGTGGCGTCGGCGGCTGCGGTGGCTGCCAGTTCGTTTGCGCTGGTGGGGTTGCCGGTGAGTAGTGCGTGGATGGCGGCGAGGAAGTGGCCGACGAAGGGGAGGTCCACGAGGTAGGGCGCGGTGGCGGCGATGCTGGCGAGCAGTTCGCTGTCACCGGCGGTGGCGGCTGCCATGGCGTCGGCGGTGGCGGCGGCGGGGTCGGTGAGGAGGTCAAAGACGTCGTCGAGGTCGCGGTCGGCGAGCAGGGTGAGAATGGCGAGGTGCTGGGCGGCCTTCGGGCCCGGCGCGGTTGCGAGCAGGGCACCGGCTCGGGGATCGGTGATCAGCTCGGGGTGGTTGGCGATGTAGTCACGGGACTCCGACCAGGTGGGTGCCGTGAGCCAGCCGAGGAGCAGCGTGCGGAACTCGTCGTCGTCGCGGAGGCGGCGCAGGGTGGCGTCGAGGCCGTCGTTGGTGATGTCGTCGAGGATGCCGGCGAGTTCGCCGGAGGCCGGCAGGTCTGGGAACAGGCGGGCGAGGACGTCGAGCTCGGCGCGCAGCGTGGGGTCGGGGAGGTCGGCGACGATCCGGGTGAGGACGGCTTCGTGCGCGTCCCAGGTTTCGGCGTCGGCCCAGGTGCCGACGGCGTCGATGGTGCTGTCTCGTACGGGGAGCTGGGCCCAGTCGGGCAGGTCGTGGCGGGTCGTGGTGGGGAGTCGCAGCGCGGTCGCGCGCAGGGTGCGGCGTGCCCGCGTCGCCAGCGCGCCGTTGTCGGCCTCGTGTAGGTAGCGGGCCGCGGCGGCGAGGTCGGCGGCTGTGCCTGGTGGATCGTCGCCGGCGCGCCATGACGCGCGAGCGGCCAGCAGGTAGCCCGCCCCGTCGGGCCCGAGGGCCTCTACCTGGTCGTCGTGGAAGGCGGCGAGGGCCTCGTCGTGCCGGCCGGCTCGGGTCAGCTGGTCCGCGAGGGTGCTGACCGCCGTGGCCAGGGCGGGAAGGAAAGCGGCGGGGCTTGTGTCGGCGAGGGTGCGGTAGGTGGTGACGGCCTCGCGGGCGGCGTTGAGTGCGCCGGTGTGGTCGCCGGTGTCGGCGAGCCGGTCGGCGAGGGTGCGCAGGGAGGCGGCGAGTCCCGGTCGGAACGCCGCGGGGTTGATCTCGGCGAGGTGGCGGCGCAGCGTGACAGCCTCGCGGGCGAACGCCAGCGCGCCGTCGTGGTCGGCTGCTGCCGCGGTGAGGGTCGCGAGGGTGGTGAGTGTCTGGGCGAGGCGCGGTGTGAACGCCGCGGGGCTGGCGTGGGCCAGTTCGCGGTAGAGCTCGAGGGCTTCGCGGGCCGTCGTGAGGGCGTGTGCGGGGTCGTCGGCGTTGGACAGTTCGATGGCGTGGGTGTGCAGCGCGGCGGCCAGGTCTGGCCGGAACGCTGCCCGGTTGGTCGCCGCGAGGCGTCGCCGCAGGTCGACGGCCTCGCCGGCAGCGGCGAGGGCCTGGTTGTGATGGCCGGCGTCGGAGAGGTGGATCGCGAGGTTGTGCAGCGCGGTCGCGAGTCCCGGCAGCGCAGTTTCGGGCCTGGTGGCGGCGAGCTGGCGGCGTAGGGCGAGGGCTTCCTGGGCGGTGGCGAGTGCCTGGTCGCGGTGGCCGGCGTCCGCGAGGCGGTTCGCGAGAGTGTTCAGCGCGTTGGCGAGGTCGGGCTGGTAGAGCGCCGGGTCGGTGGTGGCGAGCTGGCGTCGCAGGTCGGTGGCTTCGCGGGCCGCGGTGAGGGCCTGGTCGCGGTCGCCGGTCTCGGCGAGGAAGGTCGCGAGGTTGTTCAGGGCGGAAGCGAGGTCGGGTACGAACGCGGCCGGGTTGGTGGCGGCCAGATGGCGGTGCAGCGTGACGGCTTCGTGGGCGACGTTCATCGCTTGCCGGCGGTCGCCGGTGTTCGACAGGCTGGCGGCGAGGTTGGTCAGCGCGGTGGCGAGGTCGGGCAGGAACGCCGCCGGGTCGGCTTCGGCCAGCCGGCGGTAGAGCGTGGCGGCGGTGGTCGCCGCGTCGAGGGCCTGTGACCAGTCGCCGGTTTCGGCCAGCAGGCTGGCGAGGCTGTTCATCGCGCCGGCGAGCTCGGGTGTGAAGGCGGCCGGGTCGGCTTCGGCGAGGCGGTGGCGGAGCTCGACGGCCTCGCGGATCAGCGCGGTTGCCTGCTGCCGGTCGCCGACGTCGGCGCTGTAGAGGGCGAGGTTGGTCAGCGCGGTCGCCAGGTTCGGCAGGTAGGCGGCTGGGCCGTCCTCGGCGAGGCGGCGGTACAGCGTGAGGGCTTCGGCGCCGATGGTGACGGCCTGGTCGCGGTCACCGGTCGCTGCGAGGCGGGCGGCCAGGTTGTTCAGCGAGGTCGCGAGATCGGCCGTGAACGCCGCCGGGGTCGCCGCGGCCAGCGCTCGGCGCAGGTCGACCGCCTCGCGGATGACGACCAGCGCGGCCGCCTGCTCGCCGATGTCGGCGAGCCTGTTCGCGAGGTTGTTCAGCGAGGAGGCCAGGTTCGGGAGGAACGCCGTCGGGTTGGCCGTCACGAGGCGGCGGTGCAGCGCTACCGCTTCCTGGGCGGTCGCGGCTGCCTCGGTGCGGTCGCCGGCGTCGCGCAGCGCCTGGGCGAGGTTGTCCAGCGAACGGGCGAGATCGGGAGCGAACGCCGCGGGGTCGGCGTCCGCGAGCTGGCGGCGCGCGGCGGTGGCCTCGCGGGCGACGGCGAGCGCCTGGGCCCGGTCGCCGGTCTCGGCGAGATAGCTGGCCAGGTTGTTCAGCGAGGTCGCCAGGTCGGGCAGGACGGCCGCGTCGGCGTCGGCCAGCCGGCGTCGTAGCTCGGTCGCCTCGCGGGCGGCGGTGAGGGCTTGGCCACGATCGCCTGTCCTCGACAGGAAGGTGGCGAGGTTGTGCAGGGTGACCGCCAGCGCGGGTTCGAACCGCGCCGGGTCGGCCTGCGCGAGCTGGCGACGCAGGTCGGCTGCCTCCCGGGCCACGGCGACAGCGCGCCGGGAGTCACCGGTCTCCGAAAGCTCGCCGGCGAACGTGCTCAGGGCTCCGGCCAGGTCGGGGATGAACCGCGCGGGGTTGGCCGTGGCGAGACCCCGATACTGGTCGGCCGCGGCGCGGGCCGCGGCCAGGGCTTTCTCGGGCTCGCCGGACTCGGCGAGCCGCACCGCATAGGTGTGTAGGGCGGCGGCCCGCGTGGCGACGGTGGTCTCCTGCACGGTGGCGGACGGGACCTGCGCGTCCGCCACCTGGCGGGTCGCGGCGGCGAGCGCCAGCGGCCGCAGCGTGCCGTGGCCGAGCGGCAGGCTGCTGGCGAGCTGGTCGAGGGGCAGCGGGGTGTCGGGGCGTTCCGCCAGCCGGACGAGGGCGGTGAGCATGGGTCCGCCGCGCAGGGCGGCGACCGCGAGCGCCGGGCGCCACAGCCCGGAAACCTCTTCGACGGCGCGGGTCGCGAGCCCTTCGACGACCGTTGGGTCCTCGGCGGTGTCGGCGGCACGGGTCAGCGTGAGGCAGGCGTGCCGGCGCTCGGCGTCGTCGGCGTCGGTGAGCTGGGCGACGAGCCGCAGCGGATCGCTTTGATAGACCGTCGTCGCGAGGTGGTCGCCGACGCGGTCGGGGCGAACGGCGATCGTGCCGTCGGCCGGGTCGGTCGGCAGGACGCGGGTGAAGGTCTCGGCGACCTCGTCCCGGAGCTGGTCCGCGCGCGCCAGCACCGGCGTGTGCGCCAGGGCTGGTCCCAGCCGGGACGGCGTCGGGGCCAGGAGGGTGACCGCGGCGCCGGCAGCGCGCAGCACGGTGTGCGTGGGCACCCGGTCACCGAAGTGGCGGGTGTAGGCGCGGCTCCAGTAGCCAATCTCATGGTCGAGGACCGCCTCATACACGGCGGCGTGGCTGGCGGGAAGCGCGCCGGCACGATGGACGCGCAGCCAGGCGAGCATCACCAGGTCCAGCGTCGTCCACATGCCGACCATCGGTGGCGGCGGCGGGTCGCCGCCAGGGTCGGGACTGCCGGCCTCGGCGGCGAACGCGGCGCGGGCGCGCCGGTAGACCCGGCCCGGGCTCGGATGGTGGACCGGCAACGGGTCGTGCGCGGCCGTCGCCGGCAGGCCGTCGCGGCGCAGTGCCGGGCGCAGGTCGTCACTCCACCACCCGGACACCGTCCGCGCGCCGAGCAACAGGCAGGTCGGCGCTGTCGGGCGCAGCGCCAGCGCACGGGCCGCGGCCAGCACCGCCGGGGTGCGGGCGGCCTCGGCGTAGTCGACCGCGACCGCCACCGGAGCCTCGACCGTCGCCAACCAGTCCAGGCTCGCCTGCGGGAGATCGTCACGTAGGAAGCCGGCATACCACCCGTCGGCGGCGAGCCGCTGGGTCAGCTCGGCCAGCAGATGCGTCTTGCCGGAACCGCCGACACCCGACACGATCCGGATCTCCGGAGCCGACGTGGTCCCTGGGAGCCCGGCGCACCACTGCAGCAGCCCGTCGAGCTCGTCGCGCGGCTGGAACGGCACGATCCGCGACAGCGCCCGCATCGCCGCGAGCGGACCTTGCGCCCGGTCTACGCCCAGGTAGGGCGGGGACAACGGCTCGACGACCGGAAGGCCGAACAGCCAGGCCCCGCCCGGGAATCCCACCGCGCCGACCGGTTCCCGTGCCCCAGGCGGTAGTGGTGGCGGTGAGGTCGGCTTTGCCCGGGCACCGCTGAGCGCGTGGTGCACGGCCGCGACCAGCCGTTCGCGCGCCGCCGAGGCGTCGAGGCCGAATAGATTGACGGGCACCCGCGGCGCCAGCAGGCCCGTCAGCGGGACGTCCTCGACCCGGACCGGAATCAGCCGTCGCGCCTGTCCGGACAGGTCCGCGGCCATCGCGGCCTGCCATTCCGCCCTGCCGAGCAGGGACCGGTCATAGGCCGCCGAGACGACCGCGATCACGCACCGGACCTCGCCGACGGCCCGGTGGAGAACATCGACCCAGTTGGACGCCGGGACGGCGTCCCACACCGGCAGCAGCACCCGATAGCCGGCAGTCTCAAGCTCCCAGGCGATCCACTCCGCCCACGCCTGATCCTCCCGGGCATGGGAGACCAAGAACTCCCGACGCCTGTCCCCAGCCACGCCATCGGCGGTCCCACCCCCGTCGACCACCCCACGATCATCGCACCCCGCCTGGGCCCCGCCGATATCCCTGCGGTTGGCGGGCACCGGCCGGCCGGACATCCAAGCCGCCGTGTAGGTGCGGCCGGTCTCCGCCCAGTCGCCTGGTGCTCTCCGCGAGGGCGTCTGAGCCGTCCTGCGGGAGACGAAGGCCTCGACGTCCGTTCCTGCTGACGGGCCAGCCTGACCGGGCAGCACGGTTCGCCGCGGCGTCCGCGCACGAGGCCACGGACGTCCAGCGAGATGCCGCCATCGCCCGGCTCCGCCGGCTGCGGCAAACCCGACCGGACCTCGCCGCGGCCGTGGACGCCCTGATCGCCCGCTACGAAACCCCCACCCGTCAGGACGACGCCCCGGCGCCCGCGGCCGAGTCCTGATGTCGCCGCCACTGACTCGCGCGACGACGCCGCCGGACACGACCGGACCGCAGCCAGAGGCCCAGGCCTCGGTGATCCGACGGGACCGGCTCGGCGGCCTCATCCACGAATCCCTGCAGGCAGCCTGACCGGACCCGGTTCTGGGCACCCATAGGCTCAGCTGTTCGGTGGTTCATGGGATCTCACCCTGGGCCGCCGAACCGCCCGTGATGCCAGCGGCGGGGGACCGGGACGGGAAGGTGAAGTCCCAGGCCAGGCCCCAGGCGCACAGGCCGCTACTCAGGTCGGTGGTCGCCAGGAGCGTGCCGTCCTCGCTCAGCGTCGCCTTGGTGACCGGGGCGCTGTGTCCCTCCAACGTCCGCAGACAGCGCCCGGAAGCGACGTCCCAGACCTGCACCAGGCGTTCCCCGCCGGCGGTGACCGCGAACGAACCGTCAGCGCTGAGGGCGAAGGCACGCGGCTTCCCCGCCAGCGCCAGGGTCTGGCGCACCTCTCCGGTGTCCGTCGCCCACACGCGCAGCGCGTCCCGGTCGGGCGTCGCGGCCAACCCGTGGTCCGCGCTGAACGCTATGAGGGTGTCCCCAGTGCCGTAGCTGCCTTGGTTGGTCAAGGAGTACCGAAGCTCGCCGCTGGCGACGTCCCAGGCTCCGACGGACAGGCCGGTGCAGAGGAAGAGGGTCCGGCTGTCCGCGCTGAAGTCGAGGCGTTCGAAACGGCTGTGCGACGGCAGCGTCCAACTGGGCTGGTCCGCGTCGAGCGACCACGCCTTGACTTCACTGTCGCGGAAGGGGTTGTCGGACTCGTCCGCGTTCTGGTGGGTGCCGCCGAGGGAGGCCGCATACCGCCCGTCGGGACTGAGCGCGACCGTGTGGACCGCCCCGCCGTGCGCTCGCAGCTCGCGCAGGAGCGCACCTGTGGTAAGCCTGCGCAAGCGTAGGACGCCGGCCTTGTCACCGATCAAGATACGGTCATCGTCATCCGTCGGCATCAACGCGAACGCGCTGATCGCGCCCATCTCGTCGGTGAACAGCTGCCTGCTGCCGTCGACGAGGCTCAGCCGCTGGATCATGCCTTGGGACGTCAGAACGACGAGCAGGGCGCCGCCGAGCGCGAACCGGATGTCCCGCGCGCTCCCGCCCTCGCCACGGTTGAAGATGTGCAGCCGCTCACCGACGGCGAAGTCCCAGACATCCACCTCGCCGGTCCACCAGCCGATTGCCGAGACCAGGCCGTCGGCGCGCAGGGCCAGCGTCGTCGGCTGGGTGAACTCGCCGTGCCCGTTGTAGGAGTACAGCTGCCACGCGCCGAGCAGTTCGGACCTGTGGCCGTGCGCGCCGACCCGCGCCCACGCCGCCCGCAGCTCCGGATGGCGGGCGAAGCCCGGCATCCCCTGCGCGGACCGCAGGGCTTCGGCGGCGGCGGAGAACCGGCCCTGCGCCGTGAGGTCGCTCGCCTGGTCCATCAGGTCGCCGAACACGTCCTGCACCCCGGTGAGCTCGCGCGCGGCCCGGGGCCGCGCGTAGCACCAGGGCGCCTGGTAATCGGCGGCAGGCAGTGACCGGACCGCCACCTGGCGACTGCCGATGCCCAGGACGGCGACCCGGCCATCGGCGCTGACCGCCGCGGTGTGCACCCACCGGGCATGAGCCGGCAGCTGCTGGTCCAGCGTGCGCAGGCAGCGACCGGTCGTCGCGTCCCAGACCTGGACCGGCACGGCGGCATCGCCAGCCGTCAGCACGGTCGGCCCGGCCGAGCTGACCGCCAGGGACGTCACGGACCGCCACCGGTGACCGGCCTCGCTCACCACGATGCGCCGTCGCGCGTCGAACACCGTGAGCGGCCCCTTCCACCAGGCGACCACGGCGCACCGGGCGTCGGCGGACACCGCCCCGATGTCCATCGGAAAGCTGCGCACGGGCCTGCCGTGCAACGTTCCCCTGGCCGGCCCGACCAGCGTCGTGGTGCAGGTCCTGCGGGCGACGTCCCAGGCACGGACGGTGCCGTCGCCATCCGCCATCAGCCCGCCGAAGGACGCGGACAGTGCCATGGTGCCGTCGTGGCTCAGCGCCAACGAGCTGATCGCGCCCATGTGGTCGTCCATGGTGTTGACGACCCGGGGTGTACTCGCCTCCCAGACCCGCAGTACGCCGCGCGCGGACCCCGTCGCCACGTACCGGCCGTCGCCGCTGACCGCCACGGCCACCACGGCGGCATCCCCGTCGAACCGCGGCAGGTCCCGGCGCCGGCCGCGCCTGAGGTCCCAGATCTCGGCGGCGCCGGCGCGGACGGCGAGGCCGAGCGTGCCGGCGGTGTCCATCGCCACGGCCGTGACGGGCTCGCCATCCTTGGTCAGGGTGCGCCGCGCCCGCCGTCCGCCGCGCCCCGGCGCCCAGAGCAGCAGCCCGCCCGCGCGGTCACCGGACAGGACGAGGCCGCCGTCGGCGCTGCTCGCGACGGCAGACACGTCCGCGCCGTGGTCCTCGAGGCCGGCATGGATCCGTGGCGGGCGGTGCTCCCACGCGGCGAGCGCCGCGGCGACGTCCGCCGAACCCGGGTCGGTGACGGACGCCGCCCGCAACAGTTCCCCCGCGCGCTCGTCCTCGTGCCGTTCCAGCTGCGCGGCGCCCAGGAGCAGCGCGCCGCGCCCCGCCTGCGCCCCGCCGTCGGCGGCCATGGCCGCCTCGACGTTCGCGACCAGCTCCTCGCCGGTCTGGCGGCCCGACCGCCAGCGGTGCAGGCCGAGGTTGTAGACAGACGGAAGGTGGTACGGGTCGGTGCCGAGCGCCTCCAGCCACAGCGCTTCGGCCTCGTCTATCCCGCCTAGGTCGAGGAACGACAGGGCCTGGTTCGACAGGCCGTCCGCCAGCAGCCGGGCCGCCCTGGGCGCGGGCCGCTCGTAGGCGGCGCCGACGAGCTCGGGGTAGAGCCCATGCAGCCGCGCCGCCAGGTCGACGAGGCTCGCGGGGCGCGCCGCCGGATCGGCGGCGAAGCACTCGCGCAGCAGGACGGCGACGTCCGCTGGCATCGGCGGGATCCGCGGGTCGCCGACGCCGCTGCCGCGCAGGAACGCGTCGAGCGCCGCCCCGGCGGCCGGGCCGTGGCGGCCCGACCGACCGCCCGCGAACATCTCCAGGACGGTCACCGCCCAGGACCACACGTCCGTCGCGGCGGTCAGCCGGATGGTCCGGTCCACGGCGGCGGCGGCCTGTTCCGGCGAGCAGTAGGCGGGCGTCATCCCGCCGAAGCTGACGGCCACCGGGACGTCCGGCGGCCGTGCGGGCGCGCTCTCACCGGTCGCCGCCGCCCGCGCCTTGGCTACGCCGAAATCGGTGACCTTGGCCGTGCCGTCCGGTTCCAGCATCACGTTGGCGGGTTTGACGTCCATGTGGACGAGCCCGGCCGCGTGCGCGTGCGCGAGACCCCACGCCATCTGGACGGCCGTGTCGAGAATGCGGCCCAGCGCTGCCTGCCCGCCGCCCGCGTAGAGGTCCCGGCTGCTCACGGCCTGCGCCAGACTTCCGCCGTCCACCCACTCGGCGAACACCCGGGGGACGTCGTCGATGGTGCGGACATACGCGCAGGCGACCGTATGCGGGTGCAGCCCGAGCTTGACCCAGGTGGCAGCCTCGGCCTCGAAACGGGCGCGGCCATCCGGTGTGCGAACCATCTTCGAGCGCGGCGTCTTCACGGCCATGTCGATCTGCCAGCCGCGATGGCGCACTCGGTGCACGACGCCCATGCCGCCGCTGTGCACCACGTCGAGTACCTCGTACAGGCCGAGTACGACGTCGCCCGGTTTCCAGTCCTCAGCCGGCGCCATGGCGTCAGCCGACCAGCGCGTCGAGCGCCCGTTGCGTCCGCATGCGGCCCCCATGAGCTGGCCGAAAGTATGTCGCAAGGATCAGGCTAGTCGTGACGCGAAGACTCTGCCTATTCCGATCGCGTTCGCGACAGCTCAGACCCGGTGAGGCCGGTACCGGCGGCGAGCAAGGCCAGGCCGCCCGGCCGGAGCTCGACCCGACCGCCACCTTCGTTCCTCGCGGCTACATCGCCGCGCACCTTGGGTGCGGCCTCTACTTGATCGAACCCGACCCTGAAACCGACCCAATAGGATCGGGCGACCTGTTCACCGCCGTCGACGACGCGTGGCCGAACCGGGACCTGCGGGCCGTGATCATCCGGCCTGGGGCGGGAGGCACCAGCCATGGATGTTGACGAGGTCGTCGCGATGGTCACCTGCCGGTCTGCGGAAGCGTCGGCTGTGCCTCGGGCGACCCCGACTGCCTCGGGCCCGCCCGAGGAGGACTAACGGGAGCTACCGGGTCGGCATAGGGCAGGCTCAGCGCCGGCAGGGGAGAACCTGGATTGCTCCCGCGCACCCCCACGGCTCCGGCCTCGGCTGCCAACGCTTGCCCGTCGAGCGGACCATCGGCTGGATACGCCGGTTCCGCCGGCTCCGCACCCGCTGGGAACGCCGCGCGGACATCCACCAGGCATTCCTGACCCTCGCCTGCTCGATCATCTGCCTACGAAAACTCAAAGGATCATTCTGAAACCAGCTCTAAGAGCCTGTCCTGAATCTTGATGTTGTGGGCTGGCCGTGGCCCGTTCCCGATCTTCGCGGTGTGGTGGCGTGAACGGCTGGGACGGGCTGGTCACGGTCGGGACATGGGACGATCTCGCCGCTATCCCTCGGATATGTCGGATGAGGAGTGGGCGTACGTGGCGCCGCTGTTGCCGCCGGTTCCGAAGGACGGCCGGCCCGAGAGCCATGACCGGCGCGACATCGTGGACGCGATCCTGTACGTGGCCCACAACGGGATCGTGTGGCGGGCGCTGCCGGCGGACTTCCCACCCTGGAAGACGGTCTACGGCTTCTTCGACCGGTGGAAACGCAAGGGCGTCGTCATCCGGGTCCACGACGGGCTGCGCGACCAGTTGCGCCAGGCCGAGGGCCGCCGGCCGCGGCCGACCGCCGGGGTGATCGACTCCCAGTCCGTGAAGGGCGCCCAGACCGTCACCCACCCCAGCCGTGGCTACGACGCGGGCAAGAAGGTCAACGGCCGCAAGCGGTTCATCGTCGTCGACACGTTGGGCCTGCTGCTGGGGGTACTCGTGCTGCCCGCCAGCCGCCAGGACCGCGACGGCGCTCGCCAACTCCTGCTCGACCACTACTTCACCACCCCGACGTGTCGGCACCTGTTCGCCGACGGCGGCTTCGCCGGCAAGTTCGTCACCTGGGCCACCGACATTCTCAAGACCACCGTCGAGGTCGTCCGCAAGAAAGACGGACAGAAAGGCTTCACCGCCCTCCCGAAACGATGGGTCGTCGAGCGCACCCTGGCCTGGCTCACCGCGCACCGCCGCCTCGCCCGCGACTACGAACGAGACCCGGCAAGCTCGGTCGCCTTCATCCGCTGGGCCATGATCCGCACCATGGCCCGCCGCCTCGTCCGCGGCAAGCCCGTCGAACGCTGGACGGCCCGCGAGCAACCGAACACGGCGAGCTGATAGCCCTTCAAGATTCAGGACAGGCTCTAAGGGAAGCAGCGGTGTTCCAGTGCCGGTAGGCGGTAGCGAAGGCGAGCACGCAGCCCCCGGCGTCCTGGCTCGGCTCGCCATGATGGCACCGACACTCGTCCGCCCGCCAGGCACATCCGAGCCAGCATCGCAGGACCCGCTCGGCGCCTCGCGGCGGACCGGGTGACGAAGGCCTACGGTTCCTCGTTCTCCTGATCCCTCAGGTAGTCGTATGTACGGCGCGGCGGGGCACTGTTGCCTTCGGGGCGCGGATAAAGCGTCGTGAGCAGGGTCGCGAGATGGTCGGCGAGGCTGCGGTGGCGGGGGTCATCCGGTGGGTAGGCGGCCATCGCCGTGGTCAGCATCTCGATGGCCTTGTTGTGCTCCGCCGGATCGGAGGGACGCCCCAGGACGTGCATGGCGCGGGCGACCGCACGGTCATGGTCGGCCTGCGCGACAACACGTCGCCAGGCATCAAGCCACGCCGCTCGGTCGCCGCCGGGCACACGACAGACTGCGAGGATGGTCCGCAACGTGTGTTCGGACGGCCTGCCGTTCTTCAACGCGTCATGCGCTGTCTGAAAGGGGAGCGCCCGCGGCAGATTCAGCATGCGCGCCCGCCGCTCCATATCCCGGAACGACAGGCCCCTACTCTGCCGAAGCCCGTCGAGCGCCCTGGCAAAGTCCTCGGCTGTCCGCACGTCCTCCGGGCCCGGCAGCCTGGAGGCCTCGACGGCGCCTTCCCCGCCGCCAGCCTCGCGCCGGGTCCAGGCCTGGTGCTCGCGGGCGACGATCGCATGTTCCTGCTGCCAGACTTCCCGCTCGTCCTCGGACACACCGCAGGCCGTCAGGTAGGCGCAGGTGACCGACCAGGTCGGCATCTTCCGTCCCGCTGCGGCGGCCGCCAACGTCGGCTTCGAGCAGAGCGCGACCTTCGCCATCAGGTCAAAGGTCATCTCCGGTGGCCGCAGGTCCCGCAGACGCTGCGCGAACGCGGCCACCGGACCGCCGGCGGGATCGATCGGTCGTTCGGGTCGGCCCGGACGACGCTTGGCCGGATCCCTCGACACCGGTCAGCCCGGCTGCTTCTCGCCGCCCAGCATCTGGCGCCTGATCTCGGCCGCCGCCGCGGCGGCGGCCGAGATCAGGCCGAGCGTGGTGACCGGGTCGTAGCCATAGCGCCTCAGCACAACGACGACCACGATGACGAGAACGAGAACGAACAGGTGCAGGAGCACCGCCCACCAGGACGTCTGCTCAGATGAACCCGCGCGCTTCGCGCGCCAGATGCGGCTGGTGCGTGCGCCCACGGCACAGCCCCTTTCCAGAAGACAACGTGCTGATTACAGGTCCGGACGGGTCTTGCGACGAGCAGCCAGCACGTCGATCCGCCGGTAGCCAGCCGGCGAAAACGTGTGGCGTTACGGCGATGATGCAGGCCTACCGGGCCGTATGACAGGGACAGCGACCACCGTGTTGTCTGTTTCGACTCCGCATCGCGTTGGGACGGTCAGCCCAACAATTCCACGGCGCGGGCGTTGTCGAAGGAACAGCCACCTAACAACTATGAAAGCGCAGGTCAGAAGGCTTTTCGTCCGGGTGTATCCGAACGTCTGGCCGAACAGGCCTCCGATCCCGTCTACTAGGACCCGCAGCCGTACGCCGCCTAGGCGGCTGGCTGCACCGAGGCGGCGTCTGAATTGGTCCGGACGGCAACTCGGCGGAGCGGGCCCTCCACTAGCCATGGAGGGCCCCTCCCACCTCCCCGACGCCGAGTCGATGCTGGCGCTGCTGCACCACCGGCTTCAGGAGATCACCGACACGCTCGTGGAGCTGCTGATCTCGATGGTGCACCGGATCGGCGCGCGCGCGGACAAGAAGGTCATCGAGGAGCTGGTCAACGCGTTCAAGCGGGTGACCGGCAAGGAGAACATCCTGTTCGCGATCGCCGAGGCCTCGCTTAGCAGCCCGGATGAGCCGGTCTGCGAGGTGGTGTTTCCGGCGGTGGCCGGCGGGGAGCAGACGCTGCGGGACCTGGTGCACGAGTTCAAGACCAAGGGGCCGGTGTACCGGCGCACCGTGCAGACCACGCTGAAGGCCTCGTGCTCGAACCACTACCGGCGCGGGCTGATCGCGCTGCTCGACGTGCTGGAGTTCCGGTCGAACAACGCCGCCCCGGGCAGGAACCTGAACCCAGCGAACTTCGAGACCGGAGCCGGTGGACGACGAAGGCAGCGAGCCATCATCCGATCAGCCTGGGCGTCGACCGCGACCCCGCCTCCGACGAGTGCAACAAATCCTGCTATCGCATGGTTGTGCCTCCGTCGACGCTGAGTACCTGGCCGGTGACCCATTCGGCGTCGTCGGAGAGCAGGTAGGCGACGGCCGCCGCGATGTCCTTTGGCTGGCCGAGCCGTGGCGCCGCGCAGAGGTCCAGGACCTGCCGCGAGATGGCGTTCGCTCGGGCGAGCACGCCCTCGGTCAGGACGTAGCCCGGCGACACCACGTTGGCGCGGATGCCCTCCTTACCCCATCGGTGAGCGACATGGCGGGACAATGCCAGCAGCCCGCTTTTGGCTGTGGCGTAGGAGACGCGGCCCGACCCGCCGGTGAACGCCGCCGCCGACGCGGTATAGACGATGGCGCCACCGCTCCTGGCGCGCAGCTCGGCGAGGACGCGCCGAGTGACCAGAACGTGGCCCCGCAGGTTGACGGCGATGGTCCGGTCGAAGACCTCCAGGGGGACGGCTTCGGCGTCCGTGTCACGGCCGAGCGTGCCGGAGGAGAGATCCGCCGCATTGACATGCACGGCGTCGAGACCTCCAAAGATCTCGACGCTCCGGGTCACGAGTTCGTCGACGGAGGCCTCGTCGGCGATGTCGAACGGGATCGGGGCGGCCTTGCCACCGTCCTGGCGGATGGCGGCCGCCACGCGCTCGGCGTTGCCGGCGTCGATGTCGCCGACGACGACGAAGGCGCCCTCCTCGGCGAGGCGTATGGCGGTCGCGGCGCCGATACCCGACCCGCCGCCGGCGACGAGCGCGACCTTGCCGGCGAGGCCTCTCATGGCCGGTTCCCAGCTGGCGCGAGTACGACGACGGGGATGGCTCGGTCGGTGCGCGTCTGGTATGCGTCGTAGTTCGGCCAGAGGTCGGCCATGAACTTCCAGAGACGTGGCTTCTCGCTGTCGGATGCCGTTCGGGCGATGACCGGGATGTGCTCGGCCCTGACCTGGATCTCGGCCGCTGGACGTGCCCGGAGGTTCAGGTACCACGACGGATGCTTCGGAGCCCCACCGGTCGAGGCCACGACAAGGTAGTCGTCGCCGTCACGACCGAAGATCAGCGCCGAGGTCCGAGGCTCGCCCGTGCGGCGCCCTGTCGCGGTCAGCAGCAGGATCGGGACGCCGTTCCACAGGTACCCGACCTCGCCTCCGGTCTCCCGGTAGGCGCGGACATGGTTGTCCTTGAGCAGGGTCAGATCGTGCTGAGTGTAGGTCGGTTCGGTCATCGGGACTCTCCTTCGGCCGGCCGGCCGAAGGAGACCGGAGGCGATCGCCTCCGCTCGTATCTGGCGATCCGGGCAGGGCGGCGGCAGCACCGAGCCGACGGGCCGCTCAGCCGGGTTGGTCGACGGCCGGTGCAAGTTGGATCCATAATTCACTTTGCCGGCCGGATGCGCTAGAACCGGCTCATGCCGCGCGGTACGCGCTCGTGCCGCCGCCGGCATCGCTCCTGGGAGGACGCATGCAGCTCGATCATGTCCAGTTCGAGGTCGACGACCATGTCGGGATCATCACGCTGAACCGGCCAGAGGCCGCCAACGCCCAGAGCCAGAAGGTCCTGATGGAGCTGGACCAGGCGTGGCAGGCGGCGGACGAGTCGTCCGAGGTGAAGGTCATCGTGCTGCGGTCGAGCGGTAAGCACTTCTCGGCCGGTCACGACATGAGCGGCAAGCAGACGTCCACGATCGACCGCGAGATCCCGCTGCCCGACGCGCTGTACGACTGGGAGACCCGCCACTACTTCCACTACGCCAAGCGCTGGCGGGAGGTCCCCAAGCCGTCGATCGCCGCGGTACAGGGCAAGTGCATCGCCGCCGGGCTGATGCTGTGCTGGCCGTGCGACCTGATCGTCGCCGCGGACAACGCCGAGTTCTCCGACCCGGTGCTCTACATGGGCATCTGCGGCGTCGAGTACCACGCTCATGCCTGGGAGTTCGGCGCCCGCAAGGCCAAGGAACTGCTGTTCACGGGTGGGTCAATCACCGCTGAGGAGGCGCGCCAGATTGGCATGGTCAACAAGGTGGTGCCCACCGACGACCTCCTTCCCGCCACCCTTGAGCTCGCCCGCCGTATCGCCGCGCAGGACAGCTTCGCGCTACGGATGGCCAAGCGGGCGATCAATCGCACCCTCGACATCCAGGGCTTCGCGAGCGCGCTTGAGGCCTGCTTCGACATGCACCACTTCGGCCACACACGAGCCAACGTCGTCACCGGCGGTACTCCCTCATTGGCAGCCCTCACCGCGATGAAGGAGCGAAGCACCGCCCGGTGAGACCAGCGCTGGCGGCGTAGGAGCAGGGATGGTGGCGCCGGCCGCAGCCGGTTCGGCCGTTGTCCTGACATCGTCGGCGTGCCCGTACCGGTGGTCATTCGGCCGGTCGCCGCATCCCTGCACCGGCCGCCCTGCCGGGACTCGACTGGCCACTGTCCTGAGGAGAGGTGATCAGAAGATGGCCGTCGAACTTGCGCTGACTCCGGACAGCCGGTGGGACATCGACACGGACGGGCTGGTGCGGGCGGCCCGCGACGCGGGATTCTCGGCGCTTGGTATCCCCGCCGGCCGGGTGAACACCGAGGCCGCCGCGTCCTTCGCGTCCGCGGGGTTGCACTGCCATGAACTGCTGGCACTCGTCATCGCCGAGGACGAGACGGCGACGGTGTTCTCGGCGCAGCGGCTGGCCGAGGCGGCCGCCGTCATCGGCGCGCGCTGGGTCAACGCCGTTTTCCGGGTCGGCCTCACAGACGAGACCGCCAAGGTCATCGAACGATGCGCCGCGATCCTCGCCGAGGCGGGGGCAGGCATGGCCGTCGAGTTCAGCCCGCTCGGTCCGGTGACGTCGATCAGGACCGGCCTGGAGGTCGTGGCGGCCGCGGGAACCGACCGGGCGGGCCTGCTGATCGACACCTGGCACTTCTTCCTCGGCGACAGCACCTGGGAGGACCTGGCCCACGTCCCGTTGGAGCAGATCGCTTACATCCAGTTCGATGACGCGCCAGTGCCGGAGTCGGACAACCTGATGCGCGAGACGATGCACCGCCGGGTGATGCCAGGCGATGGGGTCTTCGAACTCGACCGGTTCGCGTCCACGCTGCTGGACCGAGGCTTCGACGGCGTGGTGAGCGTCGAGGTGCTCAACCGGGAGCTGCGCGCCCTGCCGGTACCCGAGTTCGCTCGCCGGGCCTACGCGTCGTCTGCTCGGTACTGGTCCTGATGCGGGTCGAGCTGGCCTACGGGCCGGGAACGGTCCCGGTCGACGTGCCCGACAACGCCCACGTGTTGCGCCGACCGACCGGCCCGGTCTTCCCGACCCGGCGGCGGCGCTCGTGACGGCGCTGCGCCGGCCGCTGGTCGGTCGGCCACTGCCCGATCTGGTGGCACCGGGCACGACGGTCGTGATCGTGTTCCCGGACATCACCCGACCCATGCCCAACCGGGTCGTGCTGCCCCCGCTGCTGGCCGAGCTGGAGCGGCTGGGCGCGGGGCCGCACGAGGTCACCCTGCTGTGCTCCACCGGAACACACCGGCCGGCCACGGCCGAGGAACTTGCGGCGCTGGTCGGCCCCGACATCCTGGCCCGCTATGCGGTGCACCAGCACGTCGCCACGGACGGCGACCACGTCGAGGTGGGGACGGTCGACGGGACGCCGGTGCTGCTCGACCGCCGCTACGTCGCGGCCGACGTGCGCATCGTCACCGGCTTCGTCGAGCCCCACTTCTTCGCCGGTTTCAGCGGCGGGCCCAAGGCGGTCTGCCCCGGCGTCGCCGCCCTCGAGACGATCCTCGCGGCCCACAGCCCCGCGCGCATCCTTCATCCGCGTTCCACCTGGACCGAGCTGGACGCGAACCCCGTGCACCGCTTCATCGCGCGGGCGGCGGCGCTCCTGCCGCCGGACCTCTCGGTCGACGTGGCGATCAACAGCGCCCGTGAGGTCACGGCGGCGTTCGTGGGCACACTTCCGGGCGCGCATCGCGAGGCGTGCGCGTTCGTGCGGCGGACCGCGGTGCACACCCTGCCGGCGGCCTGCGACATCGTGATCAGCAGCAACGCCGGCCTGCCCCTGGACCGCAACCTGTACCAGACGGTCAAGGGCATGGCGGCCGCCGAACGGGTGGTCCGGCCTGGCGGTGACATCGTGATACTGGCCAGCTGCGTGGACGGGTATCCCGACGAGGGGGCCTTCGCGCGGATCATCAGGTCGGCGACATCCGCCGCGGCGCTCACCGACCCGGACGTCGCCGCCTCCCAGGACACGTGGCAGACACAGGTGTTCGGCCGGGTGCTCTCGACGGCGACGGTCCACCTGTACACCGAGGGCTTGTCGGCCGACCAGGTGCGGGCCGCGCACCTGCGGCCCGTCGAGGACCCGTCCGCCACCGTCGCCGAACTGCTCGGCCGAAGGGGCACGGACGCCACCGTCTGCCTTCTTCCCGAAGGACCTCTCACCGTGGCGACAGTCGCGGGCGCGATCGAGAGCCATCCGTGAGATCGGTACGGCACCGCCAAGTTCGACGAGCACCTCGAGATCAGGTTCCTGACCTGGCAGGTGGCCTGAATGACTAGGAGCGACATGGGCGTGAGACCGATCCGGTTCGGGACGGGACCCGGGCGGGTTTCCGACCGCGCGGCGCTCCTCGAGGCCGGGCGGACCATCGAGAAGCTCGGCTACGCGACCTTCGCCATGGCCGACCACTTCATGCTGCCGTTCGCCCCGCTGCTCGCGCTGCAGGCGGTCGCCGACGCGACGAGCACGGTGCGGCTCACCCAGACCGTGCTCAACCAGGACTTCCGCCATCCCGCGGTGCTCGCCAAGGAACTCGCCACCCTCGACGTGCTGTCGGGCGGCAGGCTCGAGGTGGGCATCGGCGCCGGGTGGATGCGGGCCGAGTACGCCGAGGCCGGCCTCCGCTTCGACGACGCGCCGACCCGCATCGACCGTCTCGAGGAGGTGGTCGTCATCCTCAAGGGCCTGTTCGCCGACGGCCCCTTCACCTTCTCCAGACGTCACTTCGGGATCACCGACCTGGAGGGAACGCCGACACCGACGCAGCGCCCCCGCCCGCCGATCATGATCGGCGGCGGCGGTCGCCGGCTGCTGTCGGTCGCCGGCCGCCAGGCCGACATCGTCCAGATCATGCCGCGCATCTCGGGCGGGTCGCCCTCGCCCGAGTCCCGCCCCTTCGCCGCCGAGACGTACGAGGAGAAGGTCGGGTGGGTCCGCGCGGCCGCCGGCGATCGTTTCGACGAGCTCGAGCTCGGCGCCCAGCTGCTGAACGTCACGATCACCGACGACCCGGCCGGCGGGTTCGACGCGTTCTTCGAACGCTTCACCCGGCAGCTGAGGTCGCGGGAGGGCGCCGTCCCCTCGAAAGAGGAGCTTCGCGCGTCGCCGATGGTCGCCGTCGGCCCGCTCGACGAGGTCTGCGCGAAGCTCCGCGACACCCGGGACCGCTTCGGGATCAGCTACTTCTCCGCGCCGCTCGGGGCGACCCCCGAGTCCCTGGCCCCCGTCGTCGAGCGGCTGTCGGGACGGTAACGGCATGGGACCAGAGCGGCTTTGGAGAGATCGATGACTCGAATGCTGACCATGGAGAACGTCGAGCGTTCCTTACCGCTGCTCGACGAGGAAAGCCGACCGTTCTGGGAGGCCGGCCGCGACGGTCTGCTCTCCTTCGTGTGCTGCGATGGCTGTGGCGCACTGCTGCATCCGCCGCAGCCCGTCTGCCGTTACTGCCGATCCACTGATCTGGGGCGTAGGGAGGTCCCGGGGAGTGGTGTCGTCGCCGGGGTCACGGTGAACCACCAGCCGTGGGACCCCCGGATGCCACCGCCCTACGCGGTCGCGACCGTCGTTCTCGACGCGGATCCCCGGGTCCGGCTGACGACCAACCTCGTCGACGTCGACGCCGACGAGCTCAGGGTCGGCATGCGCGTCGTTCCCAGGTTCGAGCACCGTGGCGATGTCTGGATTCCGCTCTACGTTCCCAGCGGTGAGCCCGACGCCGACCTGCCAGCGGACGAGATCGCCCCCGAGGACCACCGGCTGCGCGTTCGGCCGATGGCGCGCTCGGACCGGTTCGAGGATCGGGTGGCCATCACCGGCATCGGCACCTCGCCGATCGGCCGACGGCTGATGCGACCGCCCCTGTCGCTCACGGTGGAGGCGGTGACGGCCGCGGTGGCCGACGCCGGGCTGGACCTGGACGACATCGACGGCCTGTCCACCTACCCGGGAACGCCGGCGACCGGCGGGATAGGCGAGGGTGGAGTCAGCGCGCTCGAGGACGCCCTCGGCCTACGGCCGACCTGGTACAACGGCGGCGGCGAGACGTTCGGCCCCGCCGGGTCGGTGATCGCCGCGATGCTCGCCGTGGCGGCCGGCCTGGCGCGTCACGTCGTCTGTTTCCGCACCGTCTGGCAGGCCACCTTCGCCGCCCGGCAACGGGCCGCGGGCCCGGGCGGCGCCAGCCCCTACGGGATGGGGAAACACGAGGGCCGGGTCCCCGGGTACAGCGGGCCCTACGGGGTGGGGTCGGCGGCGATCACGCTGGCACTGCGCGCGTCGCATCACTTCGCCCGGTACGGCACCACCCGTGCCGCCCTCGGCCAGATCGCCGTCACGCAGCGGGCGAACGCCGCGCTGAACCCCTCGGCGGTCTACCGGGATCCGCTCACGATGGACGACTACCTGTCGGCCCGCACCATCAGCACCCCGTTCGGGCTCTACGACTGTGACGTGCCCGCCGACGGGTGTGTGGCGGTCGTCGTGTCCGCGATCGAGGCCGCCCGCGACCTGCCGCGGCCTCCGGTGCTGGTGGAGGCGGTGGGCACGCAGATGACCGAACGGATCGCCTGGGACCAGGCGACGGTCACTCACGAGCCGCATACCCTCGGCCCGGCTGCCCATCTCTGGACGCGTACGTCGATGGGCCCCGACGATGTGGACGTCGCGTTGCTCTACGACGGGTTCACCTTCAACTGCCTGTCGTGGATCGAGGCTCTGGGGTTCTGCAAGATCGGCGAGGCGGGGGACTTCCTGGCCGAGGGGCGCAACATCGCCCGGGAAGGCGGCGCGATCGCGCTCAACCCGCACGGTGGTCAGCTGTCGGCCGGACGCACCCACGGCATGGGGTTCGTCCATGAGGCGGTCGTGCAGCTGCGGGGCGACGGGGGAGAACGCCAGGTGCCGGGGGCGCGGGTCGCCGTCGCCACCAGCGGGGGACTCACACCCGCGGGGGTGATCCTGCTCCGGCGGGACTGACCCCGGCGCCGTCTCGTGGGGAGCCTTCAGCCAGGACGCCGCGGCGGGCGAGGTCCTGGACGACTGCCTTTCCCGCGGCTCGGAAGTCCTCGACCCGGTGGTGGGACGCCTGCTCCGGCTCACCGGCAGCGATCGCTTCCACGACCCGGCCGTGCGCGAGGGCGCTGGTGCCCGGCGGCTGGCCGCTGTGCACCCGGAACACCCAGGACAGATACCCGGCGAAGGCGCGCAGCTGCGCCAGCAGACGCCGGGAACCGCCGGCGCGGTGTTCCGCCCGCAGGATCTCCTGGACGAGCTCACGCATCCGGTCCGGCGATCCGGCCGCCTCGAGTTCGCGCACCAGCCGGCGAAGCTCGGCGATGACCTCCGGGTCCGGCCTGGTCGCCAGCCGGGCGACCGCCACGCCGCTCAACAGACCCATCACCTCGAAGTCGTCCAGGATCGAGTCGGCGTCGAATGGCTCGACGAAAACTCCCCGATGCGGCCGGCTGGACACGATCCCGTCACGTTCCAACATGACGACCGCTTCGCGGACAGGACTCCGGCTGATCTCGAGGATCTTGCTCACGTTGATGATGTCGATGCGCTGGCCCGACCGCAGCCGTCCCTCGAAGATCTCCTCCAGGAGATAGTCGACGACCTGGCTACTGGCCTTCTCTAGCTTGATGGGATGCGAAACCACGATCAGCCGCCACCGACACCGTCGAGGAGCCCCCCGACCTCGACGCAGATCTTCGGCATCTGGGTGATCGTCCCCTTCTCCCTTTCGCCTCGCCGTCGGGTCACGACGGCGGGCGCGCACATACGCCCGAATTTTAGTGGTGCGTCGACAGCACCCCGCAGGTCAGCCGCCCTGACGCGCCGACCGCCGGAACACGGCACCAGACATGACCTCCTGAGACTGGCGCCGAGGCGGTCGAAGCCACCGCCGACGCCGTGACCGGAGCCGGCGGCGGTTCGGCGATCAGGCGGTGGTGCCCAGGACGTCGTCCGCCCAGGCCGTGAGCTGTGGGGCCAGGAGCGGCCAGCGCACGAAGATTCCCTTGTCACGCTCGGCCTGGCGTTCGTGCCACTCGCGGTCACCCCACGGCGGGTCGACCAGGCGCGCGTTCGGCAGCAGTTTCGCGATGCGTTCCGACACCCAGCGCGGATGGTTGCCGTCGCTCACGCCGCTGTTGAAGACCATCGCCGGTGGCGCGATGGTGGCCAGCTGGTCGTCGGGCAGGCCGGGAATGACCTCGTCGTCCCGCGGGATGAAGGCGCGCAGCCACCGGTCCATGGTCTCCAGGAACACGGCCGGGTCCTGGTCGAGGATCCGCTGCCGGTTCTCGGGGTTCTTCGTGATCTGTTCGGCCCAGTCCGGCAGCGCCGCGACCCCGGCCATGCCGGTCCGCCAGCATTCGCGCATGGACGGTGTGCAGTAGACGTTGCCAAGGACGAACAACTCGAACGCGCCTCCGCTGGGCCACCAGAGCGCGAGTGCCTTCGCGGTCGCGGGATGGCGGCTCTCGGCCAGGAGGGAGACCCGGGCTCCGGCCGACCCGGCGGCGAGGACGGCCGGAGCCATGTCCAGGTGCTCGAGCAGCGCGGCCAGGGTGTCGGCGTGCAGGTTCGATTCATTGGAGCCCTCGAAGCAGACGTCCGACTCGCCGCAGTTCGGGCGGTCCCAGATCAGCACTCGGCCGTCATGCCTGGCCAGTTGTTCGGCCAACTGCGCCAGCCCGGGGGTTTCCCGGGAGTACCGGCCGCCCGGGGCCAGCGCCCAGGAGCGCCGCCCGTCGCCGATGATGTCAAAGCCGATGGTCAACCCGTTCACCTTGGCTCGTGCCATATCGATTCCCCTGAAATCGCGTGTGCTGGTCAGTTGCCGGCGCCGCTGGCGGCGGCCTCGACGAGGCGTCCGACGCCGAAGGCGCCGGCGAGCGTCGTGCGCAGGCCACGACGGCGGTCGCCGATCCTGCTGCCGACCGCCGCGTGCAGGAACCGCCGGTTGTCCCATCCGACGACGTCGTCGACGGCCCAGCGATGCTTGTAGACGTACCGGCCCTGGAGCATGTGGTCGCACAGGTACGCGAACAGCTCGTCGCTGTCCACCGGCTCCATCCCGAGGAAGAAGTCGAACTCCTTCGGGCTCAGGAACAGGCAGGTACGGCCCGACTCCGGATGCACGACCACCGCCGGATGCACGACCGACGGCGGACTCGCGCCGCGCCGCCCACCATCGGCCGCGCGCCCCGACAGCCCTGCCTTCGCCCACTCCTCGTCGGTGAGTGGACGCACCGTCCGCCAGATCGCCCCAGGTCCGGTCTGCTCCATCGGCGAGCGCCGCAGGGTGGCCCGGTACTCCAGTCCGGCCAGGCGGGCCTTCACGTCGTCCGGCAGGTCGTCGTATGCCCGCGCCGTGTCGGCGAACATCGTCTCGCCGTCGACGTCCGGCGTGACGAGGATCCGCAGCAGCGCACCCGTCGAGATGTTCGGGGTGTAGGCCGTGTCCCGGTGCCAGGGAATCGTGCCGACCTTGATCTCCGCGTCGTCATAGACGTAAGGCCGTGAGATCTCGTCGCCGACGACCATGAACAGGTCGTTCTCCGGGGCACGGACACTGGGGAGCGGATGGATCTCCAGCTCGCCGAAACAGCGGCTCAGCGCGATGTGCCGCTCGATCGAGTCGACATCCCGGAACAGCAGGAGCCCGTACTCGAGCCACGCCGCGAACAGGTCATCCCGCACCGCGGGGTCGCCGGGGTCGCTGGTGAGGTCGACGATCTCAGCGCCGACGGTCAGCGGGCGAATCGAGAAATGCTCGGCCACGTGCGGCCTCCTCCCGGATCGGAACGCCCCGCGGGACGTCTCCTGGTTCCAGGACCGGGTCCTGGGCGGGCCGGCATGCAGACCGGGGCGGTCCTGTCCGCCGAATCACCCGCGCTCTCCGTAGGTACCTCCCGATGCATGATGGATTATGGATCCACATGAGCTAGCCGTCGAGCGTTCGTGGTACGGGAGGCCGGGTGGGAGCTCGCCATCGAGGGCTGGAGCGGATCGATCACCTCCGCCGTCGCGCGGCGCTGTCCCGTGGCGTCGGGGGCGTCGGGCCTACGGCACCAGGCCGGCCCTGCGTGCCGTGTTCACGGCGGCGATGCGATTGTGTACACCGAGCTGCTGCATGATGCTTCGCAGGTGCGACTTGATGGTTTCCGGCCTTACCGCGAGGAGTTTCGCGGCCTCCGCGTTGGAGTGGCCTTCGGCGATAGACCGGATCACCTCCAGCTCGCGTGGCGTCAGGCTGGAGACGGAGTCATGGTCGGCTACCTGATCCGTGTATCCATAGCAGATATACAACAGTTGGCGGATGGACTCGACCCGAGTCCGCACGGCCTGGTCGTCGTCGGACCGATCAGTCAGTCCTTCGAGTTCGGCCTCGATTCGGAGAAGAGTTTTAAGGCCCGGGGCGGGTGGTCGTGCGTCCGGAACGATCCCGGTGTTTCCCTTGAGGCCGCCGCCGTGGTACGCGAGGAATCGCTCGAATGCGCGAGCAATGTCGACGAAGGTGTCGCTCACGTTTGATCCGATCTGCTCCCTTGACCTTGTGGCGGCGTACATCACCGCCCAGGTCCCCCCGGCCCTGCGGATCGGGACGGCGGCGACAGCCAAATCGTCGGTGGAGGCGGGCCGGCGCTTCGACGGGCGTGGTGGGTCTGACCGGTCCGCCCCCGCCGCCGCGTTCTTGTTGATCTTTTTGGTGGCGGCGCTGGTAGTCTCGTGCGTGCGGGTCTGGCCGTGAGGTGGCTGTGCACCGTGGAGGGCTCGTATTGTAGTCCGGTGCCGTTCACATGGGAGGTTCGGCGGCGAGCCTGGATGATCCTTTTGATCCGCCGGAGGATCCTGCCGAGCGGGCTGTCTACCTGCGTGGGCGGGCGGAGCAGGCGCGTGCCCAGGCTCTGTTCGGGACGGTGACGAGGGAGACCTGGCAGTCCGACCCTTCGCTGCTGGTCCAGGTGAAGGCAATTCTCTCGGTGCCGCCGGAGCAGCGGCTGCGGATGCTGATGGCGGAGCACGCGGTGTTCGCGAGCGCCCGGCTGGTCGTCGAGTGATCGATATTTAGGTGCGCGCACGCTGATGCGTGATGCAACACGAGGACCTGCGTCTAGCCCGCCCCATGGAGGCACGTCCGCCGGTGGTCCCGCGCGCCTGATCAGGATGAAGAACCGAATCCCTGTCACGACGCTCGCGATTCGAGAAACCTGAAGAGATGTTCGAAGAGTGCCGCCGTTGCCGCATCGGAACCATCGCCGACCATTCTTTGCCAGGCGCCTTCAGGCTCGTCCGGAAGGCGGCCATGGAGATCAGGATCGGCCACGCGAGGTTGGCTCCATGTCCTAGCTGGTCCGCTAGCCATTCTCGAAAACCCGCGAGCAGCGCGCAACCCTGCCAACGCCTATCGTGCGGCGGTGATTTGTTCTCGGAGAATGTCACCATGGCCGGCGTGACGGGCGAAATCCTCGATCAGGAGCAGGTAGACAAACCGCAGACTGACATCGCCAGCGCGGGGGTGCGGCTTGGTGTCGTCGAGCTCGAAGTCAGCGGCGATCACGCGGGAACGCTCGCTGGCACGCTCAAACTCGGCGATCACGTCGGCCAGCGTTTCGCCGCCGGCGACAACGAAACTGCCGTCGTCACCGGTGGCGTAGCCGTCGCATGCGGACTCGTCCAGGCCGAGCAGGGTGCGTTGGAACCAGATGCGCTCGGCGGTGGCGGCGTGTTTGATCAGCCCGATCGGTGTGGTCAGTGAGACGACCAGGCGCCGCCGTGCGTCGGTCTCGGATAGCCCTCGCGTGGTGTCGATGAGCGCTTGCCGGTTGCGGTCAAGCAAGCTCTCCAACATGAGACGTTCGGGTCCAGCGGTCATTCGGGGCCATATGAACATTAATTGTTCAGCTTTCTGGGTTGAAAGGACATCGACGGATCAGGCCATGGGCGCGTACTCGAGCAGGATGAGGGTCGATCGGACAGGGCTCGTCTCGATCGCCGAGGAGAACACCGATGACATCGGTGCCGGAGGCCCGCCGGGGATGTAGGCGCTGCAAACGCTTCTCGGCCCTTGTCAGAGGGTCCTCGGGGAATGCCGTGTCCAGAGCCGAGGACGAGCCGGAGCGATCATAAGGATAACATCCAAGGGCGCTGTTGCGCCGGCGGGGCCGTGGTCTCTGCGGCGACTGCGGCATGATCGGATGATGGCTCGCTGCCGTCCTCGCCCGCCGGTCCCGGTGTCGGAGTTGGTCGGGTTCCGGTTCCCGTCCGAGGTGATCGTTCTGGCGGTGCGGTGGTATCTGCGGTTCGCGTTGTCGTATCGGGACGTCGAGGAGCTACTCGCCGAACGTGGCATCGATGTTGATCACGTGACTGTGTACCGGTGGGTGCGCCGGTTCACGCCGTTGCTGGTCGAGGCGGCCCGGCCGTGCCGGCACCGGCCGGCCAGTGGATGGTTCGTCGACGAGACCTACATCAAGATCGCAGGCAGGTGGACCTATCTCTACCGGGCCGTCGACCAGCACGGCCAGGTCATCGACGTGCTCGCCAGCGAACGGCGCGACCAGCTCGCCGCCCGCCGATTCCTCCAGCAGGCACTGACCCATGGCTGCCGGCCGGTCGAGGTCACTACGGACAAGGCACTGGTCTACCCGCGGGTCCTCGACGAGATGCTGCCCGAGGCCTGGCACATCGACGCCGCTCGGGAGAACAACAGGATCGAGTCTGACCACGGCCGACTCAAGGCCAGGCTGCGGCCGATGCGCGGGCTGAAACGCCTGCGCTCCGCTCAGACGATCAGCACCGGACACGCCTTGATCCAGAACATCCGCCGCGGCCACTACGAACTCGCCACCGACGTCGATCCGCGGCTGCGGCTATCGGCCGCGTTCTCCGAGCTCGCCGCCGTGGTCTGATCTTCGAGCTTGCCATCGCTTCGGCGGGCACTGTTGCATCGAGGCTCGATGCAACAGTGCCGCCCAAGCTCCACCCCCGGACCAGCTCAATGCATGCGCCCCCGGATTCCGGCGGGGACTGCCAGCGCGGTCGCAGCTCGGGCAGAGGTGCTCAGGGCGAAGTTCAGAACCGGTCGTGGGCGAGATGCGTCCGAGTTGCCATGAGGGGCATCCTGCGAGCACAGGCGTTGATCGTCTTGGTAGTGGGCCACATTGTTCTGGCCGTGGGGGCGGTGCTGTTGCCCTGGGCGGACAACGACATTACCGGGGCCGAGACCGCGCTCGACGTCCTCACAGATGCCGACCCTGTCATCGCCGCTGTCTTGGGGCTGGGCATCGGGGTGGCGGTCGCGCTGGAGATGGTCTTGGCCAGGGCGGCATCTTCCGGGCGGCCTGCTCACGGATGGTGGGTGGCCGGCCTCGCCGCCGCCCTGTGTGCTGTGCTCGCGGCTGTCCATTGCATCGTCACCGTCAGGTCCGAGACTGCCCGTGCCTACATGACGGATCCGGCAGGCAACCTGTTCGAACCGGTCGCCAACAGCCGCCCGGGTCTGGGCCTGCTGTCGGCGACCGGTCTCGGCCTGCTACTGCTGGCCATTCATGTCGCGTCACTCATAGGAAGCATACGAGCGCACCGCGTGTGAGCCCGGACACCGCGCCGGGTCAGATGCGGGTCAGCACCAGCCCATCTGTGGGCTCCGTGGCGGCGCGGCGATCCGGCTGCATGGCGATGGTCGGGCCTAGCCTGGTCGATCACCGAACTCGACCGCTGGGGACGGCTGAGTCCGTTTGCTGAAGCCCGTCCGGGGCTGTTGCATTCGGAGGGCCGGGGCGTCCTCGCCGCGGCGAGGACGCCCTCGCTTGCCATCGCCTCGGTCTCGTCGTGGTGAATCGGTCGATCATCCGGCGGGCCTCTGGGCGGTCCTCCGGGACGACACCGGTGAGCCGGGAGATGACGATGGAAGGCAGCCGGGCGCCGAAGTCCCGGACATAGTCGAAACCGGGCCTGCGACGTGGGGATCGAGCAGCTCCGCGCAGGTCTCGGCCTACCTGCGGGGGCCTGTCCCGGCGCGCTGCGGGCCGCGCAGAACGCCTACCCTGTCCGGCTCCCCGGGGTTCAGCATCCGTGGATGGTGGGTCCGGTCTGGGTGGTGTCGAGGGAGAGGTGGTCGGCCACCGCGGTGATCTCTATGCCGTCGGGGGTGGTTCGGGCCGCGGTCAGCTGAAGGTTCATGGGTAGGCCGGTCAGCGGCACAGTGGTAGTGAGGGTGTCGACCGCGCCGGTCGGGAGCTGGAAGGAGCCCAGGCCCTTGACGCCGAGGCCGGTGGGAGCGAGGGTCAGCCGGTTGTCTGTGACGCTGGCCTGCAGGTCACCGAACGCGGTGACCGACCCGAGCATCGGCACGTCGACCGGCGCTGAGAGCCGGAGGGCGCGGCCGGCGGGGGTGACCCGCAGGTGTCCGGGTTCGGTGGAGAGGAAGGTGTTGAGATCGGGGTAGGTGATCCGGACGGTGCCGACGGCGCGGTCGATCGAGATGGTTGTCAGTTTGTCGGCCATCGCCTTGCGCAGGGGGACATGGACGCCCTGCAGGTGCACTTTGATGTCATCGACGCAGAGGGTCGGCACCGCGATCCGGCGGACGCCGAGCTCGATGTCGCGGTAGCGGCCGGTCGCCACCTGGGTGAGGAATGGGACGCCACCGATGGACACCGTCGGCGGGTTCGGCAGGTGCTGGCTCTTCTGGATCTGGCTGACCATCTGGCCGGCCGCCGCGTGGGCCGCGACCCGGTCCCCGACTCCGAGCAGCACCAGCTGGCCGACCAGGAGCACGAGCAGAACGCGTCGCCACCGGCGGCGCCGTCGGTGGCGACCGGGCGGTCCGTCGGCCGGCTCGGTCGTCGCGGGCTGCCTCGGGCGCCCTCGGGGATCAGTTTGATCGGCGGTCCTCGGCCCGACGTTGGCCGGCCCAACCATCTCGGCCGGGGTCGTGTCGGGGCCCTCGGACCACCGTGACGGGGCGGAACCGGTCGAGGGCCGTCTGGGCCGAGTTTCATGGGGACTGTTTCGCCCGCTATTCACGTTCTCAACGCTCCTGTCCGTGCTTGAAGCGGTCCGACGAGGCTCGGAATTCCGGCAACATGGTTGTCATGTGCCAGCGTCGCTTTCGCTTTCTCGTCGAGCCTGTCCGGAGCCCGCTGGCACGTCGTCGTCCCCGCGCCGACATTTCCTGCTACGTCTTTCGTCGTACGTCGCGTGCCGTCATGGTGTGGCGGCTGGGCGGGAGGTGGGTTCTGCGGGTCCAGCCGGTGGATCGGGTGGGTCGCGCACGCTGCGCCGGGGTGCGAGGCGGATCGTGAGCCGGCGAGGCTCCTGCTGGCGGCGCTGCCAGGCGGTACGTACTGCACTCGTGGTACGGGGAACTGTCGGCGTAGGGATGACGACCGGGTGGGGGTCTGCAGGGCAGCCTGGAACGGAACCCGAGAAGAGGCGGAGACCTTTCGTGGCGAGTTTCCCGTATCGGCTGGGCCGGCTCGTCTATCGGCGATGGCGAGATGTCGTGGCGCTGTGGACGGTGGTGCCGGCGACTATTACCTTCGCCACAGCGAAGACACCGCCGGCTACCGGCGAGGCGTTCTCCCTTCCCGGTACCACTAGTTCCGCGTGCGCCGAGTCCGCCGCGGTCCGATGAGAATTCCCCGCCCCGAGGGCCGTCCCGACGACGCTGTGCCGCACCGGCCGGCGGACACGTACCGTAGGCGCCACAGTTACGGCACCCGACCGAAACTCGTGATCATGGCGATGGGCTGGCGACGGTTCGCGAGCGACCACCACGGGCTGGCCACAGCGGTGGTCGCACTGCTGATGTTCGTCGCGGCCGGGCCCGGTAGCCGCCTCGCTCCCGGCAAGGACACCCGCCCGGACTCCGCCTGGCCGGCGGTGATACTCGCCGCGATCTCCTGCCTGGCGCTGCTATGGCACGAACGGCGGCCACGCACGGTCGTGACGGTTGTTGCCGTCTGCACTGCAGGCATGGCGTTGCACGGCTACCTCCTGAGCATGCTGCTGATCGCCCCGGCTATGGCAGCTCTCTATTGGCTGGCCGACCACACCGACCGCAGGACCGCGATCGTGTTCACCGGCGCCACCGCCACTGTCGTCGTGACGGCGGCGCTGATCGGTGACCCAGCCAGCTACCCGCTGGTGCTGAAGACCATCGGTCCGATCGCGTGGCTGATACTCCCCGCCGCACTCGGTAACACCGCGCGGCTACGCCGTGGCTACCTGGCCGCCGAGCGGGCCCGCGCCGAGCACGCCGAGCACACCCGGGAGCAGGAGGCCCACCGGCGTGTGATCGACGAGCGCACCCGGATCGCCCGCGAACTGCACGACGTCGTCGCCCACCACATCACCCTGGCCAACGCCCAGGCCAGCACCGCCGCCCACCTCTCCACGACCCGCCCCGAGCAGACCAGGGAGATCCTGACCGGCCTCACCGCGACCACCTCGGCCGCGCTTCGGGACCTCAAGGCCACCGTCGGCCTGCTCCGCGCCGACGACAGCCCACACGCGCCGTTGGAACCCGCCCCCGGACTTGGCCGGCTACCCGACCTGACCGCCGCGCTCGCCGCGGCCGGGCTCACGGTCACCGTCGACGTGGCCGGGAATCCGAGGCCGCTGTCCCCCGGAGTCGATCTGACCGCGTTCCGCGTCATCCAAGAGGCACTGACCAATGTGGCCAAACACGCGGCCACCAACACCGCACACGTACAGATCACCTACTACCGCGACATGCTCACCATGAGCGTCATCAACGACGGCGCCGCGACCAGGCGGCCGCACCCCACGACAGCCGCCACCCAGGAGGAGCCGGATGCGACCGGCGGCGGGCAGGCGACCGGCGGATTCGGCCTCATCGGCATGCGCGAACGTGCCCGCTCGGTCGGCGGCGAGTTGACCGCCGGCCCTCGACCCGAGGGCGGCTTCCAGGTGGCCATGTGTCTTCCACTGCAGCCCACCCCCGTGACGAAGACAGGGACCGATGACGATCCGCATACTGCTCGCCGACGACCAGGCCCTGCTGCGGGCGACATTCCGGATGCTGATCGACTCCCAGGCGGACATGACGGTCGTCGCTGAGGCCGCCGACGGCGCAGAGGCAGTCACCCGCACCCGTCAGCACAGCCCGGACGTCGTCCTCATGGACATCCGGATGCCCGGCACCGACGGCCTGACCGCGACCGCCACCATCGGCGCCGACCCGGACCTGGCCGCCACCAGGATCCTCATCCTGACCACCTTTGAACTCGACGAGTACGTCGCCCAGGCACTGCGCGCCGGTGCCAGTGGATTCCTCGGCAAGGACGTCGGCGCTGACGAACTGCTGTCCGCGATCCGGCTGGTGGCCGCTGGCGACGCGCTGCTCTCGCCCGCCGCAACCCGCGCGCTGATCACCCGCTTTCTCGCCGTGCCCGAACCCAGCACCGCCCGCGCGACCTCCGACACGCTGAACGTCCTGACCACCCGCGAACGAGAGGTAGTAGCGCTCGTCGCCGAGGGCTACTCCAACGACGAGATCGCGGCCCGCCTCGTCATCAGCCCACTCACCGCCCGCACCCACGTCCATCGGGCTATGACCAAACTCCACGCCCGCGACCGCGCCCAACTCGTCGTCATCGCCTACCAGACGGGCCTGGCCATTCAGCCTCGCCGACCCGAGGCGGAACGGAACCGGCCTTGTCAGGGGCGGCACTAGCGTTACAGGCGCAGCGGTCGGGCGGTCGGGGCGCTCCAGTGCGCGGGGTCTTCCCAGTCGACGCCGGGTACGTCGATGAACAGTTCGATCTCGTTGCCGTCGGGGTCTGAGAGGTACAGGCTGTGGGTGAGCCCGTGGTCAGTGGCCCCGTGGATGGGAACGTCGTTGGCCACCAAGGTCGCGAGAACCTCCCGCAGCTCGTCATCGCTTGTGCCGACCCTCAGCCCGAAGTGGTAGAGGCCGACGTGACGTCCGCGCTGCAGGGGGGCCGCGGACTGGCCGACTTCGAGGAGCAACAGCTCGTGGTGGGTACGGCCGCCAGCGTTGAAAGCCATCCCGCGGTAGGGCAGGGGCCCGTCGCCCGAGTAGGCCGGGCGCCAGCCGAGGATGTCACGGTAGAAGTGGGCCGACCGGTCCAGGTCGCGCACATACAGGACGAGGTGTCCGAGCTCTTTGATCTCCACGTCAGGTCTCCCGATAGGCCGAGGGGCGAATTGATCTGTTTGCCAGCGGATTGAAGGGACGTGGTCGCGCCGCGAGCTGACGTCCGTGGCTACCGGGATCCGTACTGCGAAGCCGTCGCGAGCGTCTCCGACCTGGCGGCGGACGCCGAGAGGACCGGCGATCCAAGGCAGCCCCGCTGCCCGGGCTGGAGATGTCTGCGGCCCTGTTCGGAGGACCCCGGCTGGTGCCACGCCGTTTCGTGGTGGGCAGGTACCAGCCGGGGTCACCGGCCGTACGGGTGTGCCTCCGGTTCTGGGCTGACGGAGCGGGGCGCGTCCTGTCAGTCGTCGATCTCGACGACGATCTTTCCACGGGCGGTGCCGCTGGCGAGGGTGGCGAGCCCGTCGGTGGCCTGCTCGAGGGGCAGGACGGTGGTGACGTCGACCTTCAACCTGCCGGCGGCGGCCTGCTCGGCGAGCTCCGCGACGACCTCACGGACGGGAGCGGCCATGACGCCGGTGCCGGTCAGACCGACGGCGGCGAGGGCCTGTTCGTCGGCGGCGCCCAGGGTGCTGGCGACCTTGCCACCCTTGCGGACCGCGCCGAGGGGTGCACTGTCGGCGGTGTAGGCGACGAGGTCGATCAGGGCGTCGACACCGTCGGGATACGCGGCGTGCACCTGCTCGATGACTGAGCCGGCGGTGTAGTCGATGACGATGGTCGCACCCAGCGCGGTCAGTCGATCGGCGTCCACCGCGGTGCTGGTGGCCACGACCGTGACGCCGTGGGCCGCGAGCAGTTGGACGACGTAGGAACCCACGCCACCGCTGGCGCCGACGACGAGGACAGTCTGGCCTTGCTCGGGCTCGACGGCGTCGACGGCGGCCTTGGCGGCGGCCGCGGCGAGGGGAAGCGCCGCGGCCGTGGTGAAGCTGAGACCGGCTGGCTTGCGGGTGACCGCGGCGGCGGGCAGCAGTGCGTACTCGGCGAGGGTGCCGGCCTGGATCGGCGGAGCTAGCAGCATGTGGCCGATCACCTCGTCGCCGACGGCGACGTGGGTGACGCCGGCTCCGACCGCCTCGACGACGCCCGCGGCGTCACGGCCGAGGACCAGCGGGTACATGTGCGGCAGCATCTCGGCCATCATCCCGGCGGCCAGGGCGTTGTCGAGGGCGTTGAGACCGGCCGCCTTCACCCGGACCAGGACCGTGTCCTCGATCGGTCCCGGGATGGGCAGGTCGGACAGACGAGGCTGCTCGCCCGCGGCCGGGACATTCAATGCGCGCATGTGTGCTCCGTAGCAGATCGGGATCGATGACGACCCAGGCGGGTGGGTGAGTGTCGCGGCTCGGCTCTTCGCCGCGGCCGGCCAGTGCTCAAGTTGAAGCTTCAACTCAAACCTAGAGAGCATCACTTGAAGTGTCAAGTGACCAACGGGTTGGTTTGGTTGATGGTTCAAGCTAGGCTGATGGCGTGGACGCGCAGCAGCCGCGCTGGCTGACCGACGAGGAGATGCAGATCTGGCTGACCCTGGCCAGGGTGCTGATCAGGCTTCCGGCCGCACTCGACGACCAGCTCCAGCGGGACGCTGGGATCAGCCACTTCGAGTACCAGGTGCTGGCCGGGCTGTCCGGAGCCCCCGGGTGCACCCTGCGGATGAGCGTCCTGGCCGTCTTCGCCAACGGATCACTCTCCCGGCTTTCTCACGTGATCGGGCGGCTGGAGAAGGCGGGCTGGGTACGCCGCGCACCGGACCCCGGCGACGGTCGCTACACCCTGGCGATCCTCACGGACGCGGGCCGGGAGAAAGTCGTCGCGACCGCCCCCGGGCACGTCGAAGCAGTCCGCGCCCTGGTCTTCGATCCCCTCACTCGCACGCAGCAGCGGCAGTTGGGCGACATCGGGCGCCGCATCGCTCACACCGTCGACCCCGCCGGAAGCGACCTCGACAAGCTCACCAGCTGACAGGGCACTGTTGCATCCGGCGAAGCCAGGCGATCTTGACAGGAAATTTTGTCGCGCGAAGCCCGCGGGGACCACCGATCGGACTCGCGGGGGCGGTCGGTCGAGCCGTCAGAACGCCTGGTCGCGAGAAGATTTACGGCCAAGATCTCCCGGCTTGCCTGGATGCAACAGTGCCCCTCCATCGACTACCACGGCGGCACCGGCGCGATCCGGGCCTTCGACTACGACCAGCTCGGCCGGATCACCTCCGACACGGCCAGCGGCCCCGGCGGGACGCTGCGCGCCCAGACCTACGGATACGACGACAACGACAACCTGACCTCGACCACAATCACCGGGTCCGGCGTCGCCGGCGCTGGTACCCAGAGTTACGGCTACAACAGATCAGCGACTACGCCAAATCGTTGACCGGGCAACGTTGCCTGAAGTGGCACTGGAAGAGCCGGGGCTACACGTTCGTCCCACCCTAAGGCTCTGCACGGCCCGCTCCACCGCGGCCACGTGCGCGCCCGCCGGCGGCCAAGGCCACGATCTGGCCGCCGGCGGTGCGGGAGGACGCTTCAGGCCCGATGCCACCAGGCGTGCGCGAAGGCGTCAGGGAGGTTGGCCCGGTATTCGAACACCATCGCAGGGTGGCCGTTGATCGTCGAGGCCGCCGGGGCGTGGCCGCCCAGGGGACCCTCGCCGAGGATGTGGGCGCGGGCCTCGCCCCAGGTCTGAGCCGACGGCACGGCCCCGGAGCCCCAGTCGCCGGCCCAGGCGGGCACCGCTCGCCCGCCGATCGCCGCGTCGGCCGCCGGGCGCACGGCCGGCCGCATCGCGGCGAGGATCCGCGCCGGCGGCGTCTTGGGCAGGACCTCCCACATGGTCTTGGCCGCCAGGAGGTTCAGCGCCCGGGGGTGCTTGGTCCAGACCTGGGCCAGCCTCAGGACCGCGGACATCACGAGCGCGTAGCCGACCTTCTCGCGCTCGTCCAGCGTGCCCAGGCCGGGGTCACCGGTGAACCTCTCCACGTACCACGGCAGGGTCAGGTACTGGTGGACCTGGAACTTGGCGCGGTCGGCCGCCGTGACCCCGGTGCCGATCTCCAGTGCGGGGACGCCGACCGTGGCATGCTTCGACGTTCCCTGGACGGACCCGCCGCCGTCGATCCGGTGCACGACCTGTCCTGGGTTGAAGATAGTGATCTGATAGGCGCCGACCTCCTGGGTCACCAACGCGCGCCCGACCGACTGCTCGATCGTCGAGATCACGGCCCGCAGAGCGCGCACGCGCCTGTCCCAGCCGTCGTCGTCGGCCCGTTCGGTCGGCGTCGTCCGGAGCTCGATCGTGAAGACGCCCGGGCTCACCTGGAGATCCTTCGTGATCTGGACGAGCACCCCCTGGTCGCCGAGCCGGGTCACGGTCCCGAACAGGTTCCAGTCGCTCGCCGACATGCGGACGAACGCTGGCAACTCCTCCTCCGTGCCGAGCGACACGCCGGTGAACGCGGTGCGATAGTCATGCCGCGCGAAGTCCTGCTCTGCGACCGCCGAGCGGGCCATCACGTTCTGATAGATGTCGGCAAACATGGCCGAAGTCTTTGTCTTCAACTCGGTGATCTTGGCGAGCGTCTCCGCGTTCGCCTGTGCTGCCTGCGCCGCCCGCGCCATCTCCTCGAGTTCCTGCAGGTTGGCGAGAAGATTGGCAATCTCGTTCCTCTGGGTCTGGTTCGCGTAGTCGTCGAAGCCGAACGGCACTCGCTGCGCCGCCGTGCGTTCTGCCATCGCCCGCATCCTCCACCTGGTGCGCCATTGGGTCATCGTGGCGCACGCCAGTGACAATGCGCCGGGATGGTGGGTAAGGGCGCCCGCCGCCCAGCGCATAATGCCCGCCCACCCGGTGGCTCCGGGAGCCGAACGAAGAAAGTCGGAATATCCGCCCGCAATCTCCGGTATGTCACTACCGCAGCGTGCCGCCCGGCGCCCGGCTCGTCCCAGGAAGTCAGCCGGATCGGGCGGCTGCGGGAGGCACCCGCCGGTGAGGCCAGCCACCATCACGACACGGCGGTCCCGGAACAGTCCCTCCCGCTGCCCGGCGAGAGCGCCAGGGGGAGTGTCCGGGTCCGGCCCGATGTCCAGGCCGCCGGTGAGCTGAGGAGTGTCCTGGAGGCGTGTGCAGGCTCCTCCGACGATGGCGTACGGGACCTGGTGTTCGGCGACCATGCCGTGCATCCCGGAGAGCTGGAGGCGGGGGCGGGCGGGTTTTGTCCGTCACTCGGTGATCAGGCGGGCGTCGGTGAAGACGGCGGGCTCGTCCATGAGCATCTCGAGGCGTTCGGTGGGTGGCGGTGCGAGGATCGCCTTGACCTGGCTGCGGATTGCCGGGTCCGACTGGTAGGTGGTCCGGCTGATCGTCGTCGTCAGTCTTTGCGTGCGTTGACGTGCGAGCTCGGCTCGCTGCCGGAGGTAGGCGGAGCGTGCGGCGGGATCCGTCGGTGGGTCGAGGGGATCGTCGATGTTCATGGCAGGCCTCCCTGAGTAGCCCTGAACAGCTGAGCACCTGAAGACCGACGTGGCACGGCGGTGGTAGGCCTGGATCCGCAACTCGCAGGTGATGCCTGACAGGTCTGACCAGGCCAGCCGCATTGACGCGAGGTGGCGGCAAAACTTGCCGAGCCGCGGGTTCGCAAGGTCATCGGCCCGCTTCTCGCGGGCGATCCGCTCGTCCTCGATGCCTACGACGACGACCTCAGCTACGTCCGGGACCTCGGCCTCATCGCGCCCACCGCTCCGGTACGGCCGGCGAACCCGATCTACCGTGAGGTCATAGCCCGGGTTCTGTCGTCGAGTATCCAGGAAAGCGTGACGGCGAACCCGCACTCGTTTATCCGCCCCGACAGAACATTCGATCTTCCCAAGATGCTTGACGAGTTCGCGGACTGGTGGGTCGAGAACGGGGAGTTCCTTACCAGCAGCGGCTACTACAGCGAGGCCGCCCCGCAGCTCATCCTGATGGGCTATCTGCAGCGTGTCGTGAACGGCGGCGGCCAGGTCGAGCCAGCCCGAGGCGGGCGGCCCGCCCGGCAGGGGAGCGGATCCCGAGCGCGGGCCTGAACCTCGGCTGGAAGCGGAGACTCCTGTCGCGCCGAAGACGGAGGTAGATGCCCATTGACGCCGTGGATAGGGCGTGGCTACGTACGAGTCCCTCCGCCACCAGTGGCGCATCGACGCAGGTCAAGCGGCATGTCGATCTCTAAAGGGCAAGTTCATGCAAATATTCGAGGGGACGAATCAGATCCAGCGCCTGGTGATCAGTCGGCACTTGGCAAGGGCTTGATCAGAGGCTGTTCCCGCAGGTCAGAGGCTCCAGCCGGGGTCGGGAATGTCTCGTGATCGGCTCTGGCGCACATTCGGTGGTGACGTGCAGTGATTGTGTTGCGCAACGTCGCCCGCGTCGGCTTCGTCGCGTTTTGTAGCTTTCCAAGGCAGTGTGGCGGCAACTGTCCGAGCGTTCCGTGGCCGAGGAGTCACGCGCCTGCTGCCGGGTATGGGGCAGGTGGATATGGCATTCATCGGTCCGGCTTTGTCCCGCTCGGGCCCCGCCGTGGAGTGGGGAGAAGCAGATGAGCAATGGCATCGATGGCTCCGATCCTTCCGCGGCCGGCGGACGCTCCGAACCTGATCGTTCCGGCTACCGGGTGCCGCCGCGGTCCGACGACCCATCCATGACGTCCTATGACGCGGACTGGTGGGCTGACGCCGGCCCGGCGCGGAGCAGACGGCCGGAGAGGTCGTCGGGTGCCGCGCGGGATGTGGCGGACAGGTCGCAGACCGTCCAGCCGGCGGGACGGCGGGACAGTGGTGACTGGTATGAGGTGCGCCAGGGGTACGCCACGGTCGTGGGCCAGGCGCGCGGAATCACGCAACGCCAGGAAAGCTACGGGGACAACCAGTCGTCCACCGTCCTGACCTTCCGGCTGGAGCGCTACGACACCGACGGCAACCGGCTTCGCCCGGTTCCCGTTCAGATGCGGACGATCGGTTTTGACGGAGCCCTCGGTGACGGTGATGAGATCCTGGTGTCCGGCCAGTGGAAGGACGGCACGCTACACAGCCAGCGGATGGAGAACCTGACGACGGGCGGGGCCGTCAAGGGCCGGTCGATAAAGAAGATGCTGCTGATCTGCCTGGCCGCCCTGGTGGCCATGGCGGTGGTGATCGGTGGTTTCGCGATCTACTCGGAGCATTCTCAGACGCAGAATTTCTGCGAACAGGCCGCGCATGAGGGAATCAGACCGCCGATGTGCTGAAAGCGTCCTGACGAACCCGGCTCGCTGGTCGGGCGGGTGAGGAGTGCGAGGCGTTCATGACGATGCCCACCGGCGTCACCACCGACAGCGTCGACTATCTGCAGCGGATGTCCGTGGCACCCAGCCTGGAGGTGCCGTTCACCGTCGGCGATCCCGACGCGCGGCGGATCCTGCGGATACGCGGGGTGGGCCGCTCGGACCGTGACCCGCGACGGCCCCAGCCTCGGGAGCTGGAGGAGCCCTGGCGGGCTCGTACCGCAGATCTGATCACCGGTCTGTACGGGCACCGGGTCCCGCTGGCGTTCGAGATCGACGGCACCCCGGCCGGGGTGCGGGTACGGCTGGGCACGTGGTCGTCGACAGCACCACCGACGGAGACCCAGGACCGTCGACGGGACGTGCTGGCGGCGGTGCTGGCTGGTCTCTACAGCTCGACAAGCGCCGAGGAAGAGCCGGCGACAGTCAGCAGCCCACTTCCCGCCGGACCGATGCACGGCGGCGCCCCGCTCGGCGGGTTCGCGCTCGGTGTGCCCGACCCCACCGGTATCCAGGAGCAGGACGGTTCCGCGCCGATCGACCGGATCATCGCCGCCCTCAGCGGCACGACCTGGTCGATGCTGGTGCTCGCGCACCCCCTGTCCGAACACGGCGTCGCGCGGGTGCGCCAGCAGGTCCTCAACGAGCTGCGGGCCATCGCGACCGAGGCCGAGGCGGAGGGCGCTCCCAGCCCGCTGGCCGAGCACTACGTCGATCTGCTGAAGGCGACCCTCACGCACCTCGGGGACGGACTGGCCACCGGTGCCTGGCGTACCGGTGTGTACCTGCTCGGCGACGATCAGAGCTACCCGAGGCTCGCGGCGGCCTGGCGCAGTGTCTTCTCCGGAGTGCGGTCTCTGCCGGAACCGGTACGGGTGCACGACCTGCCCGAAGCGGTCGACCTCGCCCAGGACTGGGCACTGCCGGACCAGCCCGGCGAGCCCGGCCCCGGCCTGTACCGGCGGCCCTTCGAGCTGCAGTCGCTGCTGACCACGACGCAGCTGGCCGCCTACGCCCACCTGCCGGAACTGGAGACGCCCGGTTTCATGGTCGAGACCGTGGCCCGGTTCGACACGGCCCCGGCCGACGGGCGCGCGGACGGGCTGCCGGTCGGGCGGATCGTGCAGCGGGGAAGGGAACTGGCGAGCGAGTACCGGGTCAGTCTCGCCTCGCTCACCCGGCACGCGTTCGTCGCCGGTGTCACGGGCTCCGGAAAGTCGAACACCGTGCTGTCGCTGCTGGCCGCCGCGGACCGCGCGCAGGTGCCGTTCCTCGTGGTCGAACCCACGAAGACCGAATACCGGGCGCTCCTCGCGCACCCCACCATCGGGCCGCGCCTGCGGGTGTTCACCGCCGGGAAGCTCGCCTCACCACTGCTACTCAACCCGTTCGAGGTCCCCACCGGCACCGCCGTCAGCGAGCACCTTGACCTCGTCCGGGCCGCCTTCACCGCTGCCTTCGGGATGTGGACACCGCTGCCGCAGATCCTCGAGCGCTGCCTGCACGAGGTCTACACCGACCGCGGCTGGGACCTGCGCACCAACGAGAACTCCAGGCTGCGGCCGGGCGACGAGACCGCGCTCGCGTACCCGACCCTGGCCGACCTCACCGCCAAGGTGAAGGACGTGATCCCGACACTCGGCTACGAGGACCGGATCGCTGGCGACATGCGGGCCGCCCTGGTCACCCGTCTGGAGGGGCTGCGCGCCGGCGGCAAGGGCGCGATGCTCGACGTCGTCCGCTCCCTGCCCTGCGAGGAACTGTTCGGGCAGCCGACTGTGCTGGAACTGGAGGCACTGGGCGACGACGGCGACAAGGCCTTCCTCGCGGCGCTGATCCTCATCCGGCTGGCGGAGTACCGGCGGGCGCAGGGGCAGCGGCCGAGCCTGGCCCACCTGTTGGTGATCGAGGAGGCGCACCGGCTGCTCGCCAACGTCCAGCCGACCACCTCGGAGGAGTCCGCGGACCCACGCGGCAAGGCCGTCGAGACGTTCTCCAACCTGCTGTCCGAGATCCGCGCCTACGGGCAGGGCGTGATCGCTGCCGACCAGATCCCGGTCCAGCTCGCCGCCGGCGTCATGAAGAACACCGACCTCAAGATCGCCCATCGGATCGTCTCCGCGGACGACCGGGAGGCGATGGGCCGCGCCATGGTGATGGACGACGACCAGATCCGCGCCCTGGCCACCCTCGGCGTGGGCGAGGCGGCCGTGTTCAGCACCGGCGAGGACGCCCCCATGCTGGTGCGGATTCCTTTGGTCAAGGACCGGCTGACGACCACCTGGCCCGCGGACGGCGACGTCGCCCGGCACATGGCCGGCTGGCGCCAGGACGCGGCGATGGCAACACTCTTCCTGCCGAGATCGTTCTGCGCGGACACCTGCGCGGACGCGCCGGAGGCGTGCGCCGCCGCCCGGCGCATGACCGGTGACGACTATGTCCAACGCACCATCGCCCGCGTCGTCCTCGCCACCATCGAGGAGAGTGGCGCGCTCGACCGGCTGTGGGGGGACCTGGCGGCCGTCGTCAGCGCCCGCCGGCCACCGGAGATGGGCGAGCACGAGCTGCTGCGCGCGGTGGCCGGGCACGGCGCCGACTGGTATGCCGAGCGGCGCGGAGCGCAGGGGGCGTGGACCTACGCCGACACGGCGCAGGTGGAGGAGCTGTTGCGCGAGATGCTCCTCGACAAGGTCGACGGCGGCGCCGGCGCGGCGACAGCGCGCCGGCGAGCGGCGTTTCAGGCCGCCGCCCGCCGCCTGCACCAACGAACGTTCGCGCCCTACCCGGTCTGCGAGATGGTCTGCGCCCAGGACCCGCCGCTGTGCCTGTACCGCTCGGCCGTCGCCGACGTCGTGGCCAGCGGGCGGTACCAGCAGTCGTGGCTGGGCGCGGACACCGCGGACAGCGCGGACGCCGGACCATGCGGGCCCCGGCGGAAGCAGACCTGGGACGTCTGCCAGGACGCCGCCTACGAGATCACGGAGTTTCCCGAGGAGAACCTGCCGGCGCAGCTCGCCGACGACATCGTCGCGAGTGCGAAGAGGGTGTGCCTCTGCTTCGAGCAGCAGATGCTCGCCGCGGACCCGCGTAAGTCCCCCAGAACCGCGCGGCGGATCCTCGCCCGCGTGCTCACGGAGTCGAGCATATGAGCACCGACAACCCGGGCGGCGGCACCTCCGACGACGACAGTGATCGGCCTCGTACGGAGGACTATTCGGCGATCCTGAATTTTGGTTCGGGTGAGGGAGGCGGCACGCAGCCAGGTCCCCAGGATGATCACAGCGGAGATTCATCCAAGAAAGAAGATGAGGAACTTGAGAAGAAGAGGCGAGAGAACAACGAGCAGCTGGAACGAGAGCTGAGGACGATGCTCAGGAGACGGATCGGCTGAGGCGAGGGCGCAGTGAGCGAGAGTCGGAGCGAGCAGGCCAGCTCATCGAGGACCGACACCGGGCAGAGCTCGGACTCGGCCTCTCGGTCCGAGCGCGGCGACCTCGGTTCTGCCGGCTTCTCCGCGGCGCAGGACGGCCCTCACGAGGGCGAGTCTCATGACGAGACGTACCGTGACGGGGCTGGAACCGACACGGATTCCGGACCCGAACATGGGGCCCGGGATAGGTCCGACGGCGTCGCGGCCAACCGGGATACGGCCGCTGGGCAGCCGGCGTACGGCGGAGTCCCCGGCGGGGATGCCGCGAGCCGGTCCGAGCGCGGCGATCTGACCGGCGGCCCCGACGCGGCCAGCCACAGCGACGTCCAACCGGCCGGCGAGTCGAGTCAGCCAACGGACAGCAGCGGGCGGCCCGCGGCTCGTGATGCCGGGCAGTCGGCGTACGGCGCAGCTGCCGGTAGGGATGCCGCGAGCCGGTCCGAGCGCGGCGATCTGAACCGTACTTCCAACGCCGCCGACGCGTCCAACAAAGCCGCCCACGACAACCTGGGCCGCGGCCCCGCACCGTATAGCCAGAATGCGGCCGACAAGACCGCCAAGCCGCACGGCACGAAGGATTTCCGGACGCGGCCAGCCAGCCCGAGCGAGCGGAAGCTGGAGGACGACCTGCGCAATGGCAGGGGGTCCCCCGAGGTGGCCGGCGCCTACTTCCGTTCGCACGGCTTCCCGCACCTCAAAGGCACGCCGACCTGGAACGAGTCGATCAAGAAGTGGATGTTCCCCGAACAGAAGATCGAGACGGCCCCTGGCAAGGGTGGCGGCCAACTGGCGGGTGGCGGTGCTGGTGGTGGCAGGTCTGCGGATGGTGGCGGTGCGAAGTCGTCGGAGAAGGCGCCCAGCGGGGCGAAGCCGTCCGATGGCAGTGCTGGTGGGGCGAAGTCGGGCGGCGGTGCGGGCGGGGTCGACCAGTCCGACGCCGACCGCGCGGCGGCCCGGCAGCGGGAAGCCGACGACCAGAAGCTGGCCGAGATGGGCACCTCCCGCGAGCAGATCAGGGACAAGGTGAACATGACGAACGGCGCGTTCATGGAGAAGTACGGCCTTGGCGGCTGGTGGAAGTACCCGGCGACTGCCGTGCGCGACCTTCCGCCGGCCATGCTGCGCCGCATCCTGTCCGAGTCTGAGCAGGACAACACCCTGTACCTCCAGCCGAGCGGCCGTATCTCCACGAACGCCGTCGAGACGGCGAACAAGGTCGCGGAATACCAGCCGCCCGACAGCGCGCTCGGCGGCGTCGTGCGCGGCACGGCCCTCCTGGCTGGCGCCTCGGCCGAGGACGCCGAGAGGCTGGGCCGGTTGGCGGACGGCGTGTCCGTGCTCGTGGAGCTTGGGATGGCGTACGCCGCCCGGAAGGTCCGCGCCGGCCAGGCCGAGGGCGGCTCCGGGGGTCCTGGCGGCCGAGGCGTGGGCGACGACTTCAATGCCTCGCCGCGCTCCGACGGGACCGGCTCGGCGGGCAAGGACAGCGGCCCGCGCGCCCGCGTGGAGCGGGACTTCCGCGCCGATTTCGTCAACTACCGCGTCGCCGGCGCCAGGCAGGACTTCGAACGGATCGACTCCGAGACACCGCAGCGTTATCAGGTCTACGAGATCCGCGACGCCCAGGGCGGGAGCGTCTACGTGGGCATCGTCGGTGGAAGAACGGCGCCCCGGGACGCCGTCGACCGCCTCCAGGAGCACCTGCAGACCAAGCCTGGCGAGTTCATCGGCACCGCCGCCACCATCCACGTCCTGGGTACCAACCTGGACGAACGCCTGGCCCGCGCCCTCGAATACGATCTCATTAAAGAGAAGGCGCCGGCCTGGAACTCCCCCCAAGACCCGATGTCGTATGAGCGGAAATATGGCGATAAACCCGAGCCAGCCGAGGTCCGCGCCGCGAACAACACCCACCTTAATTTCACCATCACCATCACCCGGTAGGAGTCTGCTGCGGCCGGCTTTCAGCTTCCGCCTTGGTCGGGCCTGTAGGAACAACAGCGGGCGCTGTTGCATGGGCCGATGTCGTGGTCCATCTCGGTGGTCGAGGCATGATCGAGTGGTGTCTCGTTGCCGCTCGCCCGCCGATGCCGGTGTCGGAGTTCGCCGGGTTCCGGTTCCCGCTCGAGGTGATCGTGCTCTGCGTGCGCTGGTATCTGCGGTTCGCGCTGTCATACCGGGATGTCGAGAAGCGGCGCTGTTGCAGCGAGCTGGTCCTGTACCTGCCGAAAAGTACGTCCGGGCAGGTCGGGCGGCGTGTTCGTACTCGTGCAGGATGCCGCCGAGGCGGTCGCGTCGGCGGATGTCGAGGTGGGCGAGCCGGTCCGGGTCGGTGACCGGTTCGGGCAGCGGTTGGAGTGGCCTGGCATCGGCGATGCCCTGATGTGACCGATGATCGTTGTAGAACGCCTCGTATGCGCGGAGAGCATGCAGGAGGTAGTGCTGGTTCCAGATCAAGGTTCGGTCGAGGAGCTCCCGGCGGCAGGTTCCTACCCACCTTTCCATGATCGCGTTCATGTGTGAGGCTCGGACGCCGCTGCGCACGACCGTGATCCCGGTGTCGGCGAGGATCGCGTCGAACAACGCCGGGTATTTGCCGTCCCGGTCGCGGATGAAGTAGCGGGCGGCGGAGCCGGCGTCGTGGAGGTCCATGGCGAGGTTACGGGCGGCCTGGGTCACCCACGCCCCGGTGAGGCGCGCGGTGGCGCCGAGGATCCGGATGCCTCGGGTGGCGTGTTCGATCACGGCGAGGAGGTAGAGACGCGTCCCGGTCAGGGTCACGGTCTCGAGGAAGTCGGCGGCGAGCGGGCCGTGGGCCTGGGAGCGTAGGAAGCCACGGAGGTCGTTCTACGGTGGGCTCCCACCGTGGCGGGCGTGGAGGGGGACCACGATTGGAGATTGACTTCGCCGATCCGGGGTTTCTGCGGGATCCGTACCCGACGCTCGCCCGGCTGCGGGAGCGCGCCCCGGTGAGCTGGCACGCCGGCACGGGCCGGTGGCTGGCGGCGAGCCACGCCGCGGTCGGCGCGGTGCTGCGCGACCGCCGCCTGGGCCGGCTCTGGCAGGACAAGGAGCCTGCGGCTTTCTTCGCGCCCTTCAACCTGCTGCACCGCAACCAGATGATGGAGAACGAGCCGCCGGCGCATACCCGGCTGCGGTCGCTGGTCGCGCAGGCGTTCAGCCGCGGCCACGTCGAACGCCTGCGCCCGGCGGTGGCGGCCGAGGCCACGGCGCTGCTGGCCGCGGCCGGTCCCGACTTCGACCTGCTCGCCGACGTCGCCGAGCCGCTCGCCGTCACGGTCATCGCCGAACTGCTCGGCGTACCCCGCGCCGACCGGCACCGGCTGCGGCCGTGGTCGGCCGCGATCGTGCGGATGTATGAGGTGGCGCCGTCACCCGCTGCCGAGGCCGCGGCGGTCACGGCCGCGGGCGAGTTCGCCGGCTACCTGCGCCGGCTCGCCGCGCGCCGTCGCGACGACCCGCGCGACGACCTGATCAGCCACCTGGTGGCCGCGCGCGACGGCACCGACCGTCTGTCCGCCGACGAGCTGGTCGCCTCGGCGATCCTGCTGCTCAACGCCGGCCATGAGGCCTCGGTGAACGCACTCGGCGGCGGAGTGGTGGCCCTGCTGCGGCATCCAGACCAGCTGGCCAGGCTGCGCGCCGACCGTACGCTCATCCCGGCCGCGGTCGAGGAGATGATCCGCTACGACCCGCCGCTGCACCTGTTCATCCGCACCGCCACCGCGGACGTCACGGTCGCCGGCGTCACGATCCCGGCCGGGGCCGAGGTGGCCGCGCTGCTCGGTGCCGCCAACCGCGACCCGGCGGTCTTCGCCGACCCGGACTCCTTCGACGCGGGCCGCGACCCCAACCCCCACGTGGGCTTCGGTGCCGGCCTGCACTTCTGCCTCGGCGCACCGCTGGCCCGCATCGAGTTGCAGACAGCCCTGGCCGCGCTCCTCGACCACGCCCCGACCTGGACGCTGGCCGCCGAACCGGTCCAACGCCCCACCTTCGTCCTGCGCGGCTACACCGCCGTCCTGTTGACTCAGCCACCACCACATACCTGAACCACCTGGCTGTCCCGGTCAGGCATCCCGGAGACCTTCCTTGTGGCGTTCCCCGCCAGCGGGTCCTCTTCAGGGGAACGCCACGACCCGCGCGAATTCTCACGAGATGGTGATCGGCTCCGCCGAGTCGGACGGCCGCCGCCGCATGATGCCTGGCTCGGCACCGTGGCTCGCTTGCGTCGACCCACACCGGCCACCCGACCAGCCGCTCACAGATCGGCAACGCCCTGACCAGGTTCTTCAGCCACTGCGCCACCGTCGGCGAGAACGTTCCCGAGATCGTCGCACTCGCCGAGACCGTCTCCACCTGGCGCGAGGAGATCGCCAACACCGTCCTGCGCGGCCTGCCAAACGCCACCACCGAGGGCGTCGACCGGCTGATCAAACTGGTCTACCGCCAAGCGTTCGGCCTCACGTACGTCACCAACCAGCAATGCCGCGCCCGCTACATCGCCTCCCGGAGTAGTCGCCCACTCTGGCTACACACCGTTACAACCGTCGGGCACGTCGAGTGACCACCTGATAGCGACTTCTACCGAACTGCGAAGAGCCACACACCCCCTTGCCCAATGGTCAAGAAACGTTGACCATTGGGGTATGCCTACCGATGATCCTTCCGAGACGTTCCACGTCACCACTGACGAGCAGCTACGCGCCGTTTCCAACCTCACGCGTCACCGGATCATGGCCGTGCTCCGCTTCGAGCCCGCGACGATCACACAGATCGCCGAGCGAGTGGGCCTCGCGAAGGGGAGTTCCAGCTACCACGTACGGCTGCTCGAACGGGCCGGCCTGGTGAAGGTGGTACGAACGCGGAAGGTCCGAGGGGTCACCGAGCGGTACTACGCGATGGCCGCGCGGGCGATCGTGCTGCCGGATCCGGGCGAGGGAGGGCCGGATGTGCTGATGCGGCATGCGGTGGCGGACCTCGAGGCAGCGCCGGTGGACGGCGCGCGGCACGTACGGATGGCGCATCTGCGCCTCACCGACGAGCAGTTCGCGCAGCTGGGGGCGCGGCTGGAGGCACTGGCGGACGAGTACCGGGAGCTGTCCGATCCGTCGCTGCCGGACGCGTCGCTCGTCTTCGCGCTGTTCCACCCGGCACCGCGCGCGCAGGCCGAAGGGGACGCCAAGTGACCTCAGACAGTCGGAAGTTGCCGACGGGGTTCGGACGGCTGTGGTCTGCGCAGACGGTGTCCTCGCTCGGTGACGGGGTGTCGCATGCCGCGCTGCCGCTGCTCGCGTTGATGCTGACGCGGGATCCGATGGCGCTCGCCGTCGTCACGGCCGCCGGAACGCTGCCGTGGCTGCTCTTCGGGGTGCTCGGCGGTGCGCTGGTGGACCGCTGGGACCGTCGGCGCACGATGTGGGGCATGGACGCGGCGCGCGCTGTGCTGCTCGCGATACCGGCGGCAGCGGCCGCGCTCGACGTGCTGAGCATTCCGCTGCTCGCGGCCGTCGCCTTCCTGCTCGGTCTCGGCGGACTCTTCTTTGACACGGCCGCCACGGCCTATCTGCCGGATCTGCTCGGCCGCGACCCCACGCTCCTGCAGCGCGCCAACTCTCGCCTGCGCGGCACCCAGACCGCCGCGTCCGGCTTCGCGGGGCCACCTGCGGGCAGTGCCCTGCTCGCGCTCGGGCAGGCGGTTCCGCTGCTCGCCGACGCGGTGTCGTTCGCCGTCTCCGCGCTGCTCGTACGGTCGCTGCCTGCCGCGCCCCGGCCCGTACCGCAGGCTCGTGAGTCGCTGCTGCGGCAGGCGCGGGCTGGCGCCTCGTACGTATTCCGGGACAAGTTGCTGCTCGGGCTCGCGCTGCGTCCGGCGGTCGGCAACATCGCCTTCCTCGCCGTGGAGACCGTACTCGCCCTCTTCGCGCACGATCGTCTCGGCATCGACACCTTCGGCTTCGGCCTGCTCCTCACGGCAGAGGCCACCGGCGGTCTGTTCGGCGCGGGCATCGCCTCCTTCCTCGGCCGACGGCTCGGCACCGGCGCCGCGCTTACCTGCACGGCGGCAGCCGAGGGACTCGCCATCCTGGGCCTTGCCGCCGCCCCGAACCCGTACATCGCCGGCCTCGCCCTTGCCGTCTGTGGAGCGGGCATGGGCGCCACGATGGTGCTCGGCCCCTCCCTCCGACAGGCGATCGTCCCCGCCCACCTGATGGGCCGGGTCGCCTCCACCTCCCGCATGCTCGCCCTGTGCGCGGCCCCGTTCGGCGCCTTCCTCGGCGGCTGGCTGGCCACCACCTACGACGTACGCACCCCGCTCTACACCGCCGCCGGCCTCCTCCTCGCCATGACCGCCGTCACGTCGACCATGACCAACAACCGCCGGGTTGAGGCGGCGCTGGGTGCCGCCGCCCCGGCCGATGATCCAGATCACCCGGAATCCTTGGATCCCGTTCTGGAGGGTGCCATCTAGGGCTCCGCGAGGTCGTTGAGGGCGCTGTCGCGTTCGGCCGTCGACGTGGTGGGCGGCGGGGAGCTGTTCATCGAGGGCCCGTGGGTGGGCCGCGGCCCGGTCGGTGGTCACCTCGACCGGTCGGCGGCCGTGAGACAGCGCCCGGGTGAAGAACCGCGGCGCCGCTGCCAGGTCCCGCTTCTCGGAGGCGAGCACGTCGATGACCTGGCCGAACTGGTCGATGGCCCTGTGGAGGTATGTCCACCGTCCGGCGACCTTCACGTTGGTCTCATCGCAGAACCACCTGTCACCAGGGCTGTGGCGGCAGGGCCGGGCCGCGTCGATCAGCAGCGGAGTGAACCGCTGCACCCAGCGGAAGATCGTGACGTGGTCGACCTCGAGGCCACGCTCGGCCAGCAACTCCTCGAGATCCCGGTCCGACAGCGCGTACCGCAGATACCACCGGACGCCCAGCACGATCACCTCAGGAGAGAAGCGGAACCCCGCGAACTCCGAGACCGCGACCGGTGGACGAGGGCGGCGAAGCATCACTCGATCATGCCTCGACTACCGATCCGAGCCGCGGCCCCAACCGTGCAACAGTGCCACCCGGGCGGGGTGGACGGCGGAGGCGACGGCTGATGATCGCGACGGTGTGGGTGTTGCGGGTGACGCCCAGGCCGGGGTCCGCTGCGGCTACGCATCACACGGTCACACCGGACGGGGGCCGGCCCGGCTCCTGCGCTTGGCCGACGCAACGGTGCTCGCGGTGGGTGCGACGGCTGGTCCCGCCCGAAACGCCGTACCAGCCGTTGCGTCTTCTATACCTAGCAGTATTATGCATCGTACTTCTAGGGTGTCGAACGGGGTGAGGCCTGGTGAAGGTCGGCAAGGATCTGGTGGCCGCCTCGGCGACGCCGATGGTGCTCGGCATCCTGGCCGAGGAGGAGAGCTATGGCTACGCGATCCTCAAGCGGATCAACGAGTTGTCGGGTGGCGAACTGGACTGGACGGAGGGCCTGCTCTACCCGTTGCTGCACCGACTGGAGCGCCTCGGATGTGTGGAGTCCAGCTGGCGGTCGGTGACCGGCGAGCGGCGGCGTAAGTACTACCGCCTCACCGAGGCGGGTCTGGCCGAGCTGGCCGAGCAGCGCCGTCAGTGGGCCACGGTCATGGACGCGCTCAAGGGAATCTGGCTGGGTCTTGGTGACCGCGGGACGCTGACGGCGATCCCGCTGGAGGGCCGGGCATGACGGCGCGGGAGGGGCAGGAGGAGCTGGAGGCGCAGCTCGCGCAGTGGCGCCAGTACGTGGGGCGTCGCCGGGAGATGCGGCTGACCGACGCCGACGAGCTCGAAGACCATCTCCGTGGTTCCGTGGACGAGCTCGTCGAGGCCGGCCTCAACACGGATGAGGCGTTCCTGGTCGCGGTCAAACGGATGGGTAGCCTCGACGACCTGTCCCGTGAGTTTGCCCGGGAGCACTCCGAACGGCTGTGGAAGCAGTTGGTCCTGACCGCAAACCCGGCCGCGGACGCGCGGTCGCGGCGGGAGCTGCGGGTGATGGCCTTCTGCGCGGCGGGTGCCGCGCTGTCCATCAAGGCGCCAGAGCTGTTCGGGGTGAGGCTGGGCGACGACGCGTCGGCCTCGTTCTACGGGCCGAACGTCAGCCTGCTCGTGCTGCCCTGGCTCGCGGGTTTCCTCGCCTGGCGCCGGCAGGCCCGACGCTCACTGGTCGGGATACTGGTGGCGCTGTTCGCGCTCGGCGCCGTCGCGGCCAACGCCTACCCCCTGGCGGACAGCTCGCAGTCGCTGGTCATCACCAGCATCCACCTGCCCATCGCCCTGTGGCTCGTGGTGGGCCTGGCCTACCTGGCCGACGACTGGCGGTCGTCCCGTCGACGCATGGACTTCATCCGCTTCACCGGTGAATGGTTCATCTACTTCGTCCTCATGGCCCTCGGCGGCGGCGTACTCACCGCATTCACGACCGGCGCCTTCAAAGCCATCGGGATCGTTCCGCAGGAGTTCATCGCGGGGTGGCTCCTTCCGTGTGGCGCGGCGGCCGGGGTCGTCGTGGCCGGATGGCTCGTCGAGGCCAAGCAGAGCGTCGTCGAGAACATCGCTCCGGTGCTCACCCGGCTGTTCACCCCGCTGTTCACAGCGGTCCTGCTCGCCTTCCTCGTCGCCATCGGCTGGACCAGCAACGGCATCGACGTCGAGCGCCAAGCGCTGATCCTGTTCGACCTGCTCCTGGTCATCGTGCTGGGGTTGCTCCTCTACTCGATCTCAGCCCGCGACCCGCTGGCCCCACCCGATCTGTTCGACAAACTGCAGCTCGCCCTCGTGGTAAGCGCGTTGGCCATCGACGTGCTGGTACTCCTGGCCATCACCGGGCGCATCACCGAATACGGCACCACACCGAACAAGGCCGCGGCCCTCGGCGAGAACGTCATCCTGCTCGCCAACCTCGCCTGGTCAGCGTGGCTACTGCTGGGGCTCGTCCGTCGACGCACCCCGTTCGCGACGCTCGAACGCTGGCAGACCGGCTACCTGCCCGTCTACGCCGCCTGGGCCTGGATCGCGGCCCTCGTCTTCCCTCCGCTGTTCAACTACGCCTGACCCGCCCGCGCCCAGATGGCGCCGCCTTGCGAGTTCGACGTCCGTGGCGCCAGGTCGTCTCCCGGTGCCCCAGCCCGGCCGACGCCGTTGCCGGCTGCGACCACGCCGGCAGTCTGATCTCGGCGGGTTCGCGATCTCGTCGTTCGGGTCATGGGGTCGAGTAGATCTCGGTCTCGTTTGGCCGGGCTATCCGGAGCTGGGGGTGAGGGCGGTGAGGGTGTAGTCGACGTGGGTCTGGAAGTCGCCGGCGTTGCCGTCGATCGACAGGCGGTGGTTGCCGGCCGGGATGGTGTTCATCGCGATCCACAGGCCGCACGCGAACGACTGTGTTCCGTCCTCGATCAGGAGGGTCGGTTCGATGGCGGCCGGGCTGAGGGGTTGTTGGTCGAAGGTCGCGTTGCCGTGTGCGGCCGCGAGGAGGTCCTGGCAGTCCGCTTCGGTGTCGGCGCGGAAGTTCACCAGGGGGACGATGAAGACCCGGTCTGCGGGGACCGTGCATGCCCGGGCGGCGTCGCCGCCGTAGGTGCCGGCGAGGAACCACACTCTGGCCGGCTGCCGGTCGGCGCAGGCCCGGCCGTCCGGATCGTCCACCGGGCTGACCTGGCCGGTGGCCGGCGTCGTCGCCCACGTCCACCAGGCCTGCTGCACCTGCTCGGGGCGCAGCCGGTCCTGCGCGTCGAGCAGGTCGGTCGCGTTGTCTCGCGCGGCGGGCGTCGTTGGCGTTGCCGAGGCGGCCATCGGTGTCGGCTGCTGGCTCGCCGCGGTGGTGCCGCCTGGGTTGGAGGAGTTGGCGCACCCTGCGGTGAGCGTTACGACCGCCACCGCGGCGGCTGTCGCGGCTACCCGTCGAGCCCTGCCCCGCATCGCGAAATTCTCCTGCCTGTCCTGTCCCAGATCGCCGCAAACCGGCCGCCACTATCTCAGCTCTGCCGACCGACGCGATCAGCGGCTGACTGAAGTCGGGGTGGCGCGAGAACGCCTGGTGCATCGCGAGCGCTCACAGATCGCTGTTCGTGCCGCCCGGGCGGCATCCCTGGCGCTCCGCGCATGTACCCGCGACATCCGCACCGTCGGCGATCATGCGCCGGCCCTCTCCTCGGCCCAGGACAGGCACAAGGCTCGGGCGTCGGGTCGCCGTCGCGGCGACGGTGGTGTAGCTGCCTGCTCCTGGCCGGAACCGTGATCTCGACGGGTGCCTGTGGGGAATGTCTGACCTGCAGGACAGTCCCGGCTCGGGCGTATTCTCGGCGGGCGCTTGGTATGACTGCTACGTCGTGAGAGTGACTGTTCATGCTGTCAGCGCCAGGGGAGCGGTGGCCGTCGCGGCAGTGCGGCCCGACGGGCGTTACGGGGGCCGGAGGATGCGGGAGCGTCTGCTCGGGCGGGTGCGGTCACGGCTGGAAAGATCTGCGGTCGAGTGGAAGGCTGGCCGCGCTGTCTACCTGCTAGGCAAGACGATGCTGACCGGTAGCCAGTCGGCGCTGAACGATGCGATCGACCTGCTCCGGCAGGCTGTGGACGCTACTCCTGTTGATCGCCCTGACCGCGCCGGGCGGTTGTCCAACCTCGGCGCCGCCTTGAGCATCCGGTATGAGCGCAATGGGAGACCAGCGGACCTGAATGATGCGGTCGCTGCCATGCAGGCCGCGGTGGATGCCACGCCCGTTGACCATCCCGGGCGCGCCGTGGACCTGTCCAACCTTGGCAACGCCCTGCGCATCCGGTTCGAACAGGTCGGGAGGCTGGCGGACCTCGAGGCCGCGATTGCGGCGGGACAGGCCGCGGTGGACACCGTTCCCGTCGACCATCCCGGCCGCGCTGGGATGCTGTCCAACCTCGGCAACGCTCTGAACAGACGGTTCGGGTGGGGCGGCGAGCTGGCGGACCTGGAGGCTGCGATTGCGGCGGGACAGGCCGCAGTGGATGCCACGCCCGCCAACCATGCCGTCCGTGCCAGGCGGTTGTCCAACCTCGGTGACGCCCTGCGTGTCCGGTTCGAACGGGTCGGGGAAATGGCGGACCTGGAGGCCGCGATTGTGGCCGGTCAGGCCGCGGTGGAGGCCACCCCCGTTGGCCACCCTGACCGGGCCGTGTACCTGTCCAACCTCGGTAACGCCCTGTACGTCCGGTTCGAACGGGTCGGGGAAATGGCGGACTTGGACGCGGCGATTGTGGCCGGTCAGGCCGCGGTGGACGCCACGCCCGTCGATCACCCCACCCGCGCCGCGATGCTGTCCAACCTCGGTGGCGCTCTGCGCGTCCGGTTCGAACGGGTCGAGGAACTGGCGGACTTGGACGCGGCGATTGTGGCCGGTCAGGCCGCGGTGGACGCCACCCCCGTCGATCACCCCACCCGCGCCGCGATGCTGTCCAACCTCGGTAACGCCCTGCGCGTCCGGTTCGAACGGGTCGGGGAAATAGCGGACTTGGACGCGGCGATTGTGGCCGGTCAGGCCGCGGTGGACGCCACGCCCGTCGATCACCCCGACCGCGCCGCGATGCTGTCCAACCTTGGCAACGCCCTGAGTAGCCGATTCGAACGCGACGGTGAGCCGGCGGACCTGGACGCCGCGATCAGCGACTACCGGGCGGCGGTTGGGATGGGCGGAGCGGCGCCGCGGGTGCGGGCGGGCGCGGCGCATGGCTGGGGGCTGGCCGCGGCACGCGGAGGGCGGTGGCTAGAAGCCGTGGCGGGGTATGCCGCGGCGATCGAGTTGCTGGGGCAGGTCGCGCCGCGCAGCCTGAAGCGCGGCGATCAGGAGCATCTGCTGGCCGAGCTCGGGAATCTGGGCGCGGACGCGGCGGCCTGCTGCGTACGGGCGGGGCTGATCGGCCGGGCGGTGGAGTTGTTCGAGCAGGGTCGGGGGGTGCTGCTGGGTCAGGCGTTGGACACCCGCACCGATGTGACCGCTCTTGCCGAGCAGCATCCCGACCTGGCGGCATCGTTCATCGACCTGTGTACCGCCTTGGACCAGGCCGACGAGCTGCCCGGGCTGACGCAGTCCCAGGTCGGTGAGGATGCGGCCGCGACCGGCGCCGAACGCCGGGCGGCAGGCGTGGCGTTCGACGATCTGATCGCCCGGATTCGCGGGCTGGCCGGGTTCGAGGGGTTTCTCCATCCACCGCCGGTCGCGGAACTGTTGGCGACGGCGACTGACGGCCCGGTGGTAGTCGTGGCGGTCTCGGAGTTCGGTTCGTATGCGCTGCTGCTGACAGCCGGAGGGGTGGAGGCGGTGCCGCTGGCCGGGCTGACGCCGCAGGCGGTGCACGACCAGGTGATCGCCCTCCTCGGCACGCTGGATGACACCATCCCGGCGCCGCAGGGGCCGTTGGGTGAGATCGTCGGCTGGTTGTGGGATGTCCTCGCCGGCCCAGTGCTCGACCGTCTGGACGTCGTCGGCCCGCCGCGCAATGGCGGCCGGTGGCCGCGGTTGTGGTGGTGCACCTCGGGGCTCCTGTCGTTTCTGCCGGTGCACGCCGCCGGCCATCACAACACCCGGTTCGACCCGTCCCCGGCGACCGTCCTGGACAGGGCGATCTCCTCGTACACCCCCACCATCCGGGCTTTGGCCCACGCCCGCCGCACCAGCCCGCTACCGGGCGGCAGCCGTGTCAGCCTCCAGGACGATGGCCGGCTGGTCGCGGTAGCCATGCCCCACACTCCCGACGCCTCCGACCTACCCGGAGCCCAGGTCGAAACCACCAGCCTGCAGGCCCGCTTCTCCGGCCAGGTCGACCTGCTCACCGGTCCGCAGGCAACCAGGCAAGCGGTGCTCGGCCGGCTACCGACCGCCCGATGGGCGCACTTCGCCTGCCACGGCACCGCCAACACGGCCGACCCGTCCGCCAGCCGGCTGTTGCTCGCCGACCACCAGACCCGGCCGCTGACCGTCCTCGACGTCGCCCGGCTTCGCCTGCACGACGCGGAACTGGCGTTCCTTTCCGCCTGCGAAACAGCCCGGCCAGGCGAGCGGCTGACCGACGAGGCAATCCATCTGGCCTCGGCGTTCCAGCTCGCCGGCTACCGGCACGTGATCGCCACGCTCTGGCCGATCAGCGACCTGCACGCCGCCGACATCGCCGACGACATCTACACCACCCTCGCCACGACCGGGGACGCCGCCGCCGCCGTCCACACCGCCACCCGCCAGCTCCGCGGCCTGTGGGCCCGCATGCCGTCGATCTGGGGATCCCACATCCACGTCGGCATCTGACACCCACGCCCCTCGCAAGGCCCGACACCCCGACATATACCTGGGGGAGCGACACGATGCACACCAACGACACCAGCCCGGTGGCCAGCGACGACGGTGTGCTGGAGGCCGCCCGGGCGCCGAGGCCGTCTCCTATGACATGAGGCGTCATCACGGGAATGACATGAGGCGTTATCACGGGAACGCCAACCAACGATCAGTTGACCTGCGCGGACGCGTGGGTCACGGGGATGGTCTTCTCCGCGTTATCACGGGAACAGGACAGGGACGGGCCGTGCCGCCGACGGTCACGATTCCCGGCGGCCAACCCTCGCCGCTTTAGACGTTGTGTGCGAGGAGTCCGAGGTCGCGCAGGCTTTCGGCGGTGTCGACGATCGTTGCCTCGACGGGGCGTGGCCGCCAGCCGAGCTCGGTGCGGGCGCGGTCGTTGTGGATGATCGGTCGGGGCAGGTCGGCGCCGGGCGCCTCTTCTGTGGGCACGCCCACGGCCAGCGGCCCGAGGCGTGCGCGCAGGGTCTGGGCCACCGTCAGGTAGCTGATCGTCGGGCCGTCGGCGACGGCCAGGAATCGCTGGCCGGCGGCCTTCGGCGCGGCCATCGCGCGGATGTGCAGGTCGGCGACGTCGCGGACGTCGGCGAGGCCGAACCGGGCGCGGGGCGCGACCGGCATCGTCCCGTCGACCATCGCCTTGATCAGCTGGGTGGATGAGCGGAGGTCCGAGGTGAGGGTCGGGCCGAGGATGAACGTCGGGTTGATGGCGACCAGCTCCGTGTCGCCGCCCTCGCGCGCCATGAAGTCCCAGGCGGCCCGTTCGGCGATCGTCTTGGACCGTGGGTAGGGCGCGAGGCCGGGCGTGTCGGGATCGGTCCAGTCGTCCTCGGTGAACTCGGCGCCGGGCTTGGGCGTGTATCCGACCGCGGCGAACGAGGACGTCAGCACCACGCGGCGGGCGCCCGCGTCGCGCGCGGCCCGCAGTACCCGCAGCACGCCGTCGCGGGCGGGCACGATCAGATCGTCCGGGTTCTCCGGCTGGACGTAGGGCAGTGGGCTGGCGACGTGATAGATCTCCGCGCTGCCGGTCATCGCCTTGGCCCACCCGTCGTCCGCGGTCAGGTCCGTGGCGACCAGCTCCAGGCCGCCGTCGTCCGCGCCGCCGCGGCGCACGGCCGCGCGCAGCCCGTCCGAGCGTTCCAGCGAGCGCACCGTGGCGCGCACGGGAGTTCCGCCGCGCAACAGCGCGGCGATCAGCTGCGTGCCCACATATCCGGACCCACCGGTGACCAGGGCCAGATCGGTTGTCATGGTGTTCCTTCCGTCGTGGTTGCTCCAGCCGAGCCTGCGGGCGGCGGCGTGGGCGGGGGAGTGCCCGGGCGTTCCTGGGAGTGGCAGGACCCCCCACCGCCGGCGCGGGCCGACCTATGGTCGACGGGTGAGCGACGGACCGAACCCGCTGGGCGAGTACCTGCGTGCCCGGCGCGCGCTGGTCACTCCCGAGCAGGCGGGCATCCCGCAGCTCGGGGCGCGCCGGGTGCCCGGGCTGCGGCGCGAGGAGGTCGCGATGCTCGCCGGGATCAGCGCCGACTACTACCTGCGGCTGGAGCAGGGGCGCGACCGTAGCCCATCGGCGCAGGTCCTGGAGTCGCTGGCGCGGGTGCTGCGGCTCGACGCGGCCGGGCTGGAGTACCTGCTCGGCCTCGCGGACGGCCACTCCCGCCGGCCGCGGCGGCGCGAGCGCCGGCGCGAGGTCGTGTCGGAGAACATCCGCGCCCTGCTGGACGCCGTCACGTTCCCCGCCTTCGTGGAGAGCCGGTACTTCGACATCCTGGCCGCGAACCCGATGGCGGCGGTCCTCTCGCCGCGATTCGTCGTCGGGCGCAACCGGGTGCGCGACTACTTCCTCGAACCCGCCGAACGGGACTTCTACCCCGACTGGGAGAACTCGGCGCGGGGGATCATCGCCGGGTTCCGCACCTCGGTGGGCAGCGATCTCGACGACCCGCGGTTCGTCGAGATCGTGGGCGAGCTGTCCCTGGCCAGCGACCTCTTCCGCACCCTCTGGGCACGTCAAGACGTCGTCCGCCGCGAAGGCACCACCATGACGGTGCACCACCCCGAGGCCGGCGCACTCACGCTCTACCGAGAGAAGCTGCCGATCCCGGGCGCCGCGGGGCAGGTCCTGGCGCTGTGGCACGCCGCCGCCGGCTCGCCGGCTGAGGAGAAGCTCGCGTTACTGGCCTCCTACGCGCTGCGGGTTCGCGACCCCGCGAGCGATCCCGACAGCGAGGCCGCCGGGGCGGCCCGTACGTCGCACCGCGGACCGCAGCCGACCTGACGGCATCCGTAGCGGGACGCTTCTCGATCTTGTCGGTAAACGACCGTTTACCGACAAGATCGGGCGATCTGCCTGGCTGCGGGGCACTGGTCGGGCAGGTGTTCCGGTACGGTTCAGCGGCCAGGTAGCGGGTCCATTCCTGTTCGTCGAGGCCCCGGCCGGCGCGTTGGCGGGCCATCTGGACTGCGGCGTTCCGCAGCTCCTGAAGCACGCTGGCGTCCCACAGCCGTACGGTGCCATCCTCGCCGCCGGTGGCCAGCAGCCCGTCCGGGCCGAACGCCACCGAGCTGACCGAGCCGGTGAGGGGGTCGCCTAGCGGACGTGGTGCGGCTCGGTCGGTCACGTCCCACAGCCGCACCGTGCCATCCCCGCTGCCGGCGGCCAGCAGGCTGTCCGGACCGAATGCCACCGAGTTGACCCAGTTGGTGTGGCCGGCGAGCGCCCTGCCGATGGGGTGGGGTGCGGCCCTGTCGGTCACGTCCCACAGCCGCACCGTGCCATCCCCGCTGCCGGCGGCCAGCAGACCGTCCGGACCGAACGCCACCGAGCTGACCGTGTCGGTGTAGCCGGCGAGCGGTTTGCCGGTGGGGTGCGGTCCGGTCGGTCACGTCCCACAGCTGCACCGTGCCGTCCTCGCTGCCGGTGGCCAGCAGACCGTCCGATGGAGGGTGGGCCGCGGCCCCGGCTCAGGAGGAGGCAGCGCGGCGGCTCCTCAGCACCGCGAAGGCAACTAGAACCATGCCGATCGGGATGGCAAGCAGGGCGCACACGCCGGTCGACAAGTGGGTCAGCAGACGCAACGCGACGAACATGGCCGGGAAGGCGAACGTTCCGTCGAGCACCGGATGGCGCCGAGCCCAGGCCCGGCTCTGTCCCCAGGGGACGAGCGCCCGGGCGCCGAGGCAACAGAATTCGACCGCACCCACAATGCGCACCGCGAGGCCGTGGTCGACGAAGATCATCGAGACCGCGAGGGTGAAATAGAGGACCGCCAGTGCCACCCGGGTTCCGACCCGCGGTTCCGGCCACACGATTGACCAGCGCTCCCTTTTCTGGCGGGTCGCCTCCATGGGGCATCTCCCTCACGTTCGTCGGCGGACATCTTCCGCCGCAGCCCGCCATTTACTTTGGCCAGTCCGGATCGGTTCAAGGTGTGCCTGTCACGGATGCGACATACCGTTCATTCAGCCCTCACCCCCGGCGCCAGATCGCCGGCGGAAGGAGATCCGCTGTTCGACGGTGGTGGAACAAGATCTCCACCGGGCCGGGCCGCGGCGGCGGCGACCATTCCGCCCAAGACCGTGTCTCGCCGAACGCATATTGACACGCCGCCGCCTCGCCGCACATGCCCATCGATATCGATGTCATGTCGGACCACCGACAAAGACTTTGGAGCTTCCTTACCGCCCGGGGTCTGGCGGAAGAACCCGGCCGATGCATTCGGAGAGCCGAGAAGGAACGAGGACGCACCGTGTAATACCGCCTGACGTGCGTGGATCATGTTCGGGTCCCGGCATGGAGACAGATCGCGGGCACGCCCGGGTGCGGACCGAGGGCGTTGTTGCGTTGAGCGAGCGCGAGGCATGGCAGCGGCGGGTTGGCGGCCTGGTCAGATGGTGAGGGCCAGCTCGGTGAAGGCTGCGGCGAGCCGGCGGTGGGGTTCGGTGTCGGTGGCGAGTTCGTAGTGGCCGCGGCGAACGTTCTGGACGAAGGCGTGCCCGGAGGCGATGACCTGGGGAACCGGGCCCGCGTGCGCGTCCATCGTCGCGAGGCGACGGACCGCAGCTACGACGACGTCGCCAGCATCGATGGCCGCCTCGGCGAAGGTGAGGCCAAACCGCTGTGCGCGGCAGGACCGGGCACGTCCAAATTCGCTGCGCCTCCAAGACGCTGTGCTTGCGGCGGCGGACCGGGTGGGGAGCCCGGACGCCGCGAGCGTGATCTTCGGCTGCTCGACGAGTGGGACGCAGACGGGGCCGAGGCGGGCAACACCACAGGTCGGGCCAGGTAGCCTCCTGGTCTGCCCGGTTGGCGCGGGGAAGCGCCGGCGGATGACGGTATCGGGGGAGCACGTGGATAGTCCCGCAGTCAGTCGCGCCCGTCTCGTCGCGTGCGCGGGTCCCTTGGCGGCTGTGATCATCGGGATCCTCGGGATTTCCGGGTGCGGCGGTTCCGCCGACGGCGGCGCGTCGTCGACGGCAGCGGGGACGACACCGCGGACCGCGGCGGCCACACCGGCCACGGCCGGGGCTCCGGCCACCGCATCCCCGGCGTCGGCGCCGGCGGAACCGTCTTTGAATCCCTGCGGTGTCGTCTCAGCGCGGGAGGCTGAGCGGCTCGCGGGAACCGCGCTACTCAGTCCGGTCGCGGAGGACGAGACCTGCGTCTATGCCGCGACGCCCGACGGACCGACGGCTCAGGTCGAGGTCCGCGTCGGTCAGACCGCGGTCGACTACTACACGGCCGATCGCGGGACCGGCCACACGATGCAGCCGCTCACCGGTATCGGCGACGAGGCCTACATCTGGGAGTACGCCGTCTTCGTCGCCAAGGGCGACTCCCGTGTGTCGATCAATCTCGTCCGTGGCAACGACCCGGCGGACAACCGGGGCCCCCTGGAGAACCTGGCTCGCACCGTCGCCGATCGGATTTGACCCGCGCGGGACGGGCCCCCTGGTTCCCGACGCCGAGGCTGGACATGAGGGCGGCCGGGCAGCGGTCGCCGCGCGGCCCCAGCCGATACCGCCTTTTCGATCCTGGCGAGGTCGCCGGCGGTCAGCCGCAGCCGCACCGCGGGCAGCGCCTCGACCAGACGTTCACGGGCGCGGGCACCGACCAGCGGCACGATGTCATCGCCCACGCGGCGACCCAAGCGATGGCGAGCTGGGGGACTGCGCAGCCTTCGCCTCGGCGACCGGGCGCAGCGCGTCGACCAGGGCGAGGTTGTGCTCCACGTTGCCGCTAGTGAAACGCGGGCTGACGCCGCGGAGGTCGCCGGATCCGGCGTCACGGTCCGAGCTCCAATGGCCCGAGATCAGGCCCCGGCCGAGGACTCCGTAGGCGGTCAGTCCGATGCCGAGTTCCCTCAGGGAGCATCGGGCCGCTTCATGCCCGTGGCCTGGTGCTCGTGGACGGGCTTCGGCAACGACTTGCCGGTGGGCGACGACCGACGCTCCCGGTGCGTCGTCAGCCTTGGCGCCCAGCACGTCAGGACCCGACCAGCCGGACCTGGTGGGATAGACATTCCCGCACAAAAATTCCGACGTCGGCGCCGGTACCAGACGTAGTCGCCGTGAGGTCTGAAACGTCTGCGCTCCGCACAGGTCGTCGGCGCTGGGCACGCGTTCGTGCAGAACCTCCGCCGCGGCCACTACGAACTGGGCATCGACGTCGAACCACGTCAGCGGCCCGCGGCCGCCTTCACCGAACTCACCACGGTCATCTGACCGCCACCGCAACCAGAGGCCGTCATGCCTCGCATCGGCCCATGCAGCGCCATCTCGGCAGCAGCAGGTCAGAACGCAGGACCGACCGTATGGGACCACGCCCTCTCGAAGCGGCAATGCGTCCAAAGGGTGCCAATCGCCACGATCAGTAGCGACGGCATCCGACCACGAATAGTGTCAATGACAGGCGTACCCGACCGGGTGCTGGCTTTGAGAGATTTGAGTGGCCCCACCTTCCGCCCGCGGCCAGAACATGGCAACGAGCGCTGAGGGCGTCGGCCGGCAATGGTTCCTGTCCCAGGTCAAAGGGTCAGTACAGCGTGGCGACAGTCGGCTTGACCTTGCCGCCCTGAAGCGGCGGTGTGTCTAGTAGGGCTTTGTTAGGTGACCATGAGGTTCCGTTTCGTTGCCGCGCTGGTAGTGGTTCGTAGGGTTGGTGGCAGGTGCGGATGACCTTCGAGTCCTGAGCTGCTGCTCGTCCGGCGCCCTTGGCTTAGCCCGGATCTTTCATCGGTTGGTTGGGTGTGATCGCGGGTTGTCCTCTCACCCTTGTTGATGTTGAGTTTTGTGGGTCAGGTCGGGTGTGGCCGTGGTCGGGCGCCTCGCTGTCGCGCGAGGTGGGCGCCTGGTCCACGTCCGGGTGGTGTTGCTCCTGGTAGGTAGGGGTGGGAGGTCGGTGGCCCGGGTTATCCGGGGCTGGGTATGGCGTGCAGGGTGCTGATCGCCTGGGTGGTGAGCGCTGCCCAGGGGTGGTGCGTGGCCAGGTGCAGGACGACGGTGCGGGCGTGGCGGGCGAGCCGGCCGGCGAGCCAGAAGATCCGGTGGCGCAGCCGTTTCGGTTCCCATCGCCGTGCCGGCCCGTCGGGCAGGGCGAGCATCTGGGTCCAGGCGACGAGGTCGAGGGCGAGGGTGAGGGTGACCAGGGCGCACCAGACCTGGTTCTGGGCGAGGTCGTGCAGAGGCAGGTTGGTCAGGCCGGTGTCTTTGGCGCCGCGGATCCGGTCCTCGCAGCGGGCGCGGCGGCGGTGGCGCAGCTCGAGGTCGGCGAGCTGGCCGCGGGGCGTGTTCGTCGCGAACGCGGTGATCCGGTTGCCGTCGACGTCGGTGATCCGCAGCTGCGCGCCGGGATGCGGTCGTTCCTTGCGGACGATGACCTGCATCCCCGGTGGCCAGCCGGACAGGTCCATCAGGCCGGTCAGCTCGGCGACGAACGCGCCGGGTCTCGGCTGCCGGTCGGCGTCGTAGGCCGGCGTCCACGCTGTCTTCGGTAGCCGGGCGATCAGGACGGCGGCGTCGTCGGGGAGGGTGAACCCGACCGAGTAGCCCACCCGGCGCTGGGATAGCCAGTCCAGGAAGACGTGGGTGCCACCGGCTGAGTCCGCGCGGATGAGGACCTTGCGCGATCGGCGCAGATCTCGGGGCAGGTGGGCGAGCGCGTCGGTGGCGACCGTGATGTGGTCGGTCGCCGTGTTGTCGGGTAGCCGGAGCGCATTGCTGCGCTCCGGCCCCCTCAGAACCGTGCGTGCCAGCTTTCCCGGCACACGGCTCAAGCAGGCCCGATGGCTTCGCGGGCCGGAAGTCGTGCCGTCTTGCGCGTCGTGGCGTCACGCCGGCGAGCGCAGAAAGGGTGCATCAGGTAGCGGGTGTTGTCGTCCGCCGGGTGGTTCGGCGCGGTGATCGCTGTTCGGCGGATCGCCTTTCGTAGCGCGGTGAGCCACTGTTCCCAGTCCTGTGGGCTCTGCGGTTCCTGGCCTGTGTGCAATATCAGGTCACCGCAGGCCGGGCAGCGCCCGTTCTGTTTGCGGAGCAGGCGTGTCAGGAATGGTCCCAGCGGTGGTTTGCCGCGTCGCCGCCGGATCGCCCAGTACTCGGCCAGGGTCGGATCGTCGGGTGACGACCGGCCCCTGACCAGGGTATGGCGGACGATGGGGGTCCAGGAGAACTTGACCAGGTAGCGGCCGCTGTCGCGGTCACCGAACACCCAGCGATCTCCCCTGGCGGGGTGGAAGGCCCGAAAATATCGGGTTGCCACCCACCGTTTCCCCTTGTTTGGGTGTGTCCGTCGCGCCCACCGGTAGGTGAGCATCCACACGTAGTGGTCCAAGGCGGAGAAGATCTCCTTGGACACGGCCGTGCGGTAGTAGGCGGCCCAGCCCCGGATCGCGGGGTTGAGCCTGGTGATGACCGCCTCGGCGTTGGCCCCGTGCAGGGCTTGGACCTCGGCGGCGAGCCTGCGGCGGATGCTGTGCACCGCTACCTTGCTCGGTTTGGTCAGCAGCTTGCCGTTGCGGTAACGGCGGATGTTGAACCCGAGGAAGTCGAAACCGTCTTCGAGGCGGACGATGTGTGTCTTGTCCTCGTTGAAGGCCAGACCCCTGGGCGCAAGCCACCGCTGGAGGCTTTCCTTGACCTGCTGCGCCTGTTCGGCGCTGTGGCAAAGAGCCACCAGGTCGTCGGCATACCTCACCACGAGCGGACTTCTAGCCGTCACGCCCCCGGCGTGCTTGACATGCCCGGGGTGGTAACGGACACCGGCTGCCGTTTCCAGACCGTGCAGAGCCACATTTAGCAACAACGGGCTGATCACGCCGCCTTGGGGAACCCCCTCCCCGGTCGGGGTGAACCTTTCCCGCTCGACCACACCGGCCTTCAGCCACCCGGCGATCCTGCCCCTGGCGGGGAAAGTACCCAGCAGCTTCAGGAGATGGCCGTGATCGATGCGGTCGAACGCCGCGGCCAGGTCGGCGTCGAGGATCCACCGGCGGTGCGGGTTGCGCCCGCTCACAGTGGTGAAGATCGCCTCGATCGCGTCATGGCAGCCGCGGCCCGGACGAAACCCGTAGGACTTCGGCTCGAACCGGGCTTCCCACTCGGGTTCCAGGGCGTTGGCCGTCAGGGCTTGAAGCGCCCTGTCGGCGATCACCGGAATACCGAGCGGGCGGCGTTTCCCGTTGGCTTTGGGGATGAACACCCGCCGGACAGGCAGAGGCGACCACCGGGCCGACCGTCGCTGCACCCAGCCGGCCAGCTCGGCCTTCTGGGACACCGACAGCGCGGCCTTCCCGTCGACGCCCGCTGTCTGGCGGCCGGCGTTAAGCTCCGCCACCCGGCGCACGCTGACCACAGCGTTCGCCCTGGAGCGGAGCATCAACTTCTGGAGGCTACGGACCCGTTTAAGATCCCCAGCCCGCGATGCCGTGAAGATGCGTTGCCGTAGCCGCCGTACGTCGTCCTCGGCCTGCCGCCAGTCGATCGACAGCCAGTCCGGGCACGCGCCCTCCGGTCCGTTCACCACAGCATCGGCCGCCGGACGGGCCAAGGCCTGTTCCAGCATGTCCAAGGTCATGGCGTCCAACTTGCCCTTCGGTTCAGGTGCTCCTGGCTTCGGTCTCCACAAGCCCACCTGGCCACGTCAGCGCCCTTTCGGGCCGGGCACCTGCCCGTATCCGGCCGGTTATCCGGAACCGGCGACGGAGGTGGCCGCCACAACGTCCCGGTTTCCCGTCGCCTTTCGGCGCACCGGCATTCGCTTCTTGGCCATCCTGTTCCCGCCAGGGGATCGACCTTCCTCACGGTCAGCCCACCGCGCAGGAAACCTGCACGGACCCCGTCGGGGTTTCCACGTTCCACACGAGCGAGACACAACCGGGGTGGGCGCCCTCTAAACCCCGGGGACGGTGGTGTCCACCCGGCCGACGGTTCAGCTGTCCGACCGGCACCCGCCGTTTCGCAACGGCCAGCCCCTAAACCCCGCTGGAACCTTCCGCCTGCGGGGCTCAAACGTGACGAGGCATCATCAAGGGTTCACTCACGTTCACCCGTCCGGTTTTCCCCTTGCCTGTGGCCGGCGGACGGAACGCCAACCCTTGGGCTTCTTCCCCGAGCTTCGCACCCCGCCGTTACCAGCGACGCACGTCAGGGTGGGGACAGGCCTTGGACACTGGCCCGAGCTACACCGTCGACATCAGCCGAACCCCCAATCGGTGCAACCACTCAACTCGTGCGACCTCGTGTCGCACCGACCCGGCGTTGCCCGCCCGCAGCAGTACCGCCGCCGGCTCCCCGGTGCCGTCCTGGCCGTGGTCGACGAACGCCCACAGCGGATGGAACCCGTCGAGTAGGCCGTGGGCGCGGTGCCGGGATTACTCCCGGCCCGTTTCCCACGGCCTCTCTCCGCACCCGGCGTGCGCCTTTCGACGCACCGGGCGCTCCATGGTCCCTGCCGTTATGCGGGTTGTGGGGCCCAGGGGGTGGGGATCCGAGTGCCGCGGTAGCGGTACCGGGTGACCGGTATCTTGGCGGTCCGCTTCCACTCGGTGGTACCGGCCCAGTAGTTCAACCACCTCCCGGTGGGGGTGGTATATCGGGCGCGGAACTCCTTCCATCTCCAGCGGTGCCGGGTCATCAGCAGCCGAGCGAGACGCCACCAGACGAAGCTGTCGATGGCACTGAACACGTGCTTCGCCACGGCGTGCTTGAAGTAGCCGGCCCACCCGTGCGTGACCCTGTTGATCCAGGTCAGCAGGTCCTCCAGGCCCTGATGTGATTCCCTGGGAGTCATGGCCCTGATCTTCGCCTTCACCGCCCGGATCGCCCGGTCGGCTACGAAGGTGTAGACGTACCACTTGTCTGTCCCCCTCTTGCGGCGCCGCTGGATGCGGAACCCGAGGAAGTCGAAACCCCGATCCAGATGCGTGACCTGAGTCTTCGCCTCGGACAGGCGCAGCCCCATCGTGGTCAACACCCGGACTACTTCTTCGCGCAGCGTCTGGGCGTCGTGCTCATTCCCGTTGACCAGGACGACGAAGTCGTCCGCGTAGCGGACGAGCCGCCACCTCGGGAGCCCTTTCTTGCGCCGGCCCGCGCGTTTTACCTGGGTCGACTGCGCCCCACCCGGCTGCCACGGCCCGTGCAGATGCTCGTCGAGCACCGACAGGGCAATGTTCGCGAGCAGCGGTGAAAGAATACCGCCTTGGGGAACGCCGGTCCGGGTGTTCTGGGGCTCGCCGAGTTCGGTGAGGATCCCGGCTTTCAGGAACGCCTTGACCAGCGCCAGCACACGCTTGTCCTTGATCCGTTTCCTTACCCGGTCCATCAGCACGCCATGGTTGATCTCGTCGAAACACGCGTGGATGTCCGCGTCCAGCACCCAGCGGTAGCCCTTGGTGCCGAACATGTGGATCTCGGCTATCGCGTCCTGCGCCCGCCGACCCGGCCTGAAGCCATACGATACCGGCAGAAAGTCGGTGTCGAAGATCGGTTCCAGGACCAGTTTCAGCGCGGCCTGGACGACCCTGTCAGCGACTGTGGGAATCCCGAGTCGCCGTATTTTCCCCGCCCCTCCCGGTTTGGGAATCACGCGCTCTCTGACCGGCAGCGGGCGGAAGGTGCCCGCCTTCAGCTGGGAACGCAGGTCGTCCAGGAACCCGGAGACGCCCAGCTGCCGGTCGACGTCGGCGACCGTGAGGCCGTCGACACCAGCAGTCCGGGCGCCCCGGTTACCAGCGACCCGCCGATACGCCACGAGCAGCGTCGCCGGGTCACACACGAAGTTGTACAGGTCATCGAACCGGCGGCCAGGATCAGCCGCCGCCCAACGGTGAAGTTTGGCCTGCATCCCCGATACCCGCGCAGCCGCCACCGTGAGGTCGTGTCCGCGTGGAGCGCCGCCATCCAACGACGCGTCTTCCGGCATTGCAGCATCCTTCCCTTCTCGAAACCACTGCCGCCCTTCCCCATGTGCCGGGCTTTCCCCGGCTCGGAGTACTACGGCGGCTCCGCCCCACCTCGCCGGTTCGACGGTCGGTGCGCCTATCCCGACAGCCCGCTGGCTGCGAGCTTGCCCGGGAACCCGGACGAGGCGGTTCCCACGTTCACCATGTTTCGTTTGTCGGAGGAGGAGCCCGACTGTGTCCCAGCGGCATCGCCATGGGTACGCCGCAGACTTTCCCCGTGGCCTCCGGTTCGGCGGTTTCAGACCTCCCCGAAGTTCCCTCACACCCGGGTGGATGCTCGGTGCGCACCGCGACCGGCCCTTATCCACCAGATTTGAGCCGGCTCATTGTTTTAAAGGACGTAGACGTCGGTTCCTCGCGTACTCCTCTCCAACTCGCTCGCCAGGCCCGCACCATCTGGCAGTGCTGACACGTCCTGGCTTTGTCAGGGCTGCTCCCGCCCTTCCCGGCACCACCCGGATCAGGCTGCCCTCAGCTACAATCAACCTGCTGCGACAGGCTAAAAGCGAAGGTCTTCCACCCCCACTCGAAACACAGCGCCTCGTGGCGCACGAAGCCCTTCTTGAAGGTCGGCGCCGCGGCCTCCTTTTCCGAATGCGCGGTGACCAGCGTCGCGTCGAGGTCCACGACCAGCGGATCCTGCGCGGAGACCTGACGGTCGGGAGCGTGTTCACCAGCCATCGACCACACCCGGCCCCGCGCCACGGCGCGCGCCCTACCGACCGCGACGAGCACCCGGTCGACGTCACCGGCCAGCCGGTCGACCGTCCGTGACACCGTCGGGTCCGACGCCACCCGGCCGAAGATCTCCGGCTCGGCGCGCAGCAGGGCGATGTCCGCGAGGCAGTCCCCGCCCAGCGCCAACATCACGGCCAGATCCAGCAACACCTTCGCCGGATCATGGACCGCCAGCGGCGAACGCCACGGCCCGAGCGCTACTGACAACAGCCGACCCAGCCCGCTGACACGGACCGTCTCGGTCAACAACACCGCCCCAGCCACCGACACGACGCCGCGACCAGCCACATCGACACGGACGGATGGATAGACACCGGTACTCTGCACCATGAAGGTGCTCCTTGGTTCGGACAGGATTCAGGCCCTCAGCAAGCCCGATCCTCCCAGCTCAGGAGCACTTTCCTTTTCCCGACACACCCACCACCCGATCACCACCATGAAAGCCCTGGGTTAGGCGTCGAGGGTGCGCAGCCGGCCGAGGACCCGTTGCAGGATGGCCAGGTTGGTGCGGTCCGGAGGGGGCTGGTCGGGGTCTGATGGGGCTGACGGGGTGCGGCGCGGGAGGTGTGCCTCGTCGGCGGGGGTGTCGCCGGCAGCAGCCTGACGGCTTGGCTGGGGCTGGGGCAGGCTGGCCCAGACGACCTTGCCGTTCGGGTCGCCGTGTGCGTAGACGGGGTAGCTGCCCCAGCCGGCGGCGAGGGCGTTGACGAGGCGCAGACCCCCGCTGGTGCCGGCGGCCGGGTCGCCACGGCGGAATTCTGGCCGGCCCGCTGCCCGGTCCCAGACCTCGACGACGAGGCGATGACGGTCGTACGTCAGCTGGAGAGCGACGGACGGTTGCCCGTTCCCACCGGCGCTTCGTCTCGGCAGCAGCTCGGACGCACGGATGGCGTTCGTGACCAGCTCCGACGCGAGGAGGGTCGCTTCGTTCTGCAACTCGTCGAGGCCCCAGCCGCGCAGCTGGGCTCGCACGTGGTCGCGGGCGACGCTGGCCGAACGCCCATCCAGCGGATAGCGAAAGACACTGTGCACCGGGCCGCGCGCGCCACCCGGCCCGGCCGGGGGATTCGGGTCGGACCGGGATGGTGATGTGACGACGCGGCGGATGGTCACCAGCATCTCTCCGATCAGGTAGGCGCCGGGCGCGGACCGCGTCCTTCCCACACCCGGCGCTACCACCAGGGAGGGTGACGCTGGCCGCTGCTCCTCTGTGCGGCGAGGCGGCTGGAAAATCAGGTCGCGTGCCGTCGTGGCGGGACGGTCACGGACTTCGCCGAGGTCCCCGACCGGTGCCCGGCGACGGTGTCACCGCGGAGGTCTGGTAGATCACGTCGGCGCGGCCGGCGTGATCTACCAGACCTCCTGGAAGGCCTGCTCAGCGGCCGACCGACGCGTCCGCGCCGGCGCCGCCGACACCCGCACCGACGCCCAGGCCGCCAGGGCCCGTGCTCGCACTCGCGCTGGTAGCCGCGCCGGGAACCTGCGCGCCGACACCTGCGTCGGTCGCGCCGACGTTCACGCCCGCGCTCGTGCCAGGACCCGCGGTGACCTCGGCCCCGGTACCGCCGCCGCCCACCCCGGCCTCGGCCCCGGCGCCGCCCACGGCAACGTCGGCCCCGGCACCGCCCGGAGCCACACTTACGCCCGCGGCGCCCGGCGCCACGGTGGCGTTGGCCTGTGCCCGCAGTGCCGTCGCGCAGTAGGCGTCGACCTCGGCGCGGCCGCCTGCGGCGGTCACCAGCGCCTGCATGGTCGGAGAATCAAGGACAGTGTCGGGGTTGGTCTCTGCGGCGGCCTGGTAGCTGTGGCACAACGCGAGCAGTGAGGCGGAGGCGGAGGCATCGGCGCTCGGCACGCCGCTCGCCGAGACGTCCGCGCTGGCGGTGGCGCCAGCCGTCGGGGACACCTCGGTGCCGGCACCTCCGCCGACGCCAGGCAGGACTCCTGTGCCCGCGGCGACGGCGACGCCGCTGATGACCGTGGCCCCGGCCGCGATCGCGGCGATCTTCATGGTCAGCAGTCGGGCGAGCAGCGTCTTGTTCATGGGTTCTCTCCGTGGCTGGGTGACGTGGGCGAGACGCGCCTCCCGGAAAGCGGCGACTGCCGCTTCCTCGCCGTCGAGCTCACCTACGCGGGCCGGAGCGGCCGCCGCGGTGAGCAGATCGGCGAGAGGATCCACACCAGCCCCACCGTCGACCGGACCGCCGCGCAGCATCCGCTCAGCGGCGCCTCGGCCGATCCGACGGGGTCGGAGTGTGCTCATCTCACGTCCTTCAGCGTTGAAGCCCTCATCGGTGTTACACCCGGCCGATGTTCCTGGTCCTCGCCTTGCGCCGTCACCCCGATCATGATCATCGCCTACAGCCCGCCGGATCCGGTGATGCCCTGCTCGCCGAGCTGCTCGGCGAGTCTGCGTAACCCCCGGTGCGACGCGACGCGGACCGCGCCAGCGCGCTTGCCCAACACCCGCCCCGCGGCCTTCGCGTCCAGCCCCATGACCACCCGCAGGAGCACCGCCTCCGCCTGGTCCAACGGCAGACCCGCGATCAACCGCAGAGCCGCTGCGGTGGACACCGCCTCCAACGCGCTTCTGGAGGTGTCATCGGGCGCGGCCAATTCGGTCATCAGCATCTCAACAGGTATGTCGTCCCCCGGGCGGCGACTTCGTCGGCGCAGATGATCCAACGCGCGGTGACGCGCGATAGTCGCTGCCCAGCCGCGAAAGTCGGCGAAGTCCCCGCGGAACGACGCCAGGTCCCGAGCGATCTGAAGCCACGTCTCGGAGGCCACGTCCTCGGCATCGTTGCCGACGAGTAGCCGTAGGTACCGCAGCAGACCCGGCCCAGTCGTCCGGTAGATCAGCCGGAAGGCACCCTCGTCACCGCGCTGCGCCTCCGACAGCGCTGACGAGAGATCCGTCGTGTCGCCCTCGGCCCTGTCCTCATCGGCGATCGCGGACACAAGGGGCGGCACCGACGCCAGCGAGGCCGCCGGCCCGCCAGATCCGGGTCCCGGCCCCAGCAAAAACGATGATCGTCGCGAGGCGCCACCAGCGACTGGCGCGTCGCCGCCTATCTCCGCGCTCTCGGTCACCGCGCAGATGATGGGACCCCGCCTCGAACGCGGCGACAAGGGGGCCCTGACGGTAGCGGAATGGCATTGTGCCGGTACGTTCGGCTGTACACAGATGATCTTCCGGTCTCGCGACACGCCTCGACCGGGGCTGTTGCGTTGAGCCGGCCCGAGGCACGGCAGGGCCAAGTTGGCGACCTGATCAGATAGCCTGCGCGAGCTCGGCGAACGCTGTCGCGAGCCGGAGATGGGGCTCGGCGTCGATGCCGAGTTCGTAGTGTCCGCGGCGAAGGTTCTGGACGAAGGCGTGCCTGGAGCCAATCACCTGGGCCGAGTGCAGTCGTTTCAGTCCTCGCATCGGCCGCGGCCGGGCTTTCAACCGGCCGTGGTCGGCCTCGATCGGGTTGTTCGCGTAGCGGGCGTCCACGTGGTGAGCAGCAGGCAGTTGCTCGTCGAGGACGCGTGGGTAGGCCGGGGCCCGGTCGGTGGTCACCTCCACCGGGCGACGACCATGCGACAACGTGGCGGTGAAGAACCGACGCGCCGCGGCCAGGTCCCGATTCTCGGAGGCGAGTACGTCGATGACCTGCCCGTACTGGTCGATCGCTCGGTACAGGTAGCGCCACCGGCCCGCGATCTTGACATATGTCTCGTCCGTGAACCACCTGTCGCCCGGGCTGTGGCGACAGGGCCGGGCGGCGTCGATCAGCAGCGGGGTGAACCGGCGGACCCACCTGTACACGGTCACGTGATCAACGTCGACGCCGCGTTCGGCGAGCAACTCCTCGATGTCCCGGTACGACAACGCGAACCGCAGATACCAGCGAACTCCCAGAACGATCACCTCCGGTGGGAACCGGAAGCCGGCGAACTCCGAGGCCGAGACCGGGACCGGCGGATGAGGACGGCGGTGCGCCATCATCCGATCATGCCTGGCCGCCGGGACGGACCACAGCGTCCACCGACGCAACAGTGCGCGGTCAGTAGTAACCGGTCGGCAGCGTCTCCCATGAACGCCTCAAATGATCGTTTCTCATCCGCGCGCACCCTCGGCTCCGATCGGCTGGGGTCCTCGTCCACCTCGCCGGGCAACGGCCATTCCGCTGGCCGGCCTCGTTCACGGTTCCAAACGCGCCTGGCCCGCCCCGCTATGCGCCGACATCCGCCTGTCCGGCTCCTGGCGACCAAACGAGATCGACGGACCGGCTTCAGTGAGACGCCTAGGGATGCGGCCCCAGGGCTGCCCTGGTCAGAGCCTTGATCACGGGCCAGGTCTGCTTAGACGGGGCAGTCGAACGGATCCGACGCACCCATACGGCCTTGCACGACCTGCTCGCCGCTGGCCACACCGAGCGGGCGATCGCCCGCCAACTGCGGATGGGACGCCGCACCGTCCGCAAGTTCGCCCAGGCCGCCCGATCCGATTCAGCGCCGCCTACCGAATCTCCGACGGGACGCTGATCAGCGCCGACGCGCTGGCTGACCCCTCTACCTGATCTTCGTTCGGGTGTGTGGCTGGCTGACGCTGCTCGGTCGTTCATCGGCGTCCAAAGGACATCGAGTTGCTCGTCCTTCGGCACGTGGTCGCAGTGCCGCGACGCGCCCAGCCCAAGCCGCGGTGGAACTGGGCGGACCAGACCATGATCAACGCGCCGACGGAGCGCGTTGTCCATCTTCGACAAATGACCAGCCCGGGTTGCCCTAACCCGGACAGTCTATTGGTGTGTTGAAATTGACAACACGACCATCCCGCTAATCAAGCGGCATTGGGTTCGAGTCCCTCGTCGGCTTGATCAATATGACCTGACCGAAGAACGGATGGAGCAGACGCACGGCCACAGCCGCAACGGTGACCTGATGGCTCGTCCCCAGGGCCGGCGGTCCAGCCCCGGGGACGATGGTCAGCGGCTGTCGACTACTTGAAGTCGGTGAACGTGGGCTCGGACCAGGTTGGTTTTGCGGTGACCGGCCAGCAGATGAAGGGCTTGGACCTGCTACCGGCGACGGGTTCGAACGCGCCGTTGTGGACCTTGACGGCGGAGATGCACTTCTGCTTGTAGCCGTGGGTCACCGGGTCGCCCTCGGTCGGGGATTCGTGTTGGCGGGTCCAGTCGATCGGGTTGATGATCCCGTCAGCGCTGTAGGCGGTCATCTTGTTGGTGGCGGCGATGACGGAGGCACGGGAGAACGATGAGCCCGCGGCCTTGATGCCCTGGTAGGCGAGGTCGGCGTCGATCCAGCCGATCATGGCGTTCTCGGTCACGTCGGCCTCGGTCTTGCCCATCCAGGTGATGAAGTCCTTCAGCCCGGAGGTACCCGGGTCGGCCTCGAACGGCCGGAAGGTGGACAGGACGTAGTCGCCCTCGAACAGGCTGCCGGCGTCCGCGACGAACTTCTGGTCGTAGGTGTTCTGGTGGGCCATCGGAACCGCGCCCATGCCCTGGCGTTCCATTTCCTGGGCGAAGGTCTTCATGCTGTTGAGGTCGACGCAGCCGATGACGAGCTGGACTCCGGCCCTTTTCATGGCGGTGACCTCGGGGCCGACGCCGTTCGGTAGGCCGAACGGGAGGCTGTCGTTGAGATAGACGACCTTCTGCCCGAACTGGCCGCCGTACTGGTCGATGGACTTGACCACTCCGTTCGCGCAGTTCTTGGAGACCGCGGAGACCCCCAGCCCGAGCGCCGCGATCTTGGTGGCACCGGCGAGCTTGGCCAGATAGGTCCAGTACACCTGGGTGCACTCGATGCAGAAGGCGCCGGAGCTGGCGAAGATCGAGTCGTTGCCGGCCATCTCGGTGCTGTTGGCGGGGAGTGCGTAGAGGGGGATCTTGGCGGCGGCGAGGGTCTTGAACCCGCTGCCGACGACCGGTGCCGCGAACGTGGCGAAAGTGTCGTTCGAGGAGGTGATCTGCAGCGCGCCCTGCTGGTTGCTACCCAGCTGATCGTCGATCGTCCTCGAGACCACCAGTTTGCGGCCGTCGAGGCCACCTTCGCTGTTGCGGTAGGCGAAGTAGGCGTTGACCCCGGACAGGAAACAGTCCAGGAGGCAGGTTCCCAGCGGGTTGTTGGACTTGGTCCCGAGCATCGCGAAGCGGATCTCGTCGTCGGTGACGCCGGGTCCGGTGGGTTTGCCCTGCGCCGCGGCGGAGTCGTTCGCGGCCGACGTGCCCGAGTTTCCGCCCGCCGAGTTCGAACAGGCCGTCACGGCGAGTGCGAGTGCGACCAGGAGAACCGTCAGCCGGCCCAGCCTACGGCCAGTATGGCCTCCACGCGGACCGCCTCCAGCCGCGTCGCGCTGCCTGATGCCAGATTTTCTCACGTATTTCTTCCTCCTCAGAAGTGCGAATTCTTCCCTGTTCGGCATCGCGAACGCCGATCCCGCTCCCGCCCCGACGGGTCCTGCCGAGTGGAGACGCTCGGAGCCGACCAGGCACAGCCCGCGGACGGACAGGCGTGGGGCCTGCGCGTTGGTCAGCGATGCCGGCTCGGCGCCCTAGGCACCGACGGCGAACGCCTGGGCCACGCGCTGGGTGGCGTCGTCGCTGTTGCCGGCCCAGACGACGTGTCCGTGGTCGAGCACGGCGACCCGGTCGGCAAGCCGCAGCGCGTGGCTGACGTGCTGCTCGACGAGGAGCAGCGCGACCCCGTCGGCCCGGAGGCGGGTGAGGCTGTCGTAGAGCTCGCCCACGATCTTCGGCGCCAGGCCGAGGGAGAGCTCGTCGGCGACGAGGACCTTGGGTTTCTCGACCAGGACGCGTGCCATCGAGAGCATGCGCTGCTCGCCGCCGGAGAGGCTGCCGGCGAGCTGCTTGCGGCGCTGGCCGAGGACGGGAAAGAGCTCATAGGAATGCTCGAGGCCGCCGCGGACCCCGCCTCGGCCGAGGACCCGCCGGAAGGACAGCGTGAGGTTCTCCTGGACGCTGAGCGTGCCGAAGACGGAGCGCCCCTCGGGCGCGTGCGCGATTCCCGCTCGCGCGAACCGGAAAGTCGGTTTGCCGGTCAGGTCGGCGCCGTCGACGCGGACCGTGCCGTGGCCGGGTGGGAGCAGGCCGGATGCCACTCGGGCGATGGTGGTCTTGCCCGCGCCGTTGGAGCCGACGAGGGCCAGCGCCTCGCCCTTCGCCAGGCTGAGGGAGACGCCGAACAGGGCGCGGAACGGTCCGTAGGCGGCGTGGACGTTGTCGAGTTCGAGAACGGGCGCCGAGCCGCCGTTCCTGCCGCCGCCGACCGCGTCGCCGCTGGCCGTCTCGCCGGCGGTGACCGCGTACTCGTCCGCGGTCCGTCTTTCGTCGGGGGTCGCCGGGGTGGACATGGTGTCTTTTCCTGGTTCGGTCGTGGGACCGGTCATCGCGCCACCTCGAGGTCGCCGAGGTAGGCGGCGCGTACCCGGTCGCTGGTCATGATCTCGCGGGTGGGCCCTTCGGCGATGAGCCGGCCGAAGTCGAGGACGTAGGAGCGGGTGGTGAAGTCGGTGACCAGCTCCACGTCGTGTTCGACGAGCAGGATGGCGAAGCCCTGCTCGGCCTGGACGTCGCGCAGCGTGGAGGCCAGTGCGGCGACCTCGGGCCGGTCGAGGCCCGAGGAGGGCTCGTCCAGGAGCAGGAGCTTGGGCTCTGTCATGAGTGCCCTGCCGACCTCGACCAGGCGGCCCTGGCCCAGGGAGAGCCGTTCGATCGGCTCGTCGGCGAGGTCGGTGAGCCCGAGTAGCGCGAGAACCTCGTCGCAACGAGCAATCTCGTCCTTCGTGGGTCCGCCGAGGCCGAGGAGGTCTTTCCAGAGCCGTCCGTGGCCTTGCCGGACGCGTTCGGCGATGAACAGGTGGTCGCGCACCGTGCAGTCCCCGAACAGCTCGATGCGTTGGAAGGTCCGGCCCAGGCCCAGCCTCGCCCGTCGGAAGGCGGGCAGTCGGCTGACATCGCGCCCGGCGATCTCCACCGTGCCGCCGCCCGTCGGGATGACGCCCAGCAGGCAGTTGAAGAACGTCGTCTTCCCAGCGCCGTTCGGGCCGATGAGGCCGACCCGTTCCCCCGCCTCGATCTGCATGCTGACGTCGTGCAGCGCGGTGATGCCGGCGAACTTCTTCGTGATGCCGCGGGCGCACATGACGGGTGTCATCGAACCGGGTCCTCCTCTCGCGCCGACGCGGCGGCGGGCCCGGTCGGCGCGCCGACCGCCGTGGTCGCCCCGGCGGAGCGGTTCGCGGTGCCGTCCCGAGTCCCGTCCGCGGCGTCCTGGTTCGCCACGCCGGGGACGGCCGGCCGCGGCGAGGGTGGCAGGTCGTCGGCCGGAGCGCCTCGGAGGCGGGGGAACAGCCTGTCCGCGAACGACGGCCGGGCGTAGCCGCGTTCGACGAGGCCCTCGGGGTGACGGGCGAACTGGACGGCCGCCAGCCCGAACAGGACGAACACCCATTTGCCGGTGATCGGGAAAAGGCCCGGAAGCTTGTCCGAGCCGCCGATGATCCAGCCGAACAGGTCGCCCTTGAGGATGAGCTGGTCGAACAGCGAGAACGCGACGGCGGCGTTCAACGCGCCGGGAACGGTCCGCGCGCCGAGGGTCACGACGATCACCAGCCAGAACATGGCCGCGAACGGCGAGAAGTTGGTGTCGTAGTTCACCGACTCCTGCGACATCGCCAACAGCGCGCCACCCAGACCCGCGATGAACGCCGAGACCGCGAACGCGACCAGCCGGGCCCGGGGTGCCGAGATCCCGATGGCCCCGGCCGCGAGCTCGCTGCCCCGCAGTGCCGCGAGTGTCCGGCCGAAGGTGCCCGCGCGCAGCGCCGTCACGGCGAGCGCGACCACGACCAGCACGAGCGCCGCGAACACCAGGTAGCTCTTGTCGTTCGCCAGGTCCCAGGTGCCGATCAGCGGCCGTGGGACCGCGGTGCCGGTCATGATGGCGGCGTCGCCGCCGCCGATCCAGGACAGTTTCACGCCCACGGCGTCGAACGCGTAGGCGAACGCCATCGTCGCGATCGCCACCCAGATCCCGCCGAGCCGGCGGATCGGTAGCGCCAGCACCGCGGCGACCGCCGCCGCGACCGCCGCGCCCACCAACGAGGCCACGAGCACTGGCATGTTGTAGTGGGCCACCAGCTGGTACACGGTGAACGCGCCGATCGCGGCGAACGCGCCCTGGCACAGCGAGATCTGCCCCGCCATTCCGGTGATGACCGTGATCGACAGGAAGATCACCGACATGGCCACCGCCTGGGTCACCAGATAGACCCACAGCTGGTTGCCGACCGTCAGCACGACGACCGCGACCACCAGCAGCAACACGGCCGCGACGAGCCTGGTGACGAGCGTCGCCCTCGGGTCGCGGACCCGTCCGTGCACCGACGGCGGGGGTGGTTCGACTCCGGCCAGCGGGTCGGTGGACTCCCGCGCGCGGGCGATGCTCGGGACGAGCACGACCACGGCGAACAGCACGACGAACGGCACCGACGGCGTCAGGTTGTCCTGCACCGTCTTCAGCCAGGCATGATCGTCCGCCCAGCGTGGCAGGAACGTGTTCAGCAGCGCGATCCCGATGCCGAGGATGAAGGCGCCGGCCACCGTGCGCGGCAGGCTCACGAGCCTGCCCACGGCCGCCGCCGCGATCGCGACGACCATCAGGCTGAAGAAGTCGCCCGCGGCCAGGGTGTTGAACCGCGGCGCGATCAGCACCCCGGCCACGCCCGCGAACAGCGACGACAACGCCCACGCGAACGCTGAGATCCGGTCGGCCGCGATCCCGTTGAGCTCGGTCATCCGCGGGCTCTCGACGACCGCCCGCATCCGCAGCCCGAGGTCACCCCAGCGGAACAGCGTGCCGAGAGCGACCAGGGCCGCGAGCGCGACGCCCATGTCGACGAGCTCGTTGCGGCTGAACGCGTAGCTGCCGAACGGGTCGTAGAACACCCCGGCCCCGTCGGGCACGACGCCGACCGGCGTCGCCCCCGAACGCGGCGAGAACCCGAAGAGGATGTCGAACAGGTTCGGGATCGCCACCGCGAGCCCCACCGCGACGACGAGCTTCGCCACCGCCGGCGCCGTCCGCAGCGGGCGGAAGATGAGCCGCTCCAGCAGCAGCCCCAGCGCCGGCGCCAGGACGAACACCGACACGACGACCGCCGGGACCGTCGGCCAGCCCCAGTCGAGCCTGGCCTTGAAGTACATCGCGGCGGACACGTACGCCTGAGCACCGAACGCGAAGTTGAAGACCCCCGACGTCTTGTACGTCAGCACGAAGCCGAGAGCGACCAGGGCGTAGACGGCGCCCGGCGGTGTGCCCTGGAGGATCGCCTTGAAAAGATCTCCGCCTAGTGAGGAGCCAGCCATGCCGTGCCTTCCCGGTCAGCCGGCCGAGGTCTGGGAGCCAGACCACCCGTGGTGCGTGGTCGATGCGATGCCGGGCGGGAGCTCGCGCTGCTTCATGGAGGGGCATTCCTTATCGTCGGTGCGTGATTGATGACATCGGGTGACAGATGCCGAGCGGACCGATCCCGAGAGGCCGATTTCCGGCGCGCGGGCCGTGGGTGGAACGTCGCCGTCGCCGCTGCCTGCCTCGCATCGTGGCGACGGGCGGGGGTGATACACCACGCGGGATGTACCGCTCGAACGAACCGCCTAGCCCGTCGGAGTGGTGCGACTCCGGTTACGGCTGCTTCCTATGCCGCGCAGGCAGAAATCCCAGAGATGCTCGGTGATGGTCTCCACCGACTCCTCGTGTTCCGTGAACGCGTACTCGTGATAGGTGGCCATGACGATCCTGGCGACGAGGGCGGCATCCTGATCGATGTCGGTCGTCGCTATCAGTCCGGCATCGCGCGCCGCCCGCAGTTCGCGCGCGATGAGACTGGCGAAGGGCTGCGTCGCTCGCCTCAGGTCACCCGGATACTGGCGATGAAGGCGGGAGCGCTCGCTCGCGATGAACCGCGAGGCGGACGCCACCTCTCCGCCGGCGTCTATCAGGGATACCGTGTCCGTGACGTGCCGACGTAGTCGCTCCATGGGATCCGCGACGTCACGAGTGGCGTCCTCGAGGCGTCGGACCTGCTCGGTTATCAGGTCCTCGATGACGGCGATGAGCAGCTGGTCCTTGCCCGAGAAGTACCGGTAGAACGTCTGCAGCGCCATGCCTGCTTCTTTCGCGACCTCCTGCGTCGTGAACCGGCTGTCCTTGTCGACCACCAGCCGCTTCGCCGCCTCGACGAGAATCTTCATCTGTCGCAACGTGCGTGACCGCGAGCGCTGGACGAGTGGCGACTGATCGGCGGCGTGCTCGGTCCAGGACACGCCGGACACGCTATCGGTCGTCACGACGGTGACGGGATGGCGAGGGGGCCGTCCGCGCGGTCTCGGCCCGGCGGGTGCCGTAGATGGGCCGGGCGTCGAGATCGGAAGCGATGCAGCCGGGCTTCGGTACGATCCGGACCTCCAGGTGATCGGTAGTGGCGTCAGTCGAATACGACGGGAATCTCGGTGGCGCCACGCTCGTACATGCCGATGAAACGTGGGGGCTCGGCGTCCGGGTCGACTCTGAGGTTGGGTAACCGGTCGAGAAGGGCACCGATGGCGACGCGCATCTCGGCCCGGGCGACATGCATGCCGAGACAGACATGCTGCCCCCCGCCGAACGCGAACGACGGCCGCAGGGCGCGACCAACGTCGAACTCGTCCGGCCTGTCCCATCGGGCGGGGTCCCGGTTCGCCGCGCCCAGGCACAGATGGAGCACCGCACCTGCGGGCAGGTGCGTTCCGTAGAAGTCGACGTCCTGGGTGACGTGCCGGGAGAACATCGGGTCGGTAGGCATCCACCGCAGCGACTCCTCGATGGCCGGGCGTAGCAGCGTGCGGTCCGCCCTGACCGCGGCGAGCACCTCCGGTCGCTGCAGGAGCGCCGTGAGGGCGATACCCATCTGCTTCCACGTGGTGCCCGATCCGGCTGTGAGCAACAGCACCACGAAGGAGTGGATCTCCGCGTCGGTGAGTCGGTGGGCGATGCCATCCTCGTCCGTTAGCTCGGCCTGGACCAGGACGCTGATCAGGTCGTCCTGAGGCAGGCCGCGCCGGGCCGCCACAATGGGTTTGATCATCGCCACGAGGTCGTCGGCGCTGCGCAGGGCAGCGCGGACGTCCAGTGCCTGCTCGACCGGTACGCCGAAGCTGCCGGTGATGGTCAGGACGGGTATCGCCGCGCAGAAGTCGACGTTGAGCTCCGCTCGGCCGTCACCCACGAAGCCGTCGATCAGGAGATGGACGGTTTCTTCGATCCAATTGCGGATCCACCACTGAGCCTTGTTGGGGACGAACGAGGGCTGGACCAGCGCCCGGTACCTGCGGTGCTGGGCGCCACCCATCGTCAGCAGGCTGTTCTGCGCGTCGACCGGGCCGACGTTCGGATCTACTGGCTCGCTGGACGACGCGAACACCTCGGCATCCCGGAACGCTGCGTCACACGCCGCGTGGGTGAATGCCGAGAAGTGTGGCCGGTCGTCGAAGGGAAGGCCCTGGAAGAAGGCTGGCTGCTGGTGCCCCGTCAGCTCATGGACGACACCGGCGTGAACCGGAGCCTGCTCCCGCAGCCGGTGCCATACCGGGTAGGGATCGTCCTGATAGCTGCCGCCGAACAGGGCGTTGTAGCTGCTGCGCAGGTCGAAAAGCTCGCGCATGCGGTCCCGGTCCAGGGGGACGGCCGCGCTCACGCCGGACCCCGGCACATGGCGGTCGCGTGCCGCTGGATCGGTCCGTGCCCATCGCCGACGACGGCCACCTGGCGAGCAGCGCATGCTGCCTTCTCGGCGGGGGATGGGAGCAATACGAGACCGCCGCGCAGGGCATCTCTCAGGGGCTTGGCCGGGACTACGTCTGCTCTCCAGACGGCCAACGGTGGGCTCGCAACGGGCAAAAGTACCCGCTGCGCCGTGCCGACGACACTCACGCCGCCAACCGCGCCCACGTCTGCCTCCATCGAGAGCACCCTCCAGTGATCGTCGCGGCTCACTATAAGGTGAGGCGCAGTCGAAAACTAGAACATGACTCTCACCTCTGGAAGAGCTGTCTACCAGAAATTTTGGATCGTTGATGTGTGGGAAGCTGGAGGCCAACTCACTGGTGAGCGCAAGCCCGAGCCTGGCAGCTACGGACCCACATCGCGGTCCGGGCCGCCGTGCGATGTCGTGGGATGTGGTATCGACCCGGCGCGGGACGGCAGGGGAGCGGTAGTCGGGATGCGCCGTCTACCAGCAGAACTTCACAGACCTGCGACGGGTCTCGTTCACCGTTGTCCGGAACAGGCGGCGGGGCTTCCGCGCAAGTCCGTCACAGCCAACACCCAACCCTCCGCGATGGAAGAGAGAAGAATGTTGTTTGGGCCTATGGTGCTGCCGCCTCATCAGCCAACGGTTGTGTTGTTGCTGGGCGTGGGTGGGCTGACCGCTAACCACCTGGCGACGTCCGGCGGTGCGGTGTCGTCGTCCGGGAACCGCGAGGCCGTGCTGTGACCTTCGTCTCCGAGAATGACAACGCGGCCGTCGCTGGTGTGGTCGCCGGGCCGGGCATATGTGCTCCGCCGCGGGTGCCGGACAGCCTGGAAGAGCTGCTGACGCCGGCGTGGCTGACCGCGGCGCTCGGCCGGAGGTTCCCTGGCATCGAGGTCAGCGCCGTCACACCCGGCCCAGTGATCAGCCGAGTGGCGACGAACGCCAGGTTCACGATCGAGTGCGTTGGCGGTGTTCCGGCGGGGCTGTCGCCCAACCTCTGCGTCAAGGGCTACTTCACGGACGAGGGCCGTGGGGCCGCGGTGATCGGAGCCTTCGAGGCATCCTTCTACCGTGATGTGGCCGCCTCGGCGGGTGTGCGGACGCTGCGCGCCGTCTACGCCGACGTCGATCCCGTGACCGGCCACGGGGTCGTCATCACCGAGGACGTCGTCGCCGAGGGCGCGGTCTTCCTGGACGCCCGCAGCGACTACACCCCCGACCAGGCCGCCGAGAGCCTTGGCGAGCTCGCCCGGCTGCACGCGGCGGCCTGGGGCGACCCGGCACTCGCGAAGGCCGACTGGCTCGCCAGCCGCATGAGCATGTATCTGCTGGTCCGCGGCGTCCAGGAGATCCGGGACAACTTCGGCGGGCCGATCGGTGCCGGGGTGCCGGTCGAGGCGCGGGACGCCGAGCGGCTCGAGGCGGCCTACCGCGTGCTGGCCGGGCGGGTCGAGTCCGTGCGCCGATGGACGGTGATCCACGGCGATGCGCACGTCGGCAACGTCTTCCTCGACGGCGCCGGCCGGCCATCGTTCGTCGACTGGCAGACTGCACAGCGCGCGCCCTGGTACCTGGACGTCGGCTACCACATCGCGTCCGCACTGACCGTGGAGGACCGGCGCCGGACCGAGCGCGACCTGGTCGGTCACTACCTCGACCGGCTGCGCGCCGGCGGCGTCGACGTCCCGTCCTGGGACCACGCCTGGCTGGGCGTGCGTCGCGGCATGGTTCAGGGATTCTTCATGTGGGGCATTACCTTCAAGGTCGACCCCGCGATCACGAGCCTGCTCCTGACACGCATCGGAACCGCCGTCGCCGACAACGACGCCCTCACCGCCGTCGAGAACGACCAGGAGTGGTGACGACAACGGCAGGGCACAGCGCTGCCGGCATCGACCGTATGACCCGGCGTCCATAACCGGGCACCGTCCGCGGCTCGCGGAACCGGCGAAGGCTGGCCGGAGGAAAGTTGTCGAGCCGATGGTTCGTTGGGCGGCAGGCTCCTCGATCCGAGAATCGCGCTCTGGGTGTTTGCGATATCAGGCGGGCCTGCCCTGAGAATGTCACTATCGTCTTACCCTGTGCGTCATCTCGCTTGAGAGGCGATCGCCGATGTGGTTGATGGTGTCGAAACGCTGATGCCATCCACGCCGCCGGGATTCTCAGCCCGGCCGGCTTCAGATTGCCTCCTGCTGGTTCACCGACCGGTCCCCGGGGCCAAAAGACCTGCTTACCCGAGGGTCTGGTGGCTCTCATTTTCCCTGCCCTAAGGAGATGGAGTCCTTGTCTGCTCGCCTACGCCGGCACCAGGTGGCGGCGGTATTCGCCAGTATGGTCATCCCGCTCGCCGCGATCGGCTGTTCGGACAGCGGTCAGGCCGTAGGTGGAACTGGGGGGTGTAACAGCCCCGGCGTGACCCCCACCACGATCAAGGTGGGGCTGATCTACCCCGACAGCGGTCCCATCGCCGCGACGCTCGGACCCACGCGCGCGGGTGTCGAGGCCAGGGTCCGTCTGGCCAACGCCTCCGGTGGAGTGAACGGGCGTCAGATCGAACTGACGTGGAAGGACGACGGGGGAGATGCGCGGACCTTCGAGAACGCGGCCGGGGAGCTGGTGACAGGGGAGGGCGTCTTCGGTCTCATCGCCGAGACCCTCAACATCACGAACGTGGCCGACAGGCTGGACCAGCAGGGCATCCCGATCACGGGGCTGCCGGCGGAGGCGGCGTGGACCCAGCACCGGAACATGTTCACGCTCGCCGTCCTCCCGACCCCGACCTCCCCCATCACGACCTTCGGGGTGTTCGCGCACCAGCTCGGAGCCACCCGCGCCGTGGTGGTCACCGATCCGTCGTCACCGTCGGTCGTCCAGCTCAGCCAGTCGTATGCCGTCAGCCTGCGTTCTCAGGGCATCGAGGTGGTGGACACGATTCCCTTCACCGCCGGGGTCACGAACCCGGTCAGCGTGGCCGCGAAGATCCGGGCCGCCAGGGCGGATGCTCTTTTCGGCCCGCTGACACCCGACGACTTCGTGGCGGTCTACGACGAGGCCAAGAAGGCTGGCGTGACGATCAAGGTGGCGCTGAACGGCTCGGGTGACGGCCGCGAGATGCTTGCCAAGTACGGCACCGCGGCGACCGGTATCTCGCTGATGGCGAACCACACGCCGTTCAGCGTGGAGTCGGCCGCGATGGACAACTACCGGCGGGCCATGGTGGCGTTCGCGCCGGAGTCCTCCGAGGTCGAGAACGACATCACTCTGGTGGGGTATGTCACGGCGGACGAGTTCATCCGTGGCCTTGAACTCGCTGGGGACTGCCCAACGCGCCAGTCATTCATCACCAACCTGCGCGCGGAGAAGAACTACAATGCCGGCGGCCTGATACCCGACATCGACCTCAGCCGCTACAGCGAACCCACCCTCTGCTACATATTCGTCCGTGTCAACGAGGCCGGCACCGCGTTCGAGGTGGTGCCGAACACCGGAGCCCCTGATCCCACCCAGTGGTGCGGCACTCGGCAGAACTGACGCCGGCTGGGCCGGTGCCCGGTGATCTCAAGCCGGCGCACCGGCCATCGGCGTGTTCGGGACGCCCGCTGGTCCGCCAGCCGGACCGTCGCGTTGTGGCCGCGTCGAGCACCCGATGCGTCCGCAGTGCCTGGGTGACTAGTTTTCCCCATGACGTAGCTGCACCTGACGCCGGCTCTTTGGCCCCGAACTCCTTGGCTCACACGCCGCACGGAGATCCACATGCCCCGACCGCCGCCCGCCTGGCGGCCTTTCGGGCCTGGCCGCCACCACCGTCCCAGCGCGCTGATCGTGGACTGTCGGGGGCGCACCGCCGCCCCGTTCATCAACACTGTCACTCCCATGGACCTACAGACCGTCTTGGCGCGACTGCTTGTGGAGCCGACGGCTGACCCCGCCGGCCGCACAGGGTGGGCCGCATGTGCGGGTAGGTGCTCGGCCTTCCGCCGCGACCGCAAGAACGATGATCGATCGTAGCGGCGCTTCCGGTTGCATCCCTAGCCCGAGTGTCAGGCTGGCCGCCTATCGGCGCATCCACACAGAAAACTACGCTAAGTACCCATCTGCGGGGAACGGCCGGTTTGAGGTGACCCGCCCCTATCTACTACGCATCATAGTGGTCTAGGGTGACGTCGTCAGCAGCGCCGGGCCGCGCCAGTCCTGCCCCGAGTCCGAGATCTCGGACATCGCGGTCGGGCGGGAGCGGAGGCGAGCCCGCGGATCCGCCGGTGCTCGCCGTCCTCGAACTCCTAGAAACGGAACGGGAGCGGACGGGGGATCGGCGTGCCCGCCTCGATGGCGGACCTACGGAAGGATGTGCGTTGCCTGCTCCCTACAGTGACCGTCCGTCCGCGGACGAGGCCTGGTCCCAGCATGGTCATCGCCCCCGGCGGCCACCGGCCGAGACGGTCCGGCGTTCCACGGGCTGGGCGTTTCGCCTCACGCGGCGGCAGAACCGGGTAGCCGCGATCGCGGCCCTGACAACCAGCGGCCTCGCGGTCTCGACCGCCAGCTTTGCCGCGACGGTCACGACCACCGGCAGCGACATCGGTCCGGTCGACAGCGCTCCGGTCACCCAGGCGGCGATGTTCGGCGCCGGCGCCGGCGCTGGCGCCGCACCGGCCGCTGAGCGTGCTCCCGACTCGCTCGCGGCGGCGCTCGCCGACCCGATTCCCGACTTCACCACCACGACGATCGAGGCTGAGAAGTCCGCCATCGCCCCGAACGCGGAGGCTCGGTTCACGATCCACGTCCGCGACGCGACGACGGGAGCGCCTGTCGCGGGCGAGAACGTGAACGTCGTCGTCGTGGCTGGAACGCGCTGGTCCAGGAGTGCGACGCTGCGGACCGACGACGAGGGGATGGCGCGGATCGGCGCGCGGCTGCTGTCGACCACCACGGTCACGGCGGTCTTCGACGGCGGGGCCTCGCTGCGCCCGTCGGTGGCCGCCGCCGCCACGGTCACCGTCACCAGCCCCACCCCGACCCGCCCTACCGGTGTGGCCGCCATCCCGGGTAGCACGATCGGGGCGAAGGCGGTCTACCTGGCGTCCCTGCAAAGGGGGAAGCCGTATGTGTGGGGCGCGACGGGCCCGTACGCGTTCGACTGCTCCGGTTTCTCCCAATACGTTTACAAGCAGCTCGGTCGCTACCTGCCCCGGACCGCGCAGCAGCAGTTCGAGGCGACGCTGCGGGTGCCGCAGTCGGCCAAGCAGCCCGGGGACCTGCTGTTCTTCGGCTCTCCCGACAACATCACTCACATGGCCATCTACGCAGGAAACGGCTACATGTGGGCGGCGCCGCAGACCGGCGACGTCGTGAAGCTGGAGCCGATCTACACGTCCACGTACTGGGTCGGCCGCGTGCTGTAGATCTCTGTGACCGCCAGTCCTGGACGAGAACGGTGCATCACTGGTGCGGGCGTGACGCGTAATGGTCGCCGTGTGGATCTGGAAGGATGAGGCCGTGACCAGCCCAGCTCGTCGCGCGGCCAGTCGCCTGGCCGTCCCCCGTGTCGGGGTACGCAGCCTGGTGCTGGTCGGGGCGGTGCTGCTGGGGATCCTGCTCATGCACGGCGGGCTGGGCACTCACCTCGGCGCCGGCATGATGATGGAGTCCCGGGCCGGGATGGCGCCGGCCAGCGGCGAGGTGGGCATGGCGACGCCGACGTCGGCGTCTGCGTCGTTGGTCTCGATGGCACCGGATCCCGTCCCGACCCGGCATGCCGACCACGATGTGGGTTTGGCCGGCGCGGCCAGGATGCTGACCGCCATTCCCGGCCATGACGGTCATGCGGGTGAGTTGTGCCTGGCGGTGCTGCGCTCCGTGGTGCTGTTCGCCGGTCTGCTGCTGGTGTTTCTGTTCGTCGGTGTCCGCGGCGGCGAGGCGCTGCCGGGACCACTCAGGGCCGGTCAGGGTCGGCTCCGATATCTCTCACGGCCGACGGGGCCGTTACTGTCCGCCCTCTGCGTGCTTCGTCTGTAAACCGACGCCCCCGCCCGCGCTGAAGGCCATCCGTGGCGTGCCGCGGCCCGCGATCCACATCGTGATCGCGTAGCCGGCTTGGCTGTCTGCCCGCCACATGGCGTTTGTGCCTGTGCCTGTCACACGGCGCGTCGCGCGTCCGGCGCATGACGTCGGGCGGCGGACCCCTGTCTGGCATGGACACGCGGGCGATGACGCGTCCCCGTCCGAGAACCGGACATCCAGACGACCTCTTGCGAGGGATTCATGAAACGACTCGTCATGCTGCTCGGTGCCGTGCTGGCCGCGGTCGTGCTCGCCGCGTGCGGCGGCGCCTCGACCGGTGCCAGCGCTGGTTCCGGCGGTTCCATGAGCTCGATGGGCACGACCGCCAGCGAAGATCACAACGCGGCGGACGTCGCGTTCGCACAGGGCATGATTCCGCATCACCAGCAGGCCATCGAGATGGCGGACCTCGCCCCCACCCGGGCGTCCTCGCCTGACGTGAAGGCACTGGCCCAGAAGATCCGCGAGGCCCAGGCCCCGGAGATCACGACGATGACCGGCTGGCTGACCAGCTGGGGCGAGCCAACGGCCGCGCCGAGCGCCAGCGGCGGGATGGATATGGATCACGGCGACATGTCGTCGATGCCGATGGCCACGCCCAGTGCCTCGATGGGCGGGATGATGAGCGAGGCGGACATGTCGATGCTGGAGAACGCCTCTGGCCGCGGCTTTGACCGGATGTTCCTCACCATGATGATCCAGCATCACCGGGGGGCGATCGCCATGGCGACCACGGAGCAGCGCGACGGCGACTACGGCCCGGCCAAGCAGCTGGCCGGGGCGATCGTGACCAACCAGACCGCCGAGATCACCACCATGCAGACACTCCTCCAGAAGATCTGACCCCCTGACCTGGGTGGTGGGCTCCACCAACCGGAACCCACCACCCGGGCGCGACCGGCACCTGGCATGACTCCCTTGCCACCGGCTCTGGCATCTACAGCGATTCACCAGGGTGAAGAGCCAAAGACGTCTCATCCCCACTGCTGGGCAGTCGCTGTCGAAGGACCTACCTCGCCGGGTGAACCGGCGGTCGGTCGGCGGTGACGGTGGAGACTGCCGTCGCCGGTCCAGGCACGGCGACCGTGCGGGGCAGTCGCAGACGCTTGAGAAGGATGGCGTTGACGGCGACGAGGAAGCTGGAGCCGGACATGGCCAGGGCGGCGATCTCCGGCCGGAGGGTGAGCCCGGTGGCGGGCTCGAAGACGCCGGCGGCGATCGGTAGGGCGATGGCGTTGTAGCCGACAGCCCAGCCGAGGTTCTGGCGCATCTTGCGCAGTGTGCCGCGGCCGATGAGCAGGGCCGCCGGCACGTCGAGTGGGTCGGAGCGCATCAGGACCACGTCGGCGGTTTCGATCGCCACGTCGGTGCCGGCGCCGATCGCGATGCCCAGGTCGGCGCCCGCCAGCGCCGGCGCGTCGTTGACGCCGTCGCCGACCATCGCCACCCGCCGCCCGGCCTGACGCAGCTCGGCGACCTTGGCCGCCTTGTCGCCGGGGAGCACCTCGGCGATGACGGTGTCGATGCCGAGCTGTCCGGCGATCCGCCGCGCGGTCGCCTCGTTGTCGCCGGTGAGCATGACAACCTCGACGCCGGCGTCGTGCAGGGCCCGGACGGCCTGGGCCGCGGTCGGCCTAGGCGCGTCCGCCAGGCCGATCAGCCCGGCCGCCTTACCGTCCACGGCGACAAGTACCGCGGTCCGACCGCCCGTGACCAGCGCGTCCCGACGCTCGCCGAGCTCGTCGGCCTCGACGCCTTCTCGGGTCATCAGGCGAAGGTTCCCGACCGCGACCCGGCGTCCGTCCACAGTCGCGACGGCACCGTGGCCGGGCACGTTGACGAACCCGTCCGCGTGCGGCGGCTTCAGCCCGCGGGTGCCTGCGTACCGAACAACCGCGGCGGCCAGCGGATGCTCCGATTCCCGCTCCACCGCGGCGGCCAGCCACAGCAGCTCGTTCTCGGCGACGCCGGCCGCGGCGAAGAGGTCGGTGACCTCGGGCTCTCCCTTGGTCAGGGTGCCGGTCTTGTCCAGCACGACGGTGTCGATGCGGGCCGCGGACTCGACCGCGATGGCGTTCTTGAACAGGATGCCGCGCCGCGCTCCGAGACCGGTACCGACCATGATCGCGGTTGGGGTCGCGAGCCCGAGCGCGTCCGGGCAGGTGATGACCACGACCGTGATCGCGAACAGGATCGCTTCGCGGGCGGGCCGGCCGGTGGCGAACAGCCAGACCAGCAACGTGCCCAGCCCGCCGAGCAGAGCGACCAGCACCAGCCAGAACGCGGCCCGGTCGGCCAGCCGCTGCCCGGGAGCCTTGCTGTTCTGCGCCTCCTGGACGAGCGCGACGATCTGCGCCAGCGCGGTGTCGGCGCCAACCTTGGTCGCGCGGACCCGCAGCGTGCCGTTGGTGTTGACGGTCGCTCCGATGGCCTGCGAGCCGGGCGCCTTGTGCACGGGCAGGCTCTCGCCGGTCACCATCGACTCGTCGACGTCCGACTCGCCGGCCTCCACCACCCCGTCGACGGCGATCTTGGCGCCGGGGCGGACCAGCAGCAGGTCTCCGACGACGACCTCGGCGGTGGGCACCGCGACCGGCTCGCCGTCACGTACGACGAGCGCCTGCTCGGGGGCGAGCTCGAGCAGGGCGCGGATCGCGTCGTTCGCGCCGCCGCGGGCGCGCATCTCGAACCAGTGGCCGAGCAGCACGAACGCGGCGAGCAGGGCCGCGGCCTCGTAGAAGACCTCGCCACCGCCCGTCAGTGTCACGACCAGCGAATAGACCCAGCCGGTGCCGATCGCGACCGCGACCAGCACCATCATGTCCAAGGTCCGGGCACGCAGGGCCCGCACCGCACCGTCGAAAAAGATCCACGACGACCAGAAGACCACCGGCAGGCTCAGGACCAGCTGGAACACGTCGTCCCGCAGACCGAACGGCGCGGCCACGCGGAACCCGAGCACGTCACGGCCGATCGATGACCACAGCACGATCGGCACCGCGAAGACCACGGCCACCACGAACCGGTTGCGCATGTCCGCGACCATCGCCGCCATCGACATGGACCCGTGCCCGCCATGGCCCATCGCCTCGTGCGGCGACGTCACCCGAGTCCCACCGTGCTCGTGGGCGGCGTGCCCCTCGTGGACGGCATCGGCCTGAGGCGGTTCCAGGGTTCCCACCGCCGCCCGATCCGACGTTCCGGGCACCGGGGCTGCCCCTTCAGGCCCGTGGCCACCAGCCTGAAGGGGCTCCGCGAGCGGATCACAAACATGCTTCGGAACGGACTGCCCACCGCAGTGGTAGCCACAGTCCCGGATCCAGCCGGCGAGCTGCTCGGCGGATGTCCGGGCCGGGTCGTACGTGACGACCGCGGTCTGCGCCACCGGGTTGGCCGCCACCACGACCACCCCCGGCCGGCGCCCCAGCACGGCCTCCACCCGCGCCTTCTCGGTGGCGCAACGCATCCCCGAGACCTGCAGAACAACCGTCGCGAGCGGCGGCCGTCCGGATCCGCCGTGGTGAGCGTGCATGCTCAGCTCCAATCCGGCGCGCGGCCTGGGCAGTGTTGTGAAAGGCGTGGCCAGGAACGATCAGATCCGCCTGGTCTCGCCCGACGGTGCGTCGCGGGTCGGCTTCGACGCCTCCGAGTGAGGTGAGGACGGCTGATGAGACGAAGGGCCTGGCGTGTCACGGTGCTGATGCGAACCGCCGCCGCCGTGCATGCCGTGTTCACCGTGCATGAAGAACATCGTCAGCGGGCACGCGAGCACCAGCAGCAGCGGCAGCAGGACGCCGGCCGGCAAATTGACCGTGAGGACAGCGACGACGGCGGCCACCACCAGGGCCAGCGCGAGCGACGGCAGGTTCTTCCGCGTCATAATGCTCCCCTCCTTCGGACAGACCGGGTGGCGACCGGTGAGTCGGCGGAAACGGCCTCACCGGCCGCCGCGCAGCGGCACGTCACCGGCTGGCTTCCCATCGCCGGGAACCCACCTCCGCGATGCGGTGCCAGTTTCTCTCGGCATACCCCCCGGAGGTAGGGGACCCTGCACCGTCGCGACGGGTAGATATGCACGCCGAGAGGCGTCCAAGTACCTACTACGCTTCATCGTAGGATGTGGGGTCGGCGAACGATACCGCGTCTGGGGATGGCTCGACGACCTGCCGGACTCGTCGTCACACCCGGCGCTCCGTGACGGCGACGGCTGCCGTATCGGTTGTGACGGGCCCAGACGACCTCGCAAGGGGCTGCATGGGTTGCTCAGTCTGGTTACTGCCTCCTCGGCGGGCCTTGCCTTGTTCGAGGGAACGTTCGTGCTTTATGGGCAGAGCCGGCTGGGGATCGGGCCTGCTCGGGCCAGCGTCGCGTTCATGATCTGTGGGCTGGTGATGGCGGCACTGCAGGTCGCCGCGGCCGGCGCGCTGTCGAAGGTCGCCGCCCCGACCGTCCAGGTCGCGGCCGGATTCGTCGTCATGGGAATCGGCATCGCCGCGATCGTCATCACGCGTGACTTCGCCGTCGTGCTCGGCGTGGTCGCGCTGCTCGCCGCGGGCTCCGCCGTCGTCACCCCGAACCTGTCCGCCCTGGTATCGGCCGGCAGAGGTGACCACGCCGGAGCGGCGCTGGGGATGAAGAGCACGGCGACCAGCGTCGGCCAGTTCGTGGGCCCCGGCCGGAGTCGGCCTGCTCAACTGGCGGCCCGCCTCTCCCTTCGTGCTCGCCGGCGGCCTGCTCGCGATGCTCGGCGCCGCGGTCGGCATCCTGCACTGGATGAGGCCAGGCCACGGCCATGGAGTCGACGGGCAGAGCGGAGCCTTCGACTGACGGCTGAGCACCCAAAAGCATTTTCTACTACATTGAATAGTAGGTAATGTGGCATGCGACGGCGTGCGCATCGGCCCCACCGGTCACCCCCGGTCGTCCCCTTTTCGACGGCTCAGCCAGCGGAAACACTCCTCACGAGGCACTGAGGAGGAGAGCCATGAACATGAAGAAGCACCTGCCCATCTACGTGGCGATCGCGGCAGTCGCAGTGATCGTCTTTCTCGTCGCCGGGCTGCCGTCGGCGGCTCTGGTCTCGCTCCTGCTGATCGCCGGATGCGCTCTGATGATGTTCGTGATGATGCGGGCCATGGGGATGGGAGGGAACGACCAGGACCACACCGACGACCACGCTCGCCGCACCGACGACCGCGACCACGATGACTTGCCGCGAACCCACGGGTGAGGACCGCCCGGTCAGAGGCCGAGAAGCCCTGGAGATGGCGGTGCTCGATGGCTGACGCTGCGTACGGTCTGTGGCCCCTGGTCGTTCTCAACACGTTGCTGTTCGCCGCCTTTGCGGTCAGCTTCTTCCACCCGCGGACCCGCCGAGACTGGCGGGCGATGGGAGGGTTCACCGCGTTCCTGGTGGCGCTGTTCACCGAGATGTACGGAGCGCCGCTGACGATCTACCTGTTGGGAAGCTGGCTGGGATCGCGGTTCCCGCTGCTGCGCGACACCCACGCGGGCGGGCATCTATGGAACGACTTGATCGGCTGGAAGGGTGATCCGCATCTCAGCCCGTTCCACCTCGCCAGCTACGTGTTCATCGGCGGCGGCTTCTGGCTGATCGCCGCTGCGTGGCGGGTGCTGCACGAGGCAGCCCGGACCGACAAGCTGGCCGTCACCGGCCCCTACGCCCGGGTCCGGCATCCCCAATACGACGGTCTCCTTCTCGTCATGGTCGGCTTCCTGCTGCAGTGGCCGACCATCCCCACACTGGTCATGTTCCCGATCCTGGTCGCCGTCTATGTTCGGCTGGCCCGTAGCGAGGAACGGGAGGTGGCCGCGCGGTTCGGCGAACGCTGGTCGGCCTATGCCGCGTCTACTCCGGGGTTCCTGCCACGGCGCCGTCACGGCGACACGGGCACTGGCGACGCCGAGGGCACCGGCCCTGACACCGGTGGGCGCGCGGACGCCGGCCGGACCTTCACCGGGCCTGACGTCACGGATGCCGACGCTGCCGCAGGCCGGCGCGGTGGCGGCGGGTCCGCGGCGCGGGCACCCGCCCGTGGCGACGATCACATCTCTCGCCGGGTAGAAGCCGGGCACCGCCCGTTCTGAGTAGCGCGAGGACGCACCCTCGGCGGCTCCGGCCAGGCTGTGCCGCGGACCGGTCCGTGACCTGCGTCGCCTCCTCCTGGTCGGCAAGCAGGCCGATTGGTGGCCTGGTGTCCGGAAGCAGCGCGGCTCAGGCTGGGAAACAAGGACGACCCGGGCTGGAAGGGTTGTGAGCGGTGAGGAATGATCTGTCGGCCTTGCAGCATCCCCGGTTCGCCCGGTCCTACCCACGGATGAGCGCCGAGTCCGACCGGCGTGGCTCGGCCGCCCACCGCGACCGCCTGCTCGCCGGACTCGCAGGCCGGGTGCTGGAGATCGGGGCCGGCCACGGGCCGAACTTTGCCCACTATCCGCCGGAGGTGCGCGAGGTGGTGGCGGTCGAGCCCGAAGACCAGCTGCGCGGACTCGCCAGCCAGGCCGCGGCGGACGCCCCCGTGCCGGTGCGCGTGATCGCCGGCCAGGCGGGTGCGCTTCCCGGGTGCGACGGAGAGTTCGATGCCGTGGTGGTCTCGCTGGTGCTCTGCTCGGTCCCCGACCCAACCAGTGCGCTGGCCGAGGTCCGCCGGGTGCTTCGGCCGGGTGGGCAGTTGCGGTTCTACGAACACGTGCGGTCCGAGCATCGACTGCGAGGGCTGGCCGAAGATCTCATCACGCCGCTGTGGGCGAAGGGCGGTGGTGGCTGCCACCCGAACCGCCGGACGGCCGAGGCCATTCGCGCCGCCGGCTTCGCCGTCGAGGAGATCGCCCGGTTCACCTTCCGACCCCTGCGGTTCCTTCCGTCGACCGCCCACATCCTCGGCCGCGCCCAGCGGCCACTCGACGACACAGCCGCAGGCCACCAGGCGCAGTAGACCGGGTACGAGGCCGGATGACCGCATCGTGAGGACCGATCGCCGACGCGTCCTTGCTCGGATGCCGCCGCGGGTGCCCGCGGGCCGGACGGTGGGACCGGCCCACGGGCACCCGTCTGGTCCTACCGCACCCTGCCGACGTAGTAGGACGAGGTCCAGATGGCCTCGAGCTTGACCACGTCACCGCTCTTCGGCGCGACCCAGATCTTTCCGTCGCCGGCGTAGATGCCCTCGTGGTAGATCGACCCCGGCTCGCCGAAGAAGATCAGATCCCCTGGCTGTTCGGAGCCGCGCGAGATCCGGGTCGTCGCCGCGAACTGCTGGTCGGTGGTGCGGGGCAGCGTGATGCCGAGCTGCTTGTAGACGTACTGCACCAGCCCCGAGCAGTCGAAGTCGTACGGCCCCTCCGCCCCGTACACATATGGCTTGCCGGCCTGTAGTGATGCCAGGTACACCGCCTTCTCCCCGATCGTCGTCGCGCCGGTGGGCGCGTCGGCGATGGTCTCGCCCGCGGGCCCGCGGGCGGCGGCCGGGGCGGCGGTCGCGGGCGGCGCGGGGCGGACGCGGACGACCGCGGCGTCGGAGGTCGCGGCGTCCAGCTCCGGGCCGCCCGCGAATGTCGCCCTGATCTGGGTGGTCGTCAGGACCCGCGCCGCGTAGCTGGCGTAGCCGCCCGCGTCCGTGCGTAGTGCTTTGAACGTCGTCCAGCCGGTCGGGAACAGTGCCTGGACGAGGATGTCCTGGTCCGCGAGGGCACCGCCGCCTCGGGTGGTGAGCCGGAAGCCGACCTCGACCGGCTCGTCGGCGTTCACCGTGACGTCGGGGACGGCCGGCGTCAGCGAGACCGCCGTGCGCACGTGGAGAGAGACCGGCAGGGCCGACCCGGAGGTGGAGGCCGCAGCGGGAGTCGTCTCGGTGCCCAAGGCCGCGCCCAGGGAGTTCGCGGTGATCCTGTGCGCTCCGGTGTCCGTGTCCGCTGCGCCGGGGCCGAGAGAGCCAGCCAGTGCCACCCCGGACACGGCCACGGTGCCCGTGGTGATCACCGCGAAGGTGGCGCGGCTCGAAGTCCGAGCCAGCAGCGTCCCCGAGCGGGCGCGGGCGCGGTGACGACCGCGCCGGGCCGTGGCGGGACTCCGTTCGGACGTTTGTGGTTCGCGTGCCTGCACGTGAAACCTTTCCCAGACGCCTGCGAGGTGAGCTGTCGGGTTCGGGCTGGGAGCCCGGCCGGCCGTGTCGAACACGCCCGGCTTCACCCCAAGGGCGCCGCCGGAGGGATGCGGCGCCCGGTGGAACGTGGTTCCCCCGCTCCTGCCCCGGCTGCGTCGGAGGGGTATCGCCGGACCGGGGGCAGGACTCGGCGTTCGGTCCGACGGCGATAGCGGGCACAGCCTAACAACTACACGCCATAGTAGGTCGCGTGGGGTGGATGGCACCGGCCGCGGCCATCGGAACTGCTCGGACCACAAACCCCCGCAGCCGACAGCCGCCGGACGTCGGTCCGAGGTCCCTTGGTGTTTTCGTGAGCGCTTCCCCCGATGGCGGCCGATCCGCCCGGTCGACGGCCGCCGAGCCGTGACACCATCGCAACGTCCGGAGACGCGCTCCGGCACACTCCGCATGGGCGGGCGGGTGATGGAGGCGGAATGGAGCTGTTCGGCGACCTCGAGGCCGAGGTGATGGACCGGATGTGGGCACGCGTGGAAGCCGCCACCGTGCGCGACATCCTGGAGGAGCTGCAGCAGGCCCGTCCCCTCGCCTACACCACGGTCATGACCGTGATGGATCGGCTCTTCCAGAAGGGCTGGCTCACCCGGGAGCGGGTCGGCCGCGGGTACGTCTATGCCACGACGCTCACGCGCAGCGAATACACCGCCCGGCAGCTGAACGAGGTGCTGTCCGGCACCGACAACCCGGGGATGGCGCTGCTGCACTTCGTCCGGTCGATGGACGCCGCCGAGGCCGAGGCGCTGGGCGACGCGCTGCGCTGGCGGGCCCAGGAGAAGGGCACCGGCTGACGTGGCGGCCCCGCTGCTGACCGGCTACATCCTGATCATGCTGTTCCTCGCGCCGCGGCTGCTGCGCGCCGCCGGCTGGACCCGCAGGGCGCCGAGGCTGGGCATCGGCGTCTGGATCGCCGCGTGCCTGTCCGCGGTCGCCGCGGTCTGCCTCGCCGGCGCCCTGCTGGTCGTGCCACTGCTGACCGTCGGCCACGCGATCATCTCGCTGGTCATGGCGTGCGGCATCTCGCTGCACCACATCTCCCGCACCGCTGTGTCGCTGGCCATGGACGCAGCTGGAATCGGTGTCCTGGCGGTCATCGCGGCGCGCATCATGTACGCGACGGCGGCCGTCGCATGGCCGCAGCGGCGGTTGCGGCGCCGGCACGCCGCCGCGTTGCGGATGGTCGGCCGTCGCCACCCCGCCCGCGGCGACATCCTCGTCGTCGAACACCCCGTCCCGGCTGTCTACTGCCTGCCCGCGCGGCGCCGCCTCGTCGTCGTCTCCGAGGGCGCCCTCTCGCTGCTGGACCCGCCGTTGCTGGACGCCGTGATCGCCCACGAGCACGCCCACCTGCGTGGCCACCATTACCTGATCACCACCGTCACGGCGGTACTGGCCCGCGCTTTCCCCCGACTGCCGCTGTTCACCGTCGCTGACGACGAGGTACGCCGCCTGGTCGAGATGGCCGCCGACGACAGCGCCGCCCGCCGCACCACCCCACGTACCGTCGCCTGCGCCCTGTTGGACCTGGTCGCCGGCCAGGTACCTGCGCCCGCGCTCGGGATGGCCGGCGTCGGTGCCGCCGAACGAGTGCGCCGTCTGCTCGCCCCCAGCCGTCCCCTCAGCCTGGCCGCGCGCTACCTCGCCGCCGCCGGCGCCGCCGCGTTGCTACTCCTGCCGGTCGCCGTGCCGACGGTGCCAGCCCTCGTCGACGACGCGACCCACTGTCCTCCGGCCACCACCGCGGCGGACGTCGCGGCACGCTCCGCGCGCTGATCTCGCAGCCTGGAACGAGCACGCAAACGAGCATTGATAGCCGGCGACCTGGACAGGGCTGCCTTGATGCGGTCGGCCAGCTTCTGCTCGTCTGCTGGGCCACGCCGGCCTGCGCGTTCGACGGCGGTGGCGAGAGACGACCGACAGGTCAGGGCGCCATCGTGCCGCCGGGCTGGTTGATTCCGGTCTCGTAGGCGAAGATCACTGCCTGGATTCGGTCGCGGAGGCCGAGCTTGGCCAGGAGCCGCTTGGCGTGGGTGCGGACGGTGGACTCCTCGACCACCAGGCAGTTCGCGATCTCGCGGTTGGACAGACCCCGCGCCATCAGCTCGAGGACCTCGCGTTCGCGGCGGGTGAGCTCGGCGAGCTCCCGCGTCCCAGCCAGCTCCGGGACGGGTTGCCGGGCCATCCTGTCGATCACCCGCCGGGTCACCGACGGTGACAGCAGCGCGTCGCCGGCCGCGATGGTATGCACCGCGGCGATGAGCTCCTCGGGGCGGGTGCGCTTCAGCAGGAAGCCTGAGGCGCCGGCGCGCACGGCTCCGAACACGTAGTCGTCCTGCTCGAAGGTGGTCAGGATGAGCACCCGGGTCTCCGGCACGCCGCGCGTCAGTTCGCGGGTAGCAGCGATGCCGTCCAGGTCGGGCATCCGTACATCCATGAGCACGACCTCGGGCCGGTGCTGTCGCGCCAGGGAGACGGCCGCGCGGCCAGTGGCGGCCTCGCCGACGACGGCGATCGTCGGGTCGACGGTGAGCAGCTCCACCAGGCCGGCGCGCATGAGGTGGTCGTCGTCCGCGATGACGATCCTGGTCATGCGGCGCGCCCGGTGCGCGGAAGCCGCGCCTCGACGCGGAACTCGCCACCGTGCTGCCGGGCCGTCAGCGTGCCGCCGAGCAGGCTGGCGCGTTCGCGCATGCCGGCGATGCCGTGGCCGCCCGCGCCCGCGCCGGCGTTCGCGGGGACGGGGTTGGTGACCGTCAGCGCGAGGCCGGCCGAGTATGCGTCGATCGTGACGGCCACGGAACCGGCGCCGTGCCGCGCGGCGTTGGTCAGGGACTCCTGCAGGATGCGGTACGCCGCCTGATCGACCGCCGTGACCAGGACGTCCGGATCACCTTGGCGGGATACGGATACCCGCAGGCCGGCGGCTCGGTGCTGGGCGACGAGTGTGTCCACCGAGGCCAGACCGACCGGCGACTCGACCGCGAGATCGCCCGTCTCGTTCGCTTCACCGGCGCGCAGCGAGCCGACGATCTGGTCGATGTCGGCCGCCGTCTGGCGGGCGACCGACTCGATGTCGGCCAGCGTGGCCAGCGCGCGCCGTGGGTCGTTGCGCAGCCGCGCCGCCCCGGCGCGTACCGCGATCACGTTCAACGCGTGTCCCGCCGAGTCGTGCAGGTCGCGGGCGATGCGGGTTCGTTCCTCGGCGACGGCGAGCCGCAGGTTCGCCGTCGCCGACTCGGCCGCCCGGTGCGCGCGCTCGTGCAAAGCTTCGATCTGCTGGCGTCGCAGCCGGGCGCGCTCGCCGGCGAGCCACGCCGCGGCGCAGGCCAGGACAGTATGGCCCAGGTCCACCGCCACCCAGCCGCTGGCGGCGATCGTGACCGCGAGGTAGGCGGTGAGCAGCCCCGCGACCGTAAGCGTCGTGCGCCGCGACCATGCGGCGGTGTCCCTGCCGCCGGCCAGGAGGTAGAGCGCGACGGCGGGCCCGATCGGCGGCCACAGCGCCTGGCCACGCGCGGCGAGGCCCAACGCCACGACAGTGCTGGTCGTAAAGGTGCCGAGCGGTGCGATCCGCCACCCGGCAATCGGGAGGCTCGAGGCAGCCAGCAGGACCAGGTCGGTCATCTCGAAGCGGTCGCCGTGGGACAGCCCGACCAACCAGCCACTGAATACCCCCGCCGCGATCGCCGCGTCGAGGAGACGAGGACGACGCCGTCGGGCCGGCGCCGTCGCCGCCCGGGAGACGAAGAGAGTGAAGGGATGGTGCGGGATCGCCGCGGTCGCCACGCCGCGAGCGTAGCCCGCGCGAGCTGCGTTCGGATCCCCCCACGGGGGGACACTGGTGGACGACCCGGGGACGGTGGAGATCCACCTCATGGGTGTTCTGCGCGTCGGCGGACGGACCTAGCGTCGCCGGGGTGCTGACCTTGCCTCCGACGACGTCCGCGACCGCCTCCGGGTTCGCGGATCGTCCCGTCCTCCATCTCGCGGTCATCGGCGTCGTCGTGATCGCGGTCGTGGTTGTCCTCGTCGTCCGCCGAGGGCGCTCATGAACGGCACGCCACCGGTCGTGGCCGTCGAAGGGCTGACCAAGCGGTACGACGGCCAAGCCGTCGTCGAGGACCTGACCTTCCACCTCGACCGCGGCCAGATCACCGGGTTCCTCGGACCCAACGGGGCCGGCAAGTCGACCACACTGCGACTCCTGCTGGGCCTTGCGTCGCCGTCCAGCGGCACCGCCCGCGTCCTCGGCAAGCCCTATGCCGACCTCGGGGATCCGGCGCGCACGGTAGGCGCCGTGCTGGAGTCCAACGACTTCCACCCCGCCCGGTCGGGTCGCGACCACCTCAGGGTGCTCGCGCTGGCGTCCGGTATCGGACGTGCCCGCGTCGATGAGGCGCTGGAGACCGTCGAGCTGACGGCCGCCAGCAGCAGGGCGGTGAGGACCTACTCACTCGGGATGCGCCAACGGCTCGGGCTCGCGGCCGCGCTGCTCGGCAACCCCGAGCTGCTCGTCCTCGACGAGCCCATCAACGGGCTGGACCCCGCCGGCGTGCACTGGCTACGCGCATTCCTGCGGAGCTACGCCGATCAGGGCGGCACCGTGCTCGTCTCCAGCCACGTGCTCGCCGAGGTCGCCCAGACAGTCGACCGCGCCCTCATCATCAGCCGGGGCAGGCTGGTCGCCGACCGGCCGATCAGTGACTTCGCCCAGGACGGTCAGACCTTGGAAACGGCCTATCTCGCCCTTACCGCGGTGGTGGCGCCATGAGGCGGCAGCTACGCTCCGAGTTCGCCAAACTCACCAGCACACCGGCACTGGCGGGCCTGCTGGCCACCCTGGTCGGACTGGTCGCGCTCGCCATGGCGCTGCACGGCTACGGCCTGGCCACCGACCGCCTCGCCACCAGATCCGAGCAGCTCGGTGTCTTCGTTGATGTGGGTGCCAATCTCGGCGCCCTGTTTGCCGCCCTGCTCGGCGCCCTGTCGATCACGGCGGAGATCCGGAGCGGCACCATCCGGCCAACCCTGCTCGCGACCCCACGACGTACCACCGTGATCAGCGCGAAGGCCGTCTCCGTGTGCGTGACCGGACTGCTCGTCGGGCTGCTCTCGACCGGAACCGCCGCGGGTGTCGGCGGGCTCGCCCTGCACCTGCGCGGGCTCGCGGTCCAGCTCACGGCGAGCGACTATGCCCTGCTCCTCGGCGGCGGCGCGGCCGGCGGCGGGCTGCTCGCCACGATGGGTCTGGCCGTCGGCGCTGTTGTCCGTGGCCAGGTGCCGTCCCTCGTCGCTGTCTTCGCCTGGCTGTTGTTCGTCGAGAACCTGCTCCTGGAACTGCCAACGGTGCACCGGTTCGCTCCCGGCGCGCTGGCCCAGGCACTGGCGGGCCAGGACCGCGCCGGCGCGCTGCGCAGCCCCGGCGGAGCCGCGGCCCTGCTGACGGTGTACGCCGGTCTCGGCCTCATCGCCGCCATGCTGGCGACATCCCAGCGCGACGTTCCCTGAGGCCCACCAGACCGACGCCGCCACGATCGACACCTTCACCACCCTGGTCGTGCTCGTATTCGACCGTGGAACCTGCCGGCTGGAAGCTACCGACGCCGCGCCCGTCCTGATACTCGAAGGTGAGCGCTTGCCGTGGTAGTCGTCGCCCGGAGGCTCGCCTTGTCCGGTTCCGACGATTGACGGCTGGCCGAGGTCGCCGACGACCGGGGGTACCCATCGGCTGTCGGGCTCAGCGCGCCACGACATCACGGCTGTCGCAAGATCGTCAGACGGTCGTGGACGCATGTACCCGCGGACCGTCGCGCTCTTGTCTGTCCGCTCTCCGCGCTCTCGCGTTGACGGGATACCCGGAGGGGGTATAAACATGACCGTGAGATACCCCACCGGGGTATATGAGGTTCGAAGGGGCGAATGGGATGACCACGAGCGAGTACCAGGTCACGGGCATGAGCTGTGGGCACTGCGAGGCCTCGGTCCGAGACGAGGTCGGCAAGATCGCCGGTGTCGAGGACATCCAGGTAAGCGCGCGGACCGGCCGCCTTGTCGTGACCGTGACCGGGCCGGTGGACGACGCGCAGGTGCTGGCCGCCGTGGACGAGGCCGGCTACGAGGCGGCCCCGGTCCGATGAACGTCCCGACCCGGCTCGGCGCCTATGCCACCGGTCTGGCGCTCCTGTTCGGCGGCGCCTTCGCCGTCGGCGCCGGCGCTGTCCCCGACTCGATGGTCGCCTCGTGGACGAGGACAGCACAGGAGAGCTCGATGGATCACACCTCGACGCAGGCTTCAGCCAGTGCCCCGCCGGTGCACGGGCTCTCGATCGAGCAGGACGGATATCTGCTCGGCGAGGTGGCCGCGCCCAGCCGGGTCGGGAAGTCCGGTGTCCTGTCCTTCCACGTACAGGGCGGCGACGACCACCCGTTGACGGCGTACACGACGTCGCATGACAAGGACCTTCACCTCATCGTGGTGCGTTCGGATGGCACCCAGTTCCGTCACGTGCATCCGACGATGAGCTCGGATGGGACCTGGTCGATCCCGTGGACGTGGAACGCCGCCGGCACCTACCGAGTGTTCGCCGACTTCGTGCCCGCCGACCGGGACACCTCTGAGGCCCCTGACGTGACCCTTACCCGCACGATCGACGTCGCCGGCGACGTCATCCCGGCCCCAGCCACTCACACCGCGACGACGTCGCAGGTCGGCGGATTCACCGCCTCCGTGCACGGCGCCCTGCGCGCCGGCGAGATGTCAGACCTGACTGTCGAGATCACCCGCGCTGGCAAGCCGGTCACCGCCCTGCAGCCCTATCTCGGCGCTTTCGGCCACTTGGTCGCGCTGCGCGCGGGCGACCTGACCTACCTGCACGTCCACCCCGAAGGCGGGGAACCGGCCGCGAGTGACCTGTCAGGCCCGAAGATCGGCTTCATGGCCGAGGTACCTACCGAGGGCCGCTACCTGCTCTACCTCGACTTCCAGGTCGACGGACAAGTCCACACCGCGACCTTCGTCCTCGACACCACGTCCGGCACCGCGGGCGACACCGTCACCGACGTACACACCGGCCATTGATCCGAGAAGCGCGGTAGGAGCGAGAACCACCATGGCCACATCCCCGGCCCCGTCGGCACCGTCCGTAACCAGCGTCGAACTCGAGATCGGCGGGATGACCTGTGCCTCGTGCGCGATGCGGATCGAGAAGAAGCTCAACAAGCTCGACGGCGTCGCGGCGTCGGTCAACTACGCCACCGAAAAGGCCAAGACCACCGTGCCGACGGGCTATGACCCGCAGCTCCTGATCGCCGAGGTCGAGAAGGCCGGCTACACCGCGAAGCTGCCCACACCGCCGAAGGCTGCCAACGGCTCCGCAGACGCCGCGCAGGAACAGCCCGACCACGAGCTGCTCACACTACGGAACCGGTTGGCCGGGACCGTGGCGTTGACCGTCCCGGTCATCGTGCTCGCCATGGTGCCCGCGCTGCAGTTCACCTCCTGGCAGTGGGCCTCTCTCGCGCTGGCCTGGCCAGTGATCATCTGGGCGGCGTGGCCGTTCCATCGAGCGGCGTGGACCAACCTGCGGCACGGCGCTGCCACGATGGACACCCTCGTCTCGATCGGCACCCTCGCGGCGTTCGTCTGGTCGTTGTACGCCCTGTTCTGGGGCACCGCTGGCACTCCAGGGATGAAGCACGGCTTCGAACTCTCCGTGACCCCGACCGACGGCGCCGCCAACATCTACCTTGAGGTCGCCACCGGCGTGACGATGTTCGTACTCGCCGGCCGCTACTTCGAGAAGCGGTCCAAGCGCCAGGCCGGCGCCGCGCTACGGGCCCTGCTCGAACTCGGCGCCAAGGACGTCGCGGTGCTGCGGGACGGAGTCGAGAGCAGGGTCCCGGTCGAGGACCTGGCGGTGGGCGACGAGTTCGTCGTCCGCCCCGGGGAGAAGATCGCAACCGACGGAGTCGTCGTCCTGGGAACCTCGGCGATCGACCTGTCGATGCTCACCGGCGAGTCCGTGCCGGCCGAGGTCGGCGAGGGCGACACCGTCACCGGTGCCACCGTGAACGCCGGCGGCCGTCTGGTCGTGCGCGCCACCCGGGTCGGCGCCGACACCCAGCTGGCCCAGATGGCCAGGCTGGTCGAGGACGCCCAGTCCGGCAAGGCGGAGGTCCAGCGGCTGGCTGACCGGGTGGCTGGCGTCTTCGTACCGGTCGTGATCGCCATTGCCGTGGCGGTCCTTGGAGCCTGGCTCGGCGCCGGGTTCCCCGCGGCCGCCGCGTTCACCGCCGCCGTGGCCGTGCTGATCATCGCCTGCCCGTGCGCCCTGGGACTGGCCACCCCGACCGCGCTGCTCGTCGGCACCGGCCGCGGCGCCCAGCTGGGAGTGCTCATCAAGGGCCCCGAGGTCCTGGAATCCACCCGCCGGATCGACACCGTCGTTCTCGACAAGACCGGCACCGTGACCACCGGAAAGATGACGCTCGTCGAGGTGGTCACCGCTGACGGCGTGGACCGGGCCGAGCTGCTACGCCTGGCCGGCGCCCTTGAGAACGCCTCCGAGCACCCCATCGCGCAGGCGATCGCGAAGAGCGCCACCCAGCAGGTCGGCGACCTGCCGACGCCGGAGGACTTCGCGAACATCGAAGGCAAGGGCGTTCAGGGCGTCGTCGAGGGCCATGCCGTGCTCGTCGGCCGCCAGTCCCTGCTCTCCGACTGGTCGCAGCACCTCACCGCCGAACTGGTCGAGCGCAAGGCCCACTTCGAGCAGGCTGGAAGAACCGTTGTCGCGGTCGGCTGGGACGGGGAGGCCCGCGGCCTGCTGGCCGTGGCCGACCAGGTCAAGCCGACCAGCCGCGAGGCGATCAACCAGTTCAAGGCACTCGGCTTGGCGCCAGTGCTGCTCACCGGCGACAACCGGACGGTGGCCGACCAGATAGCCGCCGAGGTCGGCATCGATCAGGTCATCGCCGAGGTCCTGCCCGCCGACAAGGTCGACGTGGTCAGGCGGCTCCAGTCCGAGGGCAGGGTCGTCGCGATGGTCGGCGATGGCGTCAACGACGCCGCCGCGCTGGCCCAGGCCGATCTGGGCCTGGCGATGGGCACCGGTACCGACGTCGCGATCGAGGCCGCCGACATCACCCTGGTACGCGGCGACCTGCGCAGCGCCGCCGACGCCATCCGGCTCTCCCGTCGAACCCTCGGCACGATCAGGACGAACCTGTTCTGGGCCTTCGCCTACAACATCGTGGCGATCCCGCTCGCCGCCCTCGGCCTGCTCAACCCGATGCTCGCCGGCGCCGCGATGGCGTTCTCCAGCGTCTTCGTCGTCGGCAACAGCCTGCGCCTGCGCTCCTTCACCAGCCAGGCGTTGGACAGCGCACCCTCGACGAACGCACCGCGCACGGACTCACCGCGCCTCGCCAACGCGTGACAACACGACACCGGCCCCGCTCCCAACAACGGGGCTGGTGGAAGATATTGACGGGCCGTCGCCGTCGCCGTCTTCGCCGGCAGCGGCGAGGGGCTGACCCGCAGCCGTGGCCGCCGTGTGAGGCGAGTGTTGCCCGGGGCTGGCCACGAGCGACGGGCCGGCCCCGAGGCACCCATGAATGCCTCGGGGACGGTCAGCCGCGTTTCATCAACCGGCCGACCGCGGCCATCATCTCGGTCGCCATCTCGTCGGCACGTCCCTCGGCGGCACCCTCGTGCATGCAGTGGCGGGCGTGTCCGTCGAGCAGGCCGAGCGCCACCTTGTCGAGCGCCGCCTGGATGGCGGATATCTGGGTGAGCACATCGATGCAGTACCGGTCGTCGTCGACCATGTTCTGGACGCCGCGCACCTGCCCCTCGATGCGGCGCAGGCGCGACTGCAGTTGGTCCTTGGTGGCGGTGTAACCGCGGACCGTGGCGGGTGTCTCCATGGATCGACGGTATAACCCCCCGGGGGTATTTTCACCTGTGAGAGTAGAGAGGTGCTCCTACCGGCGACAAGGTCTTGCCCTGGCGAGCACGTCGACGTGGTCGTGGCCGACACGCTGGATCGGTTGGCGGCGACTGAGGCTGGGCGGATGCGGGTGCTGGGCATGCTGCGCGACGCGGGGGTACGGCTCCTGATCGCCCGGGATGGGATCGACACCGGCGACTGGATCGGCGCTGGGCTGGTCGACTCCCTGATCGGCCCGCCCGTGGTGGGCAAGGCCCGTGCGGCGGCGTCCTGGTGAGCGGCGAGAACGGCTGGCCGGCGGCGCGGCCACATGCCCATGTCGTCCAACCGCCGCTCGTTAGGGCAGATCCGCATCCCCGCCGAGATTTGCGATCATTCGTCGCAGGACGTTGAGTGCGGCGACGTACTCCGACGTTGCGATGCCATCGTGGATTTGCGCCAGCGCCTGGTGGCTACGGTCGGCGGCCCGGGTCCGCCCCGCTTCTCCGTCCTCAGTGAGACCGAAGGTGCCTGCCTGTGTCTGAGTCATCCAGCCGCGCTCGAGCAGATCGTCGATGACGCCGTCAAAATCACTGCCGAGATCGTCGAACGGTGACAGCCGTTGGATCAGATGCGTGCGATCCCACTTGCCAGGAGCGCCCGCGACATGGTTGAGGATCCACCAATGCGGCTGGGTGAGCCCCTCGACCGCCAGATCCGCGCGGATCCGGCCGACAACTCTGCGGTAGGTCTCGCCGCTCCAGTACCCGATCGGCTGCGCCGCCAGCACCTCGTCGGGATACCCCTTGATGCCCGGGACCATGACAGTCCTTCCCTCCGGCGCGTGGCAATGCGTCCTGGCCGGATAGCAACATTCCGACGTCAGGCGATCACGCTAGAACTTCAACCGAACTTGAGGTCAAGGGCATACCGGTCTGGAAAAAGGTACAGGAAGTCCGCGACGATCTTGGCGCGCACTTGGCGCACACCGCTGAGTCGGGTTATCCGATCTTCGGTGATGCTTTACCTCTCGGTCCTACCTGCCGCTTGGCGGCCTGCGCCGGGCTTCAGTTCTGGTCGTGGGTTCGGGGTCGCTTGGCGGCGTGGCCGCCGTGTGCGGGGGGTGGCGGCGTCGGGCGGGGTGGCCTGCCCCTGCTCCTGAGGTGCGAGGGCCTTGGCCTGGGGCGGAGCAGCCCGGGTGGTCTTTGCTCTCCCGCGCGCAGCGCACGGCGTCTTGTGACCGTATCTGCCGCCCGGGTCCTCCCGGCCAGCCCGCATCGACCCGCACCCCGGCCTGCCGTGATCTGTCTCTACCCCAGGACCAGACCTGATCGCTGTACGCTGGGCGGCGTTGCGCCATGGGTCCTCGGCGTTTCTCGGCTTTCCGAATGCATCGGCCGGGTCGTTGCGCCAGACCCCGCACGGTAAGGAAATTCCAAAGGTCCTGTCCGCGGTCCGACATGATATCGATATCGACGGGCATGCGCGGCGAGGCGACGGCGTGCCAATATTGTTTGCGGCGGGGAACGCTCGCTGGCGACCAGGCCGTCGCCGCGACGGCCTGGTCGCGTGGCGGTCCTGTACCAGTGAGTTGTTCTCCGTCCCGCCCGAGCCGGCCGTGATGTTTGAGGCGGCGCGTGGAGGCCCGGGCTCCCGGTGACGCTTGAAGTGAAAGAGGTATCTCGGGATGAAGACCTGGAGAAAATCTAGGCCGGCCGTGGAACGACGGCGCCGAAGGGTTACCGGGCGGCTCGCGGCGCTCGTAGCGGCGATGGCGGGTTCAATGGCCGCCGTGGTCGTGTTCGCAGGTCAGGCCAACGCCATCGTGACTCCGCCGGACGACCCGCCGCCGTCTAACCCCGTCCAGTACTCGCTGATCAGCGATGTGAACGGCCAGTGCCTCGACGTTTATAAACTCTCGGATGGCACGTACGGCTACTGGACGACTCGCCAGTGCAACGGATCCTCCTCGCAGAAGTTCCAGACCATATATGGCAGTGGGTACGCTAGCGTCAGGGACGTCAAAAATCAGGCTTGTATGATGATGTATACCAATTCGTTCGTTTCCGGGTATGATTGCGACGGTTCGATTAGCGTGCGGTGGACGCCGGTGTCTGGACCCAACGGGTCGACGCAGTGGCGCAGCCAATATAACGGTCTGTGTCTGGGCATACCCGTGCCAGCGGGAAGTGAATTCCGGCCCGAAGGCCGGTCCTGCACCGATACGAGCACCTACTGGCACTTCGGCTAGGCTAGGCCGCGCCTCGCAATCAAGGTTTCTGGATAGTTTCATAATCGATGGCCGGTCGGCATGAGATCACCGGCATCGCGTGGGCGCGGATTAAGGCACTATTGCCAAGCACCCGCCCACGCGGTGTCGGTGATTCGATCACGGCAAGGTCCCGGCCGAACCGAGCATCCGTGAAATGTCTGTGGGCCGTTTGCCTTGATGGCGCGAGAGAAGAGCGGTTTTCGCGCGCCATGCGGCGGGCCGTCAGCGGGCCGAAGCCAGCCGGGACTCGAGCGCGGCATCTCTCACCGACACGGCCTTAAGTGTCCCAGATCGACTGTCAACCATGTCCTGGGACGGAAACGTTGAGCATCACCTGAGACTCGACAATCTTCGTTGGGAGTGTCTGATCGCGGGTGTAAGTGGCCTGGCCGTGGCAACCGAGTGGATCTTGGTGGGATGGGCGGATGGTATTCTCGGCAGCACACCTTCAAGAATCGGTCAATAGGCAAAGAGGAAAAGATGAAGATAATTGATAAACTCGCGTGGATTCGGATTGAAGAAAAGAGAATACTTAGTACGCGATCGAAAGGCAAGGATGCCTATTATATTCCTGGCGGCAAACGAGAAGGTGCTGAGACGGACCGGGAAGCGCTGCAGCGGGAAATTACTGAGGAACTTTGCGTGAGACTTCTTTCTGAGACGATGGAGCTCGCAGGAGTATTTGAAGCACAAGCTCACGGAAAATCCGAGGGCGTTATTGTAAGGATGACTTGTTACCGGGCGGAATATGATGGCGAGCTGGCGCCGAGCAGTGAAATCGAAGAGATGGTCTGGCTTGACTACTCTGGGCGGGAGAAGTCGTCGCTAGTGGATCAGATCATATTCGACTGGCTTCGAGACCGTGGGGAGCTCTGAAATCCCTTTCCTGTGAGGCGGTCATTTAACTTGACGGAACAACGGTGCAACTCCCCTCCGACTCGAACCCCCATGGTTGTGGCCTTGCGAGTTCGACGTCCCCGGCGCCAGTTTGTCTCCTGGTGCCCCAGCCTGGTCGACGCTGTTGTCGGCTGCGACCACGCCGGCGATCTGATGTCGGCGGGTTCGCGGTCTCGTTGTTCGGGTGGCTCTTGTGCCGGGGGAGTCGTCCGGGCGGTGTTCTGGGCTGGGGGAGTGGGTCAGGGGCCGTTGCGGGCTGGTGGGCCGGTGAGGAGGACGTCGTCAGCCAGGCGGCGCAGTGCCCGATACCGGTCGGCGACCTGCGGGATGGATGTGGCGTCGCGGTGGATGCGTAGTTCTCGTAGGAGCAGGGCCGCGATGTTGAATCTGAACGCTGTGTGGTCGGTGGCGTGGGCGGTGATGTGTGCTTGGGCGGCTGGGTGGTCCATGTGGGTGAGCCAGAGTAGGGCGTGGTCGTAGCCGGGGAGTCGTAGGCCGGCGTATTCCCAGTCCAGGAGCGCGGCCTCGGTGTCCGTGGTGAGGGTGTTGGTCAGGAGCAGGTCGCCGTGGCTGAAGACGTGCGGGGTCGAGGTGAAGGTGGCGGCCCAGTCCTGCAGGGTGCTGGTCGGTGCGCCGATTTCGGCGGCGGTGGCGAGGTCGCTGGGGGTCAGCGGCGGTCGGCGGTGGTCGGCGGCGAACGTCGTTGCGCCGGGCCAGGTTGCGAGCGCGTTGGCGGCGGTGAGGACGGATTCGAGAATGGGCGGCGTGATGTTTTTGGGATATCGGCTGGTGGCGGCTGGGTTGCCGGGTAGGTGTTCGATGAGCAGCAGGCCGGGAGTCGGCGGGGCGAGTAGTCGGGGTGTGCGGACCGGCGGTGGGTCGGCGGCGAATCGCGTGTAGGCGCGTGCTTCGGCGTCGTGGTGGCGCTGCCATCTCGCGTCCCCGGCCGTGAGGATCTTCAACACGGATGCGGAGCCGTGGTAGTCGGCAGCGACCAGCACCGCTTTGCCGGTGGTGTGCAGCAGGCGGCGTAGGACCAGCCCGGGGTAGTGGTTGTGGACGTCGGTGAGCGCCTGGTCAGAGACGGCCGGTGGCAACCAGGCGGGGCGGCCGGCCGCGCGGGTCATGCTCGGCAGGCGCCGGGTGCTCACAGGTTGATCTCCCAGCCGCCGCGGTTGGCGAGGTGCTCCTTGGCGGACATCGGTCGGTCTACCGTTGTCGGTGACAGTCGCGGTTGTACCTACGATGGCGCCAGACTGCAGTTGCAAGGCCGATGACCGTCCACTTCGGACAGGACGCCGATGGTCAGCCAGGAACAGGACGGCGGGACGCGGACGAGCGTCAGCGACACACCTGACCCAGTTGTACGCCAGCCGGCTCTCACGCTGGCGGTCCTCGTGACCTGCCAGCTGATGATTTCAATGGATAGCGGCGTCATCGCCATTGCCTTTCCCAGTATCACGTCTGGTCTGGGCTCCGAGTTCACCGGCGTGGCCTGGGTTTTCGGCGCATGCTCGCTGGTCTACGGGGGGCTGTTGCTGGTCGGCGGCCGGGCTGGGGACATCCTTGGTCGGAAACGGATGTTCATGTGGGGGGTGAGCATCATGGTGGCCGCGTGCGTCCTGGGTGGGCTCGCGCCCGAGATCTGGGTGCTGATCACTGCGCGGGCGCTGCAGGGCGTCGGGTTCGCCCTCGCGGGGCCGGCCGCGCTGTCCCTGATCGTCACGGGCTTCGCACCGGGCCTTGAGCGGACCCGGGCGCTGGGCGTGTCCTGCATGGTCACCGGCCTCGGCCTCCCGCTCGGTCTGGTCCTCGGCGGTCTGCTCACCATGGTGAGCTGGCGGTTGGTCTTCTTCGTCAACGTGCCGATCGGCGTGGTGACCATCCTGATCGCCCGCCGCCACCTCACCGAGGCGCGACGCCATCCCGCCCGCTTCGACCTGCTCGGCGCGCTCACCTCGACCATGAGCATGGTCTGCATCGTCTACGCCTGCATCCATGCGTCTTCTGCCGGCTGGACCGCCGCCAGCACCCGCGGCCTGTTCGCGGTGGGGGCGCTCCTGTTCGCGGGGTTCCTGCTCATCGAACGCGGGGCCGCCCAGCCGATCGTGCCGCTGCGCCGGTTGCCCCGCCACGGCCGCGTCGGGGCTCTTCTCGCGTTCGTGCTGCTCATGGCCGCCCTGGCCGATGTGTTCGTCCTGCTGTCGGAGTACCTGGGAGGTGTGCGCCTGCAGAGACCGCTGGTCACCGCTCTCGGCCTCCTGCCGCTGACGGCCGCGCAGGTGCTCACCGCTCGTGCGGCGGCGGTCAGGCTGATCCCCCGGTTCGGCCGGAGGAACGTCGTGGTGACCGGCGCCGTGCTGATGCTCGCCGGGGCTGTCTGGCTGGCCGTGGGGGGCCGGACCTACTCCTATGCATCGTCGCTGCTCGGGCCGCTCCTTCTGTTGGGCGCTGGGCTCGGCCTTTCCTTCGTCGCGCTCACCATGACTGTGTTGGACGGGCTGGAGCCACGGGAGATCGGCGCGGCGTCGGGCCTGTTGCAGGCAGCTCAACAGGTGGGCCTGTCGCTGGGGGTGGCCATCATGACGACGGCCTACTCGCGGACCATCGAGTACCACTCGGTCGAGGAGAGCCTGGCCGCGGCCTTTCTCACCGCGGTCGAACTCACCGGCGCAGCGCTGCTCGTCATCGCGCTCGTCATCAGGGCCCCTGGGCCCGCGCAGGCCCCGACAGGACACTGACCGGTCGGCGGGGCTCGTACGCCGAAGTCTTCCACGCTGCCAGATCAGGACTTCGTCACCGTCAGCGCGAACGACATGCCCGCACGTCGGCGTGCGTGCGCCTGCCCTCTGCACTCGCTCGAGCCCTCCTGTGGCGCAGGCGCGGTAGGCGACCCGTTCGGGATGGTGCGGAGAAATCCAGTCGTGTTGTCCACGCCGTTGACGATGTCGCTCGGCCATAATGATCATGGCTGGCTGGAAGCTGGGCCATGGGCACGAACGGGAAGTTGACGGAAGTCGAGTAAAGGCCCCGACACACGGATGACCTGGGTCGGCCGCCATCGAGCGCTGGTGTGATCAGGGCCCGGTGCGCGTAAGGCGCACGCATGCCCGGCACGCGCTTCTCATCTGGCCTCGATTCACAGCACCGAACGGTGGGGTGCAGTGTGCCAAAACTCGATTCGGGGCGTGACCTGGGGTTTCGCTGTTCGGTCAGGCGGCCGGTAGTGCTCGTTGATCACACCTCCGAGGACCTTGCGGCGGCGGATCGGGCGGTCGAAAGGTACGACGGTGGCCGGCTCGTGGTTCGGTGGGCGCTGGCAGGTAGCGCACCAGTCGCTGCCGCGGTGTTCGGATGCTCGGCCTCAGGGAGCCGCGCGGTGTCGGCGACGATGCGTTCTTCGATGGCGATCGCCTCGGCAGTCCGTCCGGCCTGCCGATACGAGGCGGCGAGGTTGCCACGCGCCCGCAGCGTGTCCGGATGCTGGTCCCCGAGCAGCCGTCCGGCGTCGGCCACGACCCGCTCTTCCAGGGCGATCGCCTCGCCGGTCCGCCCCGCCCGCCCATAGGAGGCCGCGAGGTTGGCCCGCGCGATCAGCGTGGACGGGTGTTCGTCGCCGAGCAGCCGCGCGCGGTCGGCGACCACCCGCTCCTCGAGGCCGATCGCCTCGGCCGTCCGCCCGGCCCGTCCATACGACGCGGCGAGGTTCCCGCGGGCGATCAGCGTGTCCGGGTGCTCGTCGCCGAGCAGCCGTACGGTGTCGGCGATCACCTTCTCCTCTATCAGGATCGCTTCACCGGTCCGCCCCGCCTCCCGATACGACGCGGCGAGGTTGGCACGGGCGATCAGCGTGTCCGGGTCCTCGTCCCCCAGGAGCCGCCCGGCGTCGGCGACCACCCGCTCCTCAAGCACGATCGCCTCGCCGGTCCGCCCCGCCCGCCCGTACGACGTCGCGAGGTTGACCCGAGCGATCAGCGTGGACGGGTGCTCGTCGCCGAGTAGCCGCGCGGTGTCGGCAACCACCCGCTCCAGCAAGCTGATCGCCTCGTCCGTCCGCCCCGCCTCCTCGAAGGGGCAGGCGAGGTGGCCGCGGGCGATCAGCGTGGACGGGTGCTCGTCGCCGAGCTGCCGTGCGGTGTCGGCGACCACCTGTTCCAGCAGGCTGATCGCCTCGTCGATCCGTCCCGCCTGCCCGTATGCGAAGGCTAGGTTGCCGCGGGCAAGCTGCGTGTCCGGGTGCTCGGCCCCGAGCAGCCGGGTCGCCTTACCGGTCAGGTGGTGCCAGTAGACGACGGTGGCGGTGTGCAGCCCGGCGCGCAGCAGGCTGAGACCGGCCCGGTACAGCAGGGGGTGGCCGTCGGGATGCCAGAGCTGGTCGCCGGCGTGGGCGGCGAGGGTGGTGGTGTTGGCGCGGAGCGCGGCGACGAGTTCGGTGGTGGCGTAGTCGTCGGCGGGCCACAGCGTGAGCAGAGCATCGGCGGCGGTGTGGGCGACCGCGGCCGGGTCGGCGAGGGTTTCGCGGGCGGCGCGGGCGGTCAGGGCATGGATCCGTACCGCGCGGGCGGAGTCGGCGGGCGTGTGGGTGAGCAGGCCGTAGCGGTGTAGCAGCCGCAGGGTCTTGCGTGCCTGGTCGGCGGTGACGGGCGGGCCGCCGGTGCCGGCGCGATGAGCGGTCAGATACCTGGTGACGGCGGGCGCGGCCCACAGGGCGTCGGGATGGCCGGCGGGGTCGAGCAACGCGGCCAGGGCCAGGGCGAGCCGGGCCAACCCGGCAGGGGCGGCCGTGTCGGCGGCGTCCAGGGCGAGCAGGAGGGTGACGGCCACCGGCCGGCCGTAGCCGTCGGGGTCGATATCCGGGGGCATCAGCTCGGCCAGTCGGCCGTCGGCGGCGGCGTAGCGGGCCAGGTAGGCCGTACACCCCTCCTCCTGGCCGATCATGTAGGCGGCGGCGTGCGACAGCGCCAACGGCAGATGCCCCACCGCGACAGCCAGGTCAGCCGCGGCACCGTCGAACAGCTCGCCCTTGCCGGCGTCACCGAGCCGCCCAGCCAGATACGCCGCGGACTCCGCTGGGCGGTACACGTCGATGTCGACCTGGTGGCGGCCCGCGCTGACCAGCGTCGGATCGTCACGCAGCCGGGTGGTCGCCAGCGTCCAGCCGTCCGGGCGGTGCGGAGGCCACCAGCCGGCCAGCGCCGCCGGGTCGGTGACGTCGTCGAGAACAACCAGCCAGGACCGGTCGGTGGTATGCAGCCATTCCAACAACGCGGCAGCGTCCCCGGCCGGATCGCCGCCGCCCGCTCCGGGCGCCTCCACCCGCGCCGCCGCCCGGGCATAGGTCGTGATCACCTCGTCGGCGCTGGCCGCGTCCGCCCACACGACCAGGTCCGTGCAGCTCTCGGCGGCGTGGCAGGCGAACCATGCCGCCAGCTGCGACTTCCCGACCCCACCCCCACCGGCCAACACCCGCGTCCCCGTCCCCGCCCCGCCGCGTCCCGTCGTCGCGCCCTGAGCCGCGACGACGTCCTGATCATGCGGTCGGGCAGCCAGGATCCGGTCCCGTAGCGCATGCCGGGGCTGGAACGCCGACGCCAACGCCGGAGGCCGCCCCACCAGTACCGGCCAGGACGGCGCCGGCGCCGCACACGGATGGTGATGGTGCTCGACGGTCAGATCACCCATGACCCCCGAGTTGGCGATACCACCACGGTCGGCCGACGCCTGCCCGGAATCCGTGACCGTGGCCGCCTCCGACGCCACGGGAGGTGACGCTCGGTCAGCCATCACGACCAGGGCCCCGCTGGACGCCGGTATTGGCCACGGATCCAGGCCCGTCCGCGAACGTGTCACCTGTCCGCGCGACCTGTACCGGCCGACCGGCGTCCAGGGCCTGCAGCCCGGTATTGGCCTGCCCACCGCCCGCGGCACGGGCACTGCCCGTGTCCTCGGCCCGGTTCGGCTCAGCCGCCGGCGTGCCTCCGGGCCAGGGCAGCAGATACGGCGCACCCAACGCGCTGAGCGCCAGCACCGCTCCGATGCTGCTGGCCAGTTTGTCCGCCTCGTCGAGCCCGACCATGGCGAGATAGACGACCAGCGCCCCGACGATCACACCGAACACGATGCGCCCGGCCCATACCCACCGCCAACTCCGACGAGGCATGCCAACCGCCCTCAAAAGATCAGATCTTGGTGATCGGCGCCAGTCTACGAGTAAGGATTTCCTGGTCTTGTAGTACGGCAGTGACCCCTCGGCGGTGCATTCGCCAACCGCTGTCGTCGACAGGCGCTGTCGCCCAAGAATGCACCCACTCGGGTTAGCGCATTGCGCCTCCTGCCCGTTTATCGGCAAGAGTACTAATCTTCCCGAACGTGCCGATTTGCTGAACTCGACCGTGGGAGATCCTGAGACTCATTCCAGGCGCCTGTACCACGGGTCCTCGACGAACAGCTGCCCGCCGCCCGCCACATCGACGTCCGGTACGCCAACAACAAGATCGAAGCTGACCATCGCCGGCTCAAAGCCCGGCTGCGGCCGATGCGAGGGCTGAAGCGGCTGCGCTCCGTCCAGATCGTCAGCTCCGGGCACGCCTCCGTTCAAAACGTCCGCCGCGGACACTACGAAGTCGGCACCGACGCCGAACCCCACCGCCGGCTTGCCGAGACGTTCATCGAGCTCGCTCTGGTGCTCTGACCAGGGCAGCAACCCGCATCCGCCAGGCCTTGCCGCGGCCGAACGCAACAGCGCGCGCCGAACTCGTCCAGGCCATGTGATCGTCGCACTGGCGGCGGCTCCGCGTGCCCGGCTCCACGCAACGCAACAGCCCCGCCGGGTCTACCCGGCTCCACGCCCAGCGCCCGGTCCTGCCGGGCGAGGGCCGGACGCTGGAAGGGCCATGATCGGTCCCGGCGGCGGTGACCACCCTGACCAGGGCGGATGCCATGGTCGGCAGGCACAGCGCTACGGGGGGTATGCTCTGCGCCGCGGGTTGCCCGATATCGACCGGGGTATTCAATATCGTGTCCGGTTTGCTCATGGTCGATCCTGCCGAGGTCTTTTATCACACAGGGAGGCGACGGGATGACAGCGATCGACCTGAACCAGATCGCGGTTGAGTCCATGCGGCACCAGAACGGCTACGCATGGGCCATCGACACCCGCGACTGGGATTTCTTTCGGACGTTGTTCACGCCCGACGTCGTCGCGGTCTATCCGACCGGAACCTACAGGGGAATCGCCAGCTGGCTTGACTTCTTCATCCCGTTCCACGACAGCTGCGCCTGGACCCTGCACGTAATGACCAACCATCTGGTGGGTGCCGACGACAACGGCGTGTGGGCCAGCTGCTACGGCTGGGTGCAGTGGGTCTACCAGGCCAAGCAGGACCGGATCAACCGCGCCGCTGTCGTCTACCGCGACAGGCTTGTGTACCACGACGGTGCCTGGCGCATCGCGCGCCGCCGGCTCGACCAGGTCCTGAGCGAAGCGGGCACGTCAATCCCGGCGGGCCTGAAACTCCCGAACTCCGTCCTGGACTTCGCGGACCTCTCCTGAAGCCTGATCCGGTTCAAGCCTCATACCTGAGCTTTGGAGCGATCCCGATCTCGAAGAGTCTCGGGATCGACAAGACGAGCTTGGGAAGCGGGTGAAAAAGGCGAAGAACGCGGGCGAGGGCGAACAGAAGCGTGTAGGGCCGAGTGGTCGATGCGTCGGGTCTGTTGCGCTGGTCGGAGGCGGGGTCGCGGTCGACGCCCAGGCTGATCGGATGATGGCTCGCTGCCTTCGTCGTCCACCGGCTCCGGTCTCGGAGTTCGCTGGGTTCCGGTTCCTGCCCGGGGTGATCACGCTCGTGGTCCGGTGGTACCTGCGGTTCGCGCTCTCGTTCCGGGACGTCGAGGAACTCCTGGCCGAGCGTGGCATCGACGTCGACCACGTGCCGATTTTCAGGTGGGTGCAGCGGTGCACGCCGTTGCTGGTCGAGGCGGCCCGGCCGTGCCGGCGCCGTCCGGGTAGTAGGTGGTTCGTCGACGAGACCTATGTCGAGATCGCCGGGCGTTGGGCGTACCTGTACCGGGCCGTTGACCAGCATGGGCAGGTCATCGACGTGCTCGTCAGCGAGCGGCGCGACCAGGTCGCGGCGCGTAGGTTCTTCATCCGGGCGCTGGGCCACGGCCGTAAGCCGGTCGAGGTCACCACCGACAAGGCGCCCGTCTACCCGAGGGTTCTCGACGAGCTGCTTCCCGAGGCCTGCCACGTCGACGCCGCTCGGGAAAACAACCGCATCGAATCGGACCACAGCCGGCTCAAGGCCCGGCTGCGACCGATGCGCGGTCTCAAACGCCTGCGCTCCGCCCAGACGATCAGCGCCGGACACTCCCTGGTTCAGAACATCCGCCGCGGACCCTACGAACTCGCCACCGACGCCGAGCCACGACTGCGGCTGCGGTCGCGTTCACCGAACTCGCCCGCGCCGTCTGATCACCAGGCCGGCGGCGGCTCCGCACGTCCGGCTCCTCACTACGCAACAGGCCCCGCCTCTCACCCTCGGTCCTCGCCGCTCGACGAGCGAATGGAGATCCACGAGCCGGCGACATCTGCCCCCGGCCGGGGTCGGTAGCATCGCCGCATGGCTTTTCGGGTTGGCGCGGCCTTTGTCGAGCGGGTCGAGGAGCAGAGTTTTCGTGCCTCCGCCAGAACACTCGCCGGCGATGAGGAATTCGTCGCTCGCCGCATCGACCCGCTGCCGGGCGGGTTTCTTGACCGGGCGACGATGACCTTCGAGTTCTCCAACCACAGCTGGATCGTCCGCGTGGACGGCCTGACCGTGCTCGTCGACCCGTGCAACGGCAACGGCCGCCAGCGGGGAGTCCCGCCATTCGACAATCTCGACCAGCCGTACCTCGAACGACTCGCCGCCGCCGGCGCGCCGGCCGACACGATCGACGTCGTCTTCTGCACACATCTGCACAACGACCACTGCGGCTGGAACACGATGAAGGTCGACGGGAGATGGGTACCCACCTTCCCGAACGCCCGGTACTTCTTCGTCGATGCCGAGTACCGGCGTTGGGACACCAGCTCCGCGTACCGCCATCCCAACGACTTCAACGTCTCGGTGTTCGACGAGTGTGTACGTCCGATTGCCGAGGCCGGTCAGGCCACGATCGTCCCCGCGACGTACGCGATCTCCGCGAGCCTCTCGGTGGAGCCGGCGGCCGGGCACACGGCCGGCCACGCGATGCTCCGCCTGGAGTCCGGGGGCGAGCGCGCCTACTTCACCGGCGACGCGTTTCACCACCCAGCCCAGGTGTCCAGGCCCGAGCTGCACCTGCCGGGCTGCGACGACCTCCCGGCGGCCATCGAGACCCGCTGGGCACTGGTGCGCAGACTGCGGGCTGAGGGGGCACTCCTGTTCCCGGCGCACTTCTCCGCGCCGCATCACGGACATGTGGACCTCGACGGCGACGAGTTCGTCTTCGTACCCGGCGGTGCCCCCAGCAGCTAGACCCGCCTGCCGCACGCGCGGAAGACGGGTCTAGTAGGTCCTCGCCTGCAGGGCGCTGCCGCCGTCGACGGGGAGGATGACGCCGGTGATGTAGGACGCCTCGTCGGAAGCCAGGAAGACGGCGGCGTTGGCGATGTCCCAGGCCGTCCCCTGGCGGCCCATCGGTACCTGGGTGGCTCTGGCGGCGGCGACCTCGTCTCGGTCACGTCCCGTCGCCTCGACGACCCGGTCGACGCCAATCGGTGTGTCGATCATTCCTGGGACGATCGCGTTGACCCGGATGCCATGTGGTGCGTACTCGAGCGCCAGCCCGCGGGTAAGCGCGTTCACGCCGTTCTTTCCGATCGAGTAGGGGTTCGCGCCGGCCAGGAGCCCGGCGAGCGACGAGATGTTGAGAACGACGCCGTGCCCCTGGGCGCGCATGACAGGCAGGAACTGCCGGCAGACCAGCCACAGGCCGGTGAGGTTGATCGAGAGCCCGCGTTCCCAGTCGTCGAGGCTGGTCGCCTCGGTCCCCGCGGCCACGACCGCGCCGACGTTGTTGTGGAGGATATCGACGCGACCGAACGCCTCGGTGGCGGCACGCACGATGGTTTCGCAGTCCGCCGGCCGGGTGATGTCGGCGCTGTGAGCCAGGCCGTACCCGCCTTCGGCACGCAGCTGGGCGACGGTTTCTTCGGCCGCGTTCAGGTCGCGGTCGACGACGAGCACACGCGCGCCCTCCCGGGCGAACGCGACCGCTGTGGCGCGGCCGTTGCCGATGGTGGCGCCGGGACGCTGCCCGCCCCCGACGACGATGGCGGTCTTACCGGCGAGCCGGTTCATCCTCAACTGCCTCCTTCGTGGGTGCCGTCGGCGCTGCGCGCTGGCGGGCAGCCGCGGTGATCGACGGCTATTGGTCGCCACCGCGCAGCGTCATGACGCTCTGGTGGGCGAGTTCGACAAGCGTGATCTGATCGGCCACGCCGACGGTCCGGCGACGTCGAGCATGATGCCGAGGTCCTTGCGCGGCAGCGATCCGGCGCCGCGCAGCCCGGTGGTGTCAAAGCCGGATCGGGCCGGCGTGACGACGGCCAAACCGCCGCCGCCGCGAGGTTGTCCCGGGAGCGCCCGGCTGTCCCGGGACGTCCCGGGACAAACCCGCGGAGCGGCGGTGGTTGGGCTGGGTTGTAGCTTGCGGTTTCGGTTGCCCTGCTCAGTTCTTGATCGGTTCTGTTCAGTCCTCGATCGGCGACTGGCCAAGCGGCGTGTAGGTGGTCGGCTGGCCCTTGTCGTCGAGTGTGGTGACCAGACCGCCGCGCACGCAGACGGCGGGTAGCGCCGGACTGGCCTTGCCGTTGCAGCGGTAGCGCATGCCGCCGGCGCCGGGCAGGTCCTTCTCCGGCATCTTCTTGAGCGCCGCGGCGATGCCCGCCGGGGTGAGGTCGTTCGGCGAGATCCCATCGAGGGCGTCACGGAAGCCGGCCATCGAGGAGAACATACCGATCGCGACGCCGTTGCCGGTGTCGATGTTGCTGCCGTACGTCTCCGAGACGGCCTTGAACAGTTTGATCGACGGGTCATCGTCGTCGCCGAGCGGCGATGCGGCGCCGATGGTCATGCCCTTCAGGAAGCTGCCGGGGACCGCCTTGCGGGACGAGTCGCCGAGGCACTGGGTGATGCTGGCCGTGATGCCCTTGTAGCCGACGGCGTTCAGGGCGTTGAAGGCGGCGATGCAGAACGGCTCGCCGCCGACGACGAAGACGAGGCCGGTGCCGTCGGTCGCGATGCGCTGGGCCTGCGGCGTCATGTCGGCCTGGTCCGGCGGGACGGTGACCAGCTGGAGCTCGACGCCAGCTGCCTTGTAGATCGCGGGTGCCTGGTTCTGGTAGATGTCCACGGCGGCCGGGATGTCGATCACGATCGCCGAGACCTTCTTGACGCCCTTCTCCTTGGCAAGGCCGGCCGGCATGCCGAGCGCGCCGAAGACCGCGTCGGCGAGGACGTGCGCATTGGGATCGGTGAGTACCTTGTTGCTGCTCGCGCCATAGAAGAACATCGGCAGTTTCGCGTCGTGCAGCGGCTGCCAGATGGCGTCCGGGAAGGCCGGGCCGCCCATGACGACGGCCGCGACGTTGTCCTCGACCATGCGGTTGCCGCAGTCCGCGGCCTTCGCGGGGTCACCCAGGTCCTCGCACTTGACGAGTTGGATGGGCCGGCCGCCGAGCCCGCCCTGGCGCTCGTTGATCCACTTCACGGTCGCGTCGGCCACCCGGCCCTCGACGGAGGCGTCGCTGCCCGGGTACTTACCATCGGAAACCATTCCGATCTTGATCGGCTCACCCTTGGCCGGGTTCATGGCGCCGAGAACCTTGTCGCCGCTGGCCGGGGCCGAGCCCGGCGCGTTCGGAGCGGTGTTCTTGTCGCCGCCTCCGCCGCAGCCGGCGGCGAGGAACGTGACGGCTGCCAGCGGCACCGCTAACAGCGCCAGCGCGGAGCGTTGCCTCTCTCGTCTGAGCGCGATGCTGACCCCAGCAATTCCGATGTGCGGCATTGTCATCCCCATCTAGCGGTCTTGTGTGGTGGAGGAGCGGAGTGCGGCTCGCAGGCAATTTCGGCCGCACCGTATTGACTCGCGCGGACAATGGGCTGCTTCGTCGTCAGATCGACGTGGAACCGGCCTCGATGCTCACAGCGAACGAGCGCAACATCCAGGCGAGGGTCTCGTACGCGCCGACAGTAAAAATTACGTCCATGAGATGCTGGACGTCGAGCGCCGCCGCGAGGACCACCCACGTACTGTCGCGAATAGCGCCGTCGGCGACCAGTTCGTCGACGGCGCGCAGCAGGGCAGCTTCAAGCGGATCCCAGCACGGCGCGCCTGGGCCTCGGGCGATGCCTGCGATCTCGTCATCGTTCACGCCGGCATCCCGGGCCATGAAGACGTGTTCCGCCCACACATAGGAGGACTGTCGCAGCGTCGCGACCCGGAGGATGAGAATCTCCCGCTGCCGCTCCGACAACGTGGTCGTCAGCAAAGCGTGGGCATTGAAGGTAAAGAATGCCCGGGCGAGCACAGGATGATGCGCAAGATCCCCAGCATGTTGAGTGGTACAGGCTTGCCCTCGGACTTTGGTAGTGGATGACGCGGCGCCGGCGGCAACAGGGCGGTCATGGCTGCGCGCATCTCCTGTGTCCATGCACGCGGCGCGATGGGACCGATGCGGTCCATGCAGGTTGTCCTTTCTCCGGCGAGCGCGGGGCCGCTGGTCTCCACCCAGGTCCGCGGCCGAGTCGTCGCCGATCATCGCTACGAACTCCTGCCCCGGTGCCGCGTACCCGGGCCTCAGCCGCTGGTGGGTCGGCTGCGGTTCGGCCGACCCGCCAGCCGGACAACTCCGGCCACCCAGTCACGACGATGGCGCGACCGTGTTGCCGCGAGTTGCGGTTCTGCGGGCCGGTCAGCCTGCGTCCCTGGAAACACGAATGATTTTCGTTCGTCCATCTCGCCGATCGCCGGGGATTTCAAGGACGGACTACCTATGCCCGAGGCGCGCGACAACCGGCGGTAGATCGAATACCGTGCGGATGCCAGATTCGGCCTCCACGACGTCGGGGACCGAGTTCACGGCCGGGGTCGCGGTGTATCCGGCGAGGTGCTCGGAGTACCCCTCGTCCGTCCTTCCGTACGTCACACGGACCTGCATGGGCGCGTCGCCCTTGGTAGTGAAAAGCCAGCCCTCGCCGGTGATGTTCCAGTCCTTGTCGAGACGCGGTGTGCAGAACCAATGAGCTCGGAAGGTCAGAAACGGCTTGCCGTTGCGCAGGCCGGCGACCGTGATCCGCTGCGCCGCCATCGTACCCTTCTCGATGACGGAGCCGTCCGAAAGCGTGTACGGCTCGGTGGCGCGCGCGATATCCCCCCGTACTTCGAAGCCGTCAAGTGGCAGGCCAATCGCGTCGGCAAACGCGGTGAGTGACTGCCGGTAGCCCTCGGCGGTGCCCTGCAACAACCGCGGGTCCATCGTGTCCTGGTGAACCGGCGCGCCGAAGCGCATGACTTTGGTGATCATGTCGGGTCCCACCGAGGCCGGGATATCGGCGTACTCGTCGATGGTGAGTTCGTCGAGCCTTCGCATGGGGTAGACGAGCGTCATTGGCATCGTGGTCGTGCTGAAGCCAGGACTGCTGCCGGTCGCATGGATCGACGTGCCGCCCTGCTGGCAGGCCTGCTCGACGCGCTGTCGGATGGTTGGATCCATCGCCGCCGCATAGAAGAACTCGCTGCGGGTGGTGACGATGTTGATACCGGAGCTCAGCAGCCGCGTCACATCGTCGAGGTCGAAGCCCTCCTGCATGTAGAGCACGCAGTCGGGTTTCAGCGCCAGGACGTCCTCGATGTCGCGGGTGGCAAGGATGCCAAGCGGGCTGATTCCGGCCAGTTCGCCGGCATCCTTGCCTTCCTTGTCCTCTGAGTAGACGTAGAGGCCGACCAGCTCCAGGTCCGGATGGTCGACGACACCGCGGATGGCCTTCTTCCCCATCCGGCCGGCGGCCCACTGAACGACACGGTATTTCCTGTCCACACGTTGGGTCGGGTTGGAACCATCGCTGGTCAATGGGGGCTCCCTCGAAGCTGACTCGGCCATCTCGCTGGCCCGACTCTCGACCAGACCCATCAGGAAGCCGAGGTTCTGCATGCTGCGAAGTGTTAGGGGTCATGAACTTGGCGGCGTTCGTTCTTGTGCGCCGGACGGTCGACGGGGCGCGTCGGACGGGGTGAGAGCGAGGACAGCCCGCGCCGAACCCGTCGGCGTTCAACCGCCGCGTCTGGCCCGGCTGATGCCGGAGGCATCGCCGGTGAAAATCGCGTTCTTCACACCTACGCCTCGTTCCCACGATGGTGGCCCGATAAGAGGTTCGCTCGGAGGAGGTGCGGGCTCGGTGCCCTCGTGACAACCATGAGACCTCCCCTTCGCGCCGCGTGGCCAGGAGCTCGCTCGCGGGAGGGCGGCGGAGGCCCTGGTGACGAGAAGTCGATCCCTACCTCTGTCTACCGTCCGGACGGTAGGTAACCTAGGGTGAGTTCAGACCTGTGTCAACGCATCGCGCAAGCTACCTCGCCCGCCCGGGCGCACCGGGTCTGCCTCTGGCGCTGGGAGACCGGTGACGATCGACCGCCACGAGAACGGCCTGCTGGCGTCAGTCCGCGTGTACTGGAGCCTTCCGAACGGTTGCCGGCCGCCGCCGGTCCGAGGCGCGCTCGGCCAGCCGCCGGCCTGGACGCTCGACGACACGGCGGGCGACTCCCCGCATCCGCGGGTTCAAATGATCAAGGCGTCGGGCCCCAGCCCGGATCGCCGGTGCGCTCCTGTTCGTCCGGCGGTTCCTGCCCCTCGCCCGCGCGACGCCACCCTGTGGATTCGCGTGTCGAAACCGTCGGCGGTTCGGCCTGGGCGTCCTCGGCGCTCATAGAATCAAGAAATTTAGCGGAACGGACGGAGGTCCTCAGTGGTGGACGAGCAGGCGCAGGCCCCGTTGCCGGCGAAGTCTCGTAAGGCGCAGATCCTGAAGGCGGCAGGCGACCTGTTCGAGCGGCGCGCCGACCAGGAGGCGTCCATGGAGGCCATTGCGCAACACGTCGGGATTCGCAAGGCGTCGCTGTACTATTACTTCCGCAGCAAGGACGAGCTGCTGGGGCAGATGCAGCAGGAGATGATCGAACCGGTCATCAACGCGCACCAGAGCCGCTTGGGCGAAGGTACCCTTGACCCGCGTGGGCTATTGTTGGCCATGATGACCGACCTGGTTTCTTTGATGGAGACTCATCCCGGCCACATGCGCGTCTACTTCGAGCGCAACCGGGAGCTGCCCGAAGTCATCCGCAGTAAGATCGCCGAGCAGGCCGACCGCTATCGAGGGATGCTCGTCGACGTTCTCAACCGGGGGGTGGCCGAAGGCGCGTTCGCGGTCCCGGCCCCGAACCTGACCGCGCTGGCGATCCTGGGCATGTGCGGCTCGACTTACCAGTGGTACCGCCCTGGCGGGAAGCGCACCGCCCCAGAAATCGCCCAATATTTCTACGACACCATCATGAACGGCATCGGGATCCCCTCTTGACGGGCGGCACGCTACGGGCCTGGCACTACCTGGCGGTGCGGATGGCGGTCCGGGGAGCGCGCCCTAGACCCGACCCGCATGCCCGTCGGCCGTGTCGGGATCTCCTGACGTCCTGCCGATGGCATGCGAATCGACCCCGGCCAACGGCCAGCGTCCCGCGGCGCGTCGAGATCGACCGCCCTCTGGCTGTCCGCTGAGGTCACGACCAGGTCGTGTTCATTGCTATGCCAAAAGTCACTTTGCAATCAAGTCGTGAGCCTAGCTCAGACCACGTCAATATCGCTATCTTGGGTGTATGGCCAGGCCTGCGCCCGCATCCGCTCGCGCGACGAACATCGTGTCGTTCCTCACCGCGCACCCTGGCAGGGGCTTCACGATCAGCGAACTTGCGACGCACCTGGGCATGAACATCGCATCCGCCCACGCCACCCTGGCCGTCCTGTGCGACTGCGGGTTCCTTATCCGGGATCCGATGCATCGCACCTATGGCCTGGGCCCGGCGCTGGTGGCGACCGGGTTCGCCACCCTCGACCAGCATCCGGCGATTGGCGCCGCCATCGAGCAGGCCGAGGTACTCGCGAGCGAACTCGACGTCGAGGTCGGTGTGTCCGCCCTCGCAGGCCGCGACGTCATCCTCCTCGCTCGTCGCGGCCCAGTACCCCTCGCGCCGAGCATCGGATACCCAGGCGATCGGACGCCGCTGCTCGCGCCAATCGGCGCCGTTTTCTTGGCTTGGGCGGATGACGACGCGGTTGCCACGTGGTTCGACCGTGCGGCCCTCACCGGCCCGCTCGCCGAGCTCTACCGCGGCGTCCTAGCCGAGATCCGCGCGAGGGGTTTCAGCGTGCCGCTCCAGGCGATCGCCGCGCCGGCGGTGATCGACGCCGTCGCGAAGCTGCGTAGCGAGCCGACCGACGAGGACGCGGAGCAGCATCTCGCCGAGGTGCTTGGCCGGACCGACGAGATGCTCCTGTCGCTTGACGGCTTGGCCGAGGCGGACGAGATCCTCGTCAAGACGGTCGCTGCCCCGATCTTCGACCCGATCGGCCGTGTGCTCGTGTCGCTCAGCATCACCGCACCCGACCATCCGGTGCTCGTCGACCAGGTTCTCGATCTCGGCCGTCGTCTGGTCCAGTCCGCCGCGATCGTGACCCGCGAGGCCCGTGGTCGGATCCCGGTCCGCGACCGGCCGGGTGTCGCTGTCCTGGGCATGGCTCGCTGACGTAGTCGCCTCCGGCGGATCGGGCCGGCCGTTCGGGGCCTCGGCCCACGTGGAACGCTGATCCGACCCGCTGCCGTTGACGCAAATCAGGTTTTGTTATAGCAATGCTTATGTTTGACTTAGCGGGGCGCGTCGTCCTTGTCAGCGGCGGCAACGCGGGGATCGGCCTCGCCTTCGCACGCGGCATCGCGCGGTCTGGCGGTGACGTCGTCATCTGGGGCCGACGGGCTGACAAAAACGCCGAGGCAGCCAAGGCGCTGGGCGAGTTCGGCCATCGGGTCCTTGCCCAGGAGGTCGACGTCAGCGACGCGGCGTGTACTTCATGAGCGACGTCTCCCGGTTCCACACCGGCGACGTCGTCGTCATCGACGGCGGGTGGTTGGCCAACGCGGGCAAGACCGACGTCTCGGAGCTGCCGCCATGGCCGTAAAGATTCTTCGCGTGGAGGGCATGCGGGAGGACAACCGCGATCCCGCGGAACGCGCCCGCCTGGAGGCCGCGGAGCGCGAACCGCTCGACATGACCGTCGACGCCGTGCTGACAGCCGCCCGGACACGTACGAGTCTCGACGACTTCGGCCTGATGGACTTCACCGAGCGGCTGGCGCGCCTGCTCGCCGAGGTCGGAGCGGACGAGAACGTCTGGAAGGCACACAAGGCGACTTTCGTCGAACACTGTGTCGGTGCCGCGGCCAACCGTTTGTTGATCCAGCGTTACTGGACGGCGCACCCCGACTGCCTTGGCGCGCCGATCGTGCGTCCGATCAACGTGGTCGCCCTGCCGAGGTCGGGGAGCACCCATCTCGAGAACCTGGTCGGTGCCGACCGCCGCCTGCGCCACCTGCCGGTCTACCTCGCGGCGCAGCCGGCGCCGCGCCCCGACGAGCCATCCGGGCACGGCGCGGGCGTGGTGGACCCGCGGTGGACGAGGTCGCAGGCGCGGTGGGAGCGGGCCAGCCAGAACGAGTTCTTCGCGGCGATGCACGAGCACTCGCCCGACCACGCGTGCGGCGAGAACGAGCTGCAACTGCTGGACTTCGCGAGTTACCAGTGGGAGTGGCTGGCCCGGGTACCGGGTTGGCGCGACTACTACCTCACGCGGGACCAGACGCCGCACTACCTCTATATGCGCGACGTCCTCAAGGCGATCGCCTGGCAGCTCCCAGCCGAACAGCGTGAGCTGCGGTGGATGCTCAAGTCGAACCAGCACAGTGAGCAGCTCGGCCCGCTGCTGGCGGCCTACCCGGACGTGACCGTCGTGATGATCCACCGGGATCCGGTGGCTACTCTCCAGTCGTTGCTGACGATGCGGGGCCTCGCGCTCAAGATGAGCCAGCGCCGGCCTGACATCAACGCGCACGTCGACTACTGGGTGAACCGCCTCGAGCTCATGCTGCGTCGCTACCTGCGTGATCGGCATCTGGTGCCGCCAGAACAGCTCGTCGAGGTCAGGTTCGACGACATCGTCGGCAATGACGTCGAGGCAGCGGCCGGTGTGCTCGAGCGAGCGGGCCTGGCAGCGACCGGCGAAAGCATCGCCGACATCGAGGCATACCTGGCGAAGCATCCGCGAGGTCGGCGCGGCCGGGTGGTCTACGACCTGGAGGGGGACTTCGGCCTGGACGCCGGTCGGCTCCGTGACCGGTTCGCCTTCTACATCGACGCCGTCGGCCTGCGACCGGAGGCAGAAAAGGGACGTGGCCGATGAACCAGCCGTCAGACCAGCCGCTCAGGCAGCCGCAGAACGCACTGATCGTGAAGGAGGGCGAGGGCGAGCAGGACGCGGTCCCGATCAACGACCACATCTTCGCCTCCAGAGGGATCTCCAACAGCTATCTGATCACGACCCCGGACGGCGATCTGCTGATCAACACGGGGATGTACAACGAGGCGAAGCAGATCCGGGACCGCTTCGAGAGGGCGAGCGGCAACCCGTTGCGGGTCATCGTGTTCACCCAGGGCCACGGCGACCACGTCGGCGGCTGGTCCCAGCTCAACGAGCCGGGCGTCGAGACGATCGCCCAGGCCAACCACGCGACGGTGCGGGAGTACTGGCGGCGCCTGCAGCCGTTCTACACCCGCCGTACCGGGCGGCTGTGGAGCCGTGACATCACGGGCGTCGACCGCTCCTACCAACCTCCCGAACCCGTCGTCACCACAACCTTCCTAGATCGACACGCGTTCACCCTGGGCGGTCGCCGTATCGAGCTGTACTCGACGCCGGGTGGGGAGACGACCGACTCGCTGGTCGTCTGGCTGCCCAACGAGCGCACCGTGTTCACTGGCAACCTCACCGGTCCGCTGTTCGGGCATGTCCCGAACCTCTACACGGTCCGTGGCGACAAGATCCGCGGCTCGCTGGCCTTCATCCAGTCGGTCGACCGGGTCATCGCGCTGGAGGCCGAACTGCTGATCACCGGGCACGGCGAACCGGTCCGCGGCGCCGAGGAGATCCGCCGCCGGCTGACCCAGATCCGTGACGCGACTCAGTACGTGCGTGACCGGACGATCGAGGGCATGAACGCCGGCGTCGACCTGTGGACGCTGATGGGCCAGATCACCCTGCCTCCCGACCTCACCATCCCCCAGGGCCACGGCAAGATTCCCTGGATCGTGCGGGCCATATGGGAGGAACACACCGGCTGGTTCCGCTACGAATCGACCACCGAGCTCTACGACATGCCCCCCTCGGCGATCTGGGAGGAACTCATCGAGCTCGCCGGCGGCACCGCTCCACTACTCGACCGGGCCGAGACCCACCTGGCAGCCGGACGAGCACTGGAGGCGCTGCACTTCACCGAGATCGTCCTCTCGCAGACACCCCAGGACACCGCCGCCCTACGCGTGAAGCTCGAAGCCCACGAACTGCTGCTCGCACGCAGCGGGCGGGAGAACTTCAGCGAGGTCCGCTGGCTGGAGGCCGAGATCCGCGACGCCAAGGCAGCACTGTCATGACGCACCCGCGCCTCTCCGTCAGCGAAATGTGCACCTATCCATGGACATTCGCCGACGACCGCACCGGGCTCAGCCTGATCGCCGACCTGGGTAACTGCTGGACGGAACGCGACGTCGAGCCGACGGTCCGGCGGGCGAGCTCACGCTACCGATATGACGTCTGAGCGTCGCCCGGTCGCCGGCGGTGGGACGCCGCCGCCGGCGGCGGTGAGCTGCTTCTCACACCTGGGAATCACCGTCGCCGATCCGGCCGCCTCGGCCGACTTCTACATCCGGGTCCTCGGGTTCAGTCAGTTGTACACGGACACGGGGGAGGGCTGGACTCGACTCGGCCTCGGAATAGGCGAGACCGTCGTCGAGCTCTTCGGGCCTCGTTCCGACGGCTTCCCCCAACCAGAAGTTGACCCTTTCTATCCGATGGAGTTCGGGCGGCCAAAGATCGCATTGACCGTGGTCGACATCGAAGACACCTACCGACGGGTGACCGCCATCGGGGCCACGCCGCTGTGCCCGATCACCGAAACCAGGGTCTCGCGGTTCTTCTTCATCGCCGACCCGGACGGAACACCGATCCAACTACAGGAGTTCAGCGCCGGCCGCCAACGGGTGGTCGAGCTTTTCGCCTGACCAGCGCGACGGCTGGCGTGCACGTCCTCCCGCGCGGAGAGACCTCGCCGGCCATGGGTACGTCGAGTGGCCAGGAGGCGGTCGCCCCCTGGCCACTCTGCGCTCCGAACGTGAATTCAGCGGTTCCCTCGGTTGGCGCCGGTTGGGTACCGAGCCCCGTCGAACCTGCCCCGGTAGGACCTACTTGTACCGAGAAATCGGCACCCTGGCGAGAACACCGTCGGGCGTGCCGCCGTTCCGGCCATCTGACCAGGACACGTACGCGTACTTGTCCGTGACCAGAATCCGCGAGAACTCGTCGCCCGCGGCGGTGACGCCTGGCTCCGTCACCTTGTTGACCTTCACCGGCGGACTGAAGGTCTTCCCGCGATTGAATGAGACCGCGGAGTACACATCGACGGCGGATGTGCGCCACATGACGCCGAGAAGCCCCGTCGAGCCGAAATCAATCCACGGCTTGACCGCGCCCGCCGCGGGAATCACGGTCGGCCCAGTCCATTTCGCGCCGGAGTTCTCAGTGATGTAAACCTCCAGGTTGTCGCTCCGCGGAATCATGAGCGCGAACCGGCCGTTGTGTGTCGGATCCGCCGAGACCCACGGGAGCGGGTCGGTGGCACCGGTCGCCAGGTTGGGCAGGGAGGGGCCGACAGGCGGCGCCACTGGGGTACCGTTCGTCGTTGTCACTGGGAAGTTGGTAAAGGTCTTCCCACCGTCACGGCTCGCCTGGAAGATCACGTCCGTCCCCAGGAACACGACCCCGTTGTCCAAATTCACCGTGACGCCGGTAGCGGCGGCGAGAGTTCCACCCTGCGCGGCGATCTGCGTGCCGAACGGCTGCTGCGGCAGGACCGCGGGATCGCTCCAGGTCGCCCCTCGGTTCTTGGTCACCGAGACCGCTATGTTGCCCGCGGTGTCCTGGCCGACGGCGTAGATGTTGTCATTCGCGGCGTCGATCCGCAGCCGAGGGGTGACGCCTATCAGCAGCGGAGTGTCGATCGGAGCCGACCAGGTACGGCCGCCGTCGAGCGACTTCGAGAAGCCCAGATGGTTCGGCACGTCGGTGCAGCTGCCGGGCGAGGCGGGCTCGGGTTCACCTGGCGCGCAGCCCAGCCGGTTGAAGGCGACGTAAAAGACCCCGTGGGAGTCGACGACCAGGTTCGGGTCACCGCACATGGCCCGATTCCCGTTTGGCCAGGGAATCTCCGTCCACTTTGCGCCGCCGTCACGGGAGTACGCGGCGTAGCAGTGGAATTTGTCGGGTGTCACCGTTCGCTCTCCCGGCCGATGGTCCGTGGAGATGAACACCAGGTTGTTCCGGTCTTTCGGGTTGACGGCGACCTCGGGCTGACCGTTGTCCCTGGTCGGGTCGTTCGTCACGTTGGTCTCGGTGATCGCGTTGGCGGAGCCGCCGTTCGTCGCCGCGGTCTGTGCGCGGGCCGTCGCCGGTAAAGCCAAGAGCACGGCGAGGCTCAGGATCATACCTAACCCCAGAGTAGGCACTCGCCTCCTCACCCTAGTCTGGACGAATTCGTCCCGCCTCGCCATTACTTTCTCCTCTCCGTGGTGCACCCTCGGTCCATCCGAGCCGCGAAGGTCCACGGACGTGGTCTCGAGACAGTGTTCATCGGGTCGGCTGACCACACCGTGTTCCTCTTCGGCACGTATATCCAGCGCGCTACCGCGCGCACGGTGCCAATAGAATGCCCGGACGACCGCAACCGCGGCAGCGCGATGGATTCGGACCCACCCGCACCGTTCGCGGCCCTCGATGGCACGTGCCGGCGTCGCCAGTTCGCCGTCGCTGTATTGGTCGTCATCGTTCGAGACCGCGGCGTCGTCGCGGTCGGGCCACGTTGGCGTGGGCTCGTTGATACCCCTGCCAGGTGCGGCCGAGTCCACGATCTGGACGGGAGGATTGAGTCCTGACCGTTCGTTGCGACCTGACGATTCCAGAAGGCGTCTGTTCTCGACGCGCTGGCTCCGTAACAAGGCGTCGCCAACCGGGGTGCACGGTGTCACCGGCTGGTCCGAGGCTGGCACCTCACCCGCCGCGGCGATCGGCCCCGCCCGATCGGGCGCAGTTGCTTTCTATACCAAAGCCAAGATTGCGTCAATGGCATAGATTTTGCGATAGCAATGGAGTCTTGTACGGCAGACCGCGGGCCCCGCCTCCGGTCAGCTCGCGATCCCGCTGGCCGGGGCACCTGTCACTGGTATCCGCGCCAGCGGAGATCCGGCACCACGCCTGGGCGGTGGGCCGGCGACGAGGTCCTCGGCATGCCCGTGCTGGCCGGTGATGGTTGGTCAGGTCGTCGGGGGCGTTTCGTCGCGGGCATCTGGGCCAGGTGTTGGCGGCTACCCGGGAAGTAGAGGAACGCCGACAGGTCCGACGGGCGGGCCGGCACCGTCTCGGTCAGCCTTTCCGGCCAACAGCGCGGGCCTCGACGCCCAAGGCATTTCCAACCCGGTGGAGCAGGTCAACACCCAGGTCTGGTCTCGGTCAGACCAACGGCCGGAGGGAAGCAGGTCGTGGGCTTCACCGCCCCCCGAGCACCAGGGAGGGCTCACAGCAGGCCGCGGCGGGGTGGCGGCGTTCCGTGCAGCAGCCAGCGGCCGAGGTGCCGGAGCTTCCAGCGGGTGGGGTAGTGCAGCGCGTGGGTGCGTGCGTCACGCCAGAACGGGGACAGGTTCGCCGTCTCCAGCGCTGATCGGGTTCCGGCGAGTTCGAACAGGGCCGACGCGGTGTCGACGGCGGCCCGCGCGGTGGCCACCCGGGCCGCGGCGGTAGCCACCGACGCCTCGGCCGCCGACTACGACCTGTGTCGACTCGTCGAGAACGGTCGGGTCGTGGGGGCCGAAGGCGGGCAAGACCCGTCGGATGTGGCCCGTCCTTCGGCCCCCACGAGCCGTCAGTCCGCGATCGGGGTGTTGCCGAGGACCTTGTATGCGGCGGGCTGGCCCTTGTCGTCGAGCGTGGTCGACAGGCCGCCGAGGACACAGACAGCCGGGGTCGCCGGAATGGCCTTGCCGTTGCAGCGGAACTTCAGCCCGGCCGAGGCCGGAAGCTCGGTCTCCTTCATCGCCTTGATGGTGGAGGTGAGGGTGGCGGGGGTGATGTCACCGGAGATGCCCTGCGTCGCCGCCTGGAAGCCGGCCAGGATCATGAACATGATCATGCTGTCCTGGTTGCTGAGGTCGATGTCCTTCCCGTAGGTCTTGGCGACCGTCGCGTAGAGGTCCATCGACGGGCTGTCCGGGCCGATCGGCGTGGACGCGCTGATGACCATGTCCTTCAGCGTGCTACCGGGGATCGCCTTGCGGGTGGCGTCGGTGATGCACTGCGAGATGGCGCTGATGGTGCCGGTGAAGCCGACGGCCTTGAGGCCGTTCATGGCGCTGATGCAGAACGAGTCGTTGCCGGTGATGAAGACCTGGTCGGAGCCGTTGTCGATGACCTGCTGCATCTGCGGGGTCATGTCGGCGGTGCCGGGGGCGACGCGGAGGAGGTGGTAGCCGATGCCGGCCTTCTGGTAAAGCGGCGGCGCGATGTCCTGGGCGGCGTGCAGCGCGGCCGGGACGTCGATGACGATCGACGTGACGTTCTTGTTGCCCTTGTCCTTGGCGACCTGGATCGGCAGGTCGATGACGGCGAAGGTCAGGTTGGCCAGCACGAACGTCGTCTGACTGGCCAGGAGCGACGGGTCGGTCGACCCGTAGATCATGACGGGGATCTTGGCGTCGTTCAGCGGCTTCCACGCGGCCTCGACGACGCCGGATGTGCCGATCATAACGGCGGAGACGCCCTTCTCGACCATCTGGTTGCCGCAGTCGGTGGCCTTCGACAGGTCGGCGAGGGTCTCACAGATCGTGATCTCGATCGGGTGGCCGCCGATCCCGCCCTTGTGCTCGTTGAGGTACTTGGCGGTGGCCTGGGCGACCTTGTTGTCGTTGGTGTGGTCGGTGTTCGGGCTGGGCCCCTCCGTGATCACACCGATCTTGACCGGAGTGCCGGTCGCCTTCGAGACCGGGCCGAGGACGCCGTCGGCGGCCGCGGAGCTGTTCGCCGGGGTGGCAGTGCCCTTGTCGTCGGAACCACCACCACAGGCCGACACGAAGGCCAGGCTCGCGGCCAGGACGGCGACGCCGGCCAGCCGTAACCTGCCCGGCGGCCGGAAGGACTGCGTGGATTCAACGGCCCGGAACGGTCGGGTGCCCGTCTGTCGACCGGCCGGCCTGCGGATGGGTGACATGTCTCTCCCTTGTCTTGGATGTCGAGCGACTGGAAACGATCGATATTGCCGAATGCCTGCGATGGCTCAGTGCGCCCTGACTTCTCTGGGAACGCCTGGGCCGCCCCCGGGTCTTCGTGTTATTTCTCTGCGGCCGTAGCGGCGTCGCCCAGCGCCTCGCCCTTGGCGAAGCCGTAGTAGGCGGAGAACTGGAGCACGATCTCGTCCATCTCCGCCTTGGTCAGGTCGCCCGAGCGCAGGGCTGAGCCGACGTGCGTGGCCAACGGTGTGGGCGAGTCGTCGATGGCCACGCAGGCGACGGTGATGATGCGCCGCTCCCGGCGGGTGAGGCCGGGTCGTTGCCAGACGTGGCCGAAGACGAAGTTGAGGATGCCGGCGTGGCGGTAGGGCGTCTCCGGTCGCGGTGCCGGCAGGAGGTTCACGTCGACGAACTCCTGGACGCCACGCTCGAGCCGCCCTTCCCAGTCACTCGGGCCCAGGGCGTCGTTGTCGAGGACTGGCCACGGGGCCGGCTCGCGCCCCTGCTCGCGCTCGATGCGGTGCCACTGGCGGACGACTTCCATCTCCAGGTGCGAGGCCTTCGGCCAGCCGCAGTAGACGGCGAAGTGCAGTACGAACTCCAACATCGCGTCCAGCTCGATGTCACCGCTGCCCAGGGCCGCGTACACGTGGGCCTCGATCGGCCCGGGCGCGTCGGCGGCGGCGACGCAGGTCAGCGTCACCCACCGCCGGTCGCGCCGGCTCAGCCCGGGCCGGTTCCAGACCTCGCCGAACACGAAGTCCCGGCTGGCTAACTCCAGGGGGGTCGCCGCCGCGGGCGGTTCGACCGTCATGACCTCGCGGTAGGTCTGCTCGGCGGCGGCGTTGCCCATGCGTTCCTCCAGGTTTCGAACGGATGCCTGGAAGCTAAGGCAATTGACTGACGATGTCCAGCATGTTTCGATGGCCCCATGCTGGTACCCCCGTCACCGAAGGAACGGATCATCCTGGCCGCCGAGGCGCTCTTCGCCGAGCACGGGCTGGATGGGGTATCGCTCCGGCAGATCTCCGTGGCGGCCGGCAGCGCCAACAACTACGCGGTCCAGTACCACTTCGGCACGAAGGAACAGCTGATCCAAGCGATCTTCGAGTTCCGCCTCCCCCATCTGCACGAGCGCCGGAACCTGCTGGTCGCCCAGCACCGCCCGGACAGTCTGCGTTCCTGGATGGAGTGCTTCGTGCTGCCGATCCTGGAACAGGGTGAGCAGGAGGGAAGCAACTACCTCAGCTTCGTCGCCAACCTGTACAGCCACGGCAGCCGCGAGGTGTTCGACCAGCTCGCGCCCACCTACCTGGCCTCGACCGAGGCGTTCCAGGACCGTTTCCGGTCGCTGCTCGCGCACGTCCCCGAGCCGCTGCGCACGCACCGGATCAACCAGGCCGCGGCGTTCGCCGTGCACACCGCCGCGGACCGCGAGCGGGCCAGCGCCAGGGGGCAGGAGGTGCTGTCCTTCGCCGCGCACGTCGCCGACCTGCTCGACGGGCTGGTCGGCTTCCTGATGGCACCGGTCTCGCCGGCCGCGCTCGCGGCCTGCGGCAGCACCGACGCCGCCGCGACGCGCCTCCTGGTTCCGTAGGCCGTCCCAAACCCGTTCCGAATTCGTTCCGAATCCGTCCCCGAACCCGAGAACCCGCCTCCATGCCGAATGAGCCACCCGGCCCCGGCCGGACAGCGCGCGCCGAAGGGTGCGCGACTGGTGCAACGTCGCGCGCCCTTCGGTCCACCTGAGACGTCAGTCCGGGATCGGGGCGTAGCCGAGGACCTTGTACGCGGCGGGCTCGCCCTTGTCATCCAGGGACGTGGACAGACCGCCACGGACGCAGACCCGCGGGCTCCTGCGGTATGGCCTTGCCGTTGCAGCGGAACTTCATCCCCGCGCCACCGGGCAGCTCCGTCTCCTTCATCCCCTTGATCGTCGAGGTGATGGTTGCCGGAGTGATGTCGCCGGAGATGCCGGCGGTAGCGGCCTGGAGGCCGGACAGGGCCATGAACATGATCATGCCGTCCTGGGAGTCCAGGTCGATGCCCTTCCCGTAGGTGTCGGTGACCTTGGTGTACAGGTCCATCGACGGGCTGTCCGGGCCGAGCGGCGCGGTGGCGCTGACGACCATGCCCTTCAGCGTGGCACCTGGGACCGACTTGCGGGTGGCGTCGGTGATGCACTGCGAGATTCCGCTGATGGTGCCGGTGAAGCCGACGGCCCTGAGGCCGTTCATCGCGCTGATGCAGAACGAGTCGCTGCCGATGATGAACACCTGGTCGGAACCGTTGTCGACGACCCCCTGCATCTGGGGCGTCATGTCGGCGGTGCCGGGCGCGACGCGGACGAGCTCGTAGCCGATACCGGCCTTCTGGAACAGCGGCGGCGCGATGTCCTGGGCGGAGTGCAGCGCGGCGGGAACGTCGGTGACGACCGCGGTGACCTTCTTGTTGCCCTCGTTCTTGGCGACCTGGATCGGCAGGTCGATGACGGGGAACGTCGGGTCACCCAGGGTGAACGTCGTCTGGCTGGCGAGCAGGTCGGGGTCGCTCGAGCCGTAGATCATGACGGGGATCTTGGCGTCGTTCAGCGGCTTCCACGCGCTGTCGATGACACCGGAGGTGCCGATGACGACGGCGTCGACGTTGTTCTCGATCATCTGGTTGCCGCAGTCGGTGGCCTTGGACGGGTCGGTGAGCGTCTCGCAGATCGTGATCTCGATCGGTCGCCCGCCGATTCCGCCCTTGTGCTCGTTGAGGTACTTGACCGTGGCCTGGGCGACCTTGTTGTCGGTGGTGTGGTCGGCGACCGGGCTGGCTCCGTCCGTGATCACACCGATCTTGACGGGCGCGCCCGTCGCCTTGCTGACCGCGCCGAGGGGGTCCGCGGCGCTCGCGGAACCACTGGCCGCGGGGGAGTCGCTCTTGTCGTCGGAGCCGCCACAGGCCGAGACGAGGGCCAGGCTCGCGGCCAGGACGGCGGCGCCGACCAACCTTAACCCGCCCAGACGGGCAGACGACTGTGTGGATGTGATGGACCGTAATGCCCGGGAGGCCGTCTGCCCGCCGGGTCTCTGGACGTGCGACATGCGTGCAACCTTTCGCCGAAATAGGTGGCCGGGTTTGGTTGGAACTGCCGGCGACAGACCCAGGGAATGCGTTACCGACCCCCGAGCTCGAAGGCGCCTGTCTCTATTCGAGGGTTGTCAGCGTGGTGGCGGCGAGTTTTACCAGGGCGGCTGGTTCCGCGGCACCATGTGACTGTGCGAGGTTAAGCATGATGCCCACGTCCTTACGGAGCAGTGGCGCGGCCTGTCGCAGTCCGGCGGTGTTGAAACCGGAGGCGGCGAGAATCGCGCTCGCTCGGCTTCCGCCGCTGCCGTGTGCCAATACCCGCGCCACCGCGGTGCGATCCATGCCGAGCGCCTCGGCGAACGTGAACGTCTCCCACGCGACGGTGACCTGCGCGGTGAAGACGAAGTTGTTCAGCACCTTCGCCAGCTGTCCGCTTCCGAGCGGGCCAAGATGAATGAGAGGGTTGGCGAACGTCTCCAGCACCGGCCGGCACCGCGCCACGTCCTCGGCGCCGCCGCCGGCCATGACGAGGAGGGCGCGCGCCGCCGCCGCCGCGCCGCCGCCGCTGACGGGTGCGTCTATGACGGCGATCTCGCGTTTCGCGGCCTCGCCCGCGATCCGTCGGCAGGTGTCCGGGTGGATCGTGGAGTGGATCGCGACGACGCCTCCCGGTGACATGCCGGCCAGGACGCCGTCGGTCCGCAGGAGAACGTCCTCGACGTCGGCGTCCCCGACGACGCAGAGACAGACGACGTCGCTGGACGCTCCCAGCTCGGCGGGTGTGGCGGCGACCTTCGCCGTGGTGTCGGCGAAAGGCTCCAGGGACGCGGGCCTGCGAGCCCACAGGGTCAGTGGGTAACCGTGCTCGACGATGCGCCGCGCCATCGGCGCGCCCTGGCTGCCCAGTCCGATGAATCCGACCCGGATCACGCGTTCACCCAGTCCCGCAGCGCGTTCAGGACCGGCTCGGCCAGCTCCAGGCGGCAGATGAGCAGGTCTGGCAGGTAGGGGTCGGGCTCGTTGTAGCGCAGGGGGGAGCCGTCGAGGCGGGAGACGTGCAGCCCGGCGGCAGCGGCGACGGCGACGGGCGCGCAGGAGTCCCACTCGTACTGACCGCCGGAGTGGGCGTAGATGTCGACCTGCCCGCGCACGACGGCCATCGCCTTGGCGCCGGCCGAGCCCATGGGAACCAGCGCGGCGTCCAGTCGACTGACGAGGTGGTCCACGCAGGCCGGCGGACGGGTCCGCGACACCGCGAGACGGATCGGGCCGGCCGCGCGGGAGATGAGGGTGGGTGGTTTGCCCGTGTGCAGCACGAGATCGGCGGCGGGCAGCGCCACGGCGCCGACGGCGGGGCTGCCGTGGACGGCGAGGGCGACGTGGACGGCCCAGTCGTCTCGCGGGGGCTCTCCGTACTCGCGGGTGCCGTCGAGCGGGTCCACGATCCAGACGCGGTCATGCCCGAGCCGGGCGCGATCGTCGGTGCGTTCCTCCGACAGGATGGCATCGTGGGGACGAGCCTGTGCCAGGCGATCGAGCAGGAGCTCGTTGGACTGCTTGTCCCCGGCGGCACCGCCCTGGTCGCGGATGGCGAGCAGGAGGTTGCCTGCCTCGGCGGCGAGGGCGGCCGCGAGCGCGTGGTCGTCGATGTCGTTCATGCCTCGTCCGCCGGAGTGAGGTGGCCGGTGTCGCGGAGGTAGCTGACGACCTGCTCGGCGCTGGTCTCGGGGGCGATCGCACCGGAGGCGTCGAGGTGCAGCTCCGGGTTGGGTGGTGGTTCGTAGGGGGAGTCGATGCCGGTGAAGTTGGCGAGCTCGCCGCGGCGGGCCTTGGCGTAGAGGCCCTTGCGGTCGCGGGTTTCGGCGACGTCGAGGGGGGTGTCGACGAAGACCTCGATGAACTCGCCGGGGTCGAGCAGGTCGCGGGCGAGTTGGCGCTCGGCACGGAACGGCGAGATGAACGACGTCAGCACGATCAGCCCGGCGTCGGCCATGAGCCTGGCGACCTCGGCGATGCGGCGGATGTTCTCTACGCGGTCGGCTTCGGTGAAGCCGAGGTCCTTGTTCAGGCCGTGGCGGACGTTGTCGCCGTCGAGGAGGTAGGTGTGGAAGCCCTCGTCGTGGAGCTTCTTCTCGACGAGGTTGGCGATGGTGGACTTGCCGGCGCCGGACAGGCCGGTGAACCAGACGACCGCCGGGCGCTGGCCCTTGCGGCTGGCGCGGACGGTTTTGGTGACCTCGACGGCCTGCCAGTGGATGTTGTGGGCCCGGCGGAGGGCGAAGTGCAGGAGGCCGGCGGCGACGGTGGCGTGGGTGTACCGGTCGATGAGGATGAACCCGCCGGTGTCCCGGTTCGTGGTGTAGGGGTCGAAGGGGACGGGCCGGTCGAGGCTGAGGTTCGCGACGCCGATCTCGTTGAGCTCCAGGGTGCGGGCCGCGGTGTGTTCCAAAGTGTTGACGTTGACCTTGTACTTCGGCTGCGCGATCGTCGCGTTGAGGGTGCGGGCGCCGAGCTTGAGCAGGTAGGGCCGGCCGGGCAGCATCGGCTCGGTGGCCATCCAGACGAGATGGCACTCGAACTGGTCGGCGACCTCGGCAGGGCTGCCCGCCGCGGCGAGCAGGTCGCCACGACTGATGTCGATCTCGTCGGCGAGGGAGATCGTGACCGACTGGCCAGCGAAGGCCTCGGCCAGGTCGCCATCGGCGGTGACGATCCGCTCCACGGTGCTTTCCTGCCCGCCGGGCAGGGCGCGGACCCGGTCACCGGGGCGGACGGTGCCGCCGGCGATCTGGCCGGCGAAACCGCGGAAGTCCAGGTCCGGCCGGTTGACCCACTGCACCGGCAGCCGGAACGGGCCGGCGGCCGACACGTCGTCGATCTGCACGGTCTCCAGCTGGCCGACCAGAGTGGGTCCGGCGTACCAGGGGGTGTTCCCGGACAGCGTGGTGATGTTGTCGCCGCGCAGTGCCGAGAGCGGGATGCAGGTGATGGCCTCACCCTCGAGGCCGATCTGGGCGGCGAAGGCACGGTAGTCGGCCTCGATGGTGTCGAAGACGTCCTTCGAGTAGTCGACGAGGTCAAGCTTGTTGATCGCCAGCACGACGTGGCGGATCCCGAGCAGCGAGACCAGGTAGCTGTGACGGCGGGTCTGGGTGAGCACACCCTTGCGGGCGTCGATCAGGATGACCGCCAGATCCGCCGTGGAGGCACCCGTGACCATGTTGCGGGTGTACTGCTCGTGGCCCGGAGTGTCGGCGACGATGAACTTGCGGTGCTCGGTCGAGAAGAACCGGTACGCCACATCGATCGTGATGCCCTGCTCACGCTCGGCGGCGAGGCCGTCGACGAGCAGCGCGAAGTCGAGCTCACCGCCCTGCGTGCCGACCTTCTTCGAGTCGGACTCCAAAGTGGCGAGCTGGTCGGAGAACACCAGCTTCGCGTCATACAACAGCCGACCGATCAGCGTCGACTTCCCGTCATCGACGCTGCCACAGGTGATGAACCGTAGCATCGACTTGTTCTCGTGCCGACGCAGGTACTCCTCGATATCGTCGGCGACGAGGTCATCGGTCGCATGCGCCATCAGAAGTACCCCTCGTGCTTCTTCTTCTCCATGGAACCTGACGAGTCGTGGTCGATGACCCGACCCTGACGCTCCGAACTCGTCGTCAGCAGCATCTCCTGGATAATCTCGAGCAGAGTCGCCGCCTCGCTTTCCACGGCACCGGTCAGTGGGTAGCAGCCGAGTGTGCGGAAACGGATGGAACGCTGCTGGGGGACCTCGCCGGGGTTCAGCCGCATCCGCTCGTCATCGACCATGATCAGGGCGCCGTCGCGCTCGACGACCGGTCGCGGCGCGGCGTAGTACAGCGGGACGATCGGGATGTTCTCCTTGTGGATGTAGAGCCACACGTCCAGCTCGGTCCAGTTCGACAACGGGAACACCCGCACGCTTTGCCCCGGCCCCTTGCGCGCGTTGTACAACCGCCACAGCTCCGGCCGCTGGTCCTTCGGGTCCCAGCGATGCTGCGCCGAGCGGATCGAGAACACCCGCTCCTTCGCCCTCGACTTCTCCTCGTCGCGGCGCGCCCCACCGAACGCCAGGTCGAAGCCGTACTTGTCCAGCGCCTGCTTCAACCCCTCCGTCTTCCAGATGTCGGTGTGCATCGCCGAACCGTGGTCGAACGGGTTGATTCCCTGCGCCAGCGCCTCCGGGTTCTGGTGGACCAGCAGGTCCAGGCCATTCTCGGCGACAAACCGGTCCCGGAAGGCGTACATGGCCTGGAACTTCCACGTCGTGTCGACGTGCAGCAACGGGAACGGCGGCTTCGACGGGTAGAACGCCTTCATCGCCAGATGCAGCATCACCGCGCTGTCTTTGCCCACCGAATACAGCATCACCGGCCGCTCGGACTCGGAGACGGCCTCCCGGAAGATCTGGATGCTCTCGGCCTCCAGACGCTGCAGGTGCGTTAGATGGCTCATGGCGCATACCTGTTCTCTCTCCGCGTGAACCACGCGGTGCGCGCTCGACGCCACGGTTCTCGCATTGCTGACATCAGCCGCTCTTCGCTGCCCACGCGGATTCGGCGGCGTCGTTCAGAGCCTCGCCCTTCGCGAACCCGTAGTAGACGGAGAACTGGAGCACGATCTCGTCCATCTCTTCCTTGGTGAGATCGCCGGAATGCAGGGCCGAGGAGACGTGGGTGCGCAGGGGTGTAGGCGAGTCATCGAGGGCGACACACGCTACGGTGATGATCCGCCGCTCTCGGCGGGTGAGGCCGGGGCGCTGCCAGACATGACCGAAGACGAAGTTCAGGATGCCCGCGTGACGGTAGGGCGAGGTGGGCGGCGGCGCCTGGGTGAGGTTGACGTCGACGAACTCCCGCACGCCCTCCTCCAGCCGCTTGTCCCAGTCGTTCTCCCCGAGCGTCTCGTTCGACAGAACGGGCCACGGCTCCGGCTCCCGGCCGTTCTCGCGGGCGATCCGGGCCGACTGCTGGGCGATGACCATCTCGAGATGGGACGCCTTGGGCCAACCGCAGTAGACCGCGAAGTGCAGGACGAACTCGAGCATCGTCTCGACGTCGAGGTCACCACTGTTCAGCGCGGCATAGACCTGGTCATCGATGGGCCCCGGAGAATCCGCGGCGGCGACGCAGGTCAGCGCCACCCACCGCCGGTCACGCCTGCTGAGCCCCGGCCGGGACCACACCTCGCCGAACACGAAGTCCCGGGTGGCGGCCTCGTAGGGAGTCGTGGCCAGCGCCGGTTCCCGGGTCATCACCTCGCGGTAGGTCTGGTCCGCGTCGCCCATGTCGGGATCTCCTGCCCTCGTGTGGTGGTCGGCGGTCAGCTCAGCCGGAGCGCGACGCGTACCGAGTCGCGGCCGGGAGTGGACCGGGTCAGGAGCGCGAAGGCGTCCTCGAACTTCTCCAGCGGGAACGAGTCGCCGAGCAGCTCGGCGGTCGGCACCTTGCCCGCGTTGATGAGCGCCACGGCGCCCGCGGCGTCCAGGCCGGCGCCAGGGTGCAGCGTGATGCGCCGGGTCGGGATCCAGTCGCTGTGGAAGCCTTCGAGCGGACGGTCCTTCATCCCGGCGATGACGACATGGCCGCCCTTGCGGACGAGGTCCATGGCCAGATTCACCGTCACCGGGTTACCGGCCGCGGCGTCGATGACCACGTCGGCCATCTGGCCGCCGGTGATCTCGCGGACTCGCCCGACGGGGTCGGCGGCCTCGACGTCGATGGTGTGGTCGGCGCCGATGCGGCGCGCGCAGTCCAGCCGGAACCGGTCCCTGGCCGTCCCAGTGACGATGACGCTGGCCGCGCCGGCCGCCTTCGCCGCGACGATCGTGGCCATGCCCATGTGCCCGGGCCCCTCGATGACGACGACGTCACCGCTCTTCACCGGCGCGACCCAGGTGACCGCGCAGCTCAGCGGCTCGAAGACGGTGAGCTGGTCGGCCGGGACGTCGTCGCGCAGCTTGTAGACCATCGACCCGGGTAGCAGCTCCAGGTGCTCGGCGAAACCGCCGTAGAGCCCGGAGCCCTCGTCGACGGAGAAGTCGTGCCCATAGATGCGATGCCCCTGCGGGGTGAACACGATGTCCCAGACCGCGACCCGGTCGCCCTCGTCGACGCCCCACTTCTCGGCGGCCGCCGGGTCGATCTTCTCGATACGCCCGACGATCTCGTGGCCCGCGATGGAGGGGAACTCGCCGCCCCACGAGGTGTGCACGTGGCCGCGGAAGTGGTCGATGTCGCTGTGGCACAGCCCGGTGGCCTCGACGCGCAGGACGGCGCCGCCGGGCTGTGGGTCGGGCACCGGGAGGTCGCGCAGCTCCCAGGTCTCGTCGCCGTTGAAAACGATCGCCCGCGTCATGGCAGCACCTTCTCCAGGAATGTGTTCGCCCGGTCGACGGCGCGACGGGTCGCGGAGTCGAGGCCCTCGGACTCGACCGCCGGCCCGACGAGCTCGAGCTCGAAGAGGCCGGTGTAGCCGGTCTCGAGGACCGCGTTCAGAAACGTCTCGACGGGCATGTCGCCGTCGCCCGGCACGACCCGGGTCCCGGTCGGCAGTGGTCCGCGGTCGTGGGCGAGGACGTCGCAGAGCTGGGCGACCGCGAGGCGGTCGCCCACCCGGTGGATGGCGGCGGCCAGGTCGGGCTCACGCCAGCAGTTGCCGAGATCGACGATGAGCGCGAGGCCGGTGCGGTCGGCGACCTCGGCGGCCTCGCCCAGGGTGTGCACGAACGAGCGGTTCCTGCGCTGCGTCGGTTCGATCGCGAGCCGGACGCCCTGGGATGCCGCATGGGCGACGCAGGGCGCGGCCGCGGCGGCGAGCGCGTCAGTGAGCTCGTCGAACGACCGGCCAGGTCCAGCACCGGGAGTGATGTAAACGCATCCGCCGCGCAGCGCCGCGAGGTCGATGGCCTGGTTCACCTCCTCACGGGTCGCCTCCCAGGTCTCGGGCGCGCCGAGGTCGAACTGGTCGGCGATGAGGGTGGTGAGGCGCAGCGACCGAGCGGCGAGAGCGCTGATCGCCTCGTCGCGTCCGTGGGCGCTGAGCTTGGCGTCAAGCACGCCCACGTGGTGCAGGTCGAGGGAGTCCCACAGGACCAGTTCCTCGGCGAACGTCCACGGGTAGGTGCACATCTCGCTCACGGAGAGCCGCGGATGCGTCACGACAGCTCCGCCCGGATGTCGCGGATCTCGGCTTCGAGCCAGCGGACCTCGCTGAAGTTCTCCCGCCCGCTGCGTGCGAGCAGCAGCTCGTGTGCTTCTAGCTTCACCCGCAGGGCCTCCATGTCCTTGGGTTCCTGCGACAGAACGATCTCGGCGAAATGCAGGGCCTGCAGTGCCCGTCCGGCTGCCAGGTGCGCCTCCGCCCGGTCGAGCAGTGGGGCGGTGCCGCCGGCGAGGTCGACGAGCTCGTCCCAGATCGCCGAGGGGGGCACGTCGTAGAGCTCGGTGGTCGATTCGTAGCGGAACCAGCCGGTGTGTTCCTCCCAGATCGCCCGCACGATCCACGGGACCTTCCCGTGCCCCTGGGGAATGTCGAGCGCGGGGGGAAGGGTGATCTGGCCCATCAGCGTCCACAGGTCGACGCCGGCGTTCATGCCCTCGATCGTCCGGTCACGTACGTAGGCGGTCGCGTCGCGCATCTGGGTCAGCCGCGTCCGAATGTTCTCGGCTCCCCGAATCGGCTCGCCATGGCCGGTGACCAACAACTCCGGGCCCAGCCCGATGACCCGGTCGACGGAGTGGAGGTAGGCGATGGCGCTGCGGATCTTGTCGCCGCGGACCGTGTACAGGTTCGGGATGTGACCGAACAGGGGTCCGAAGAGATTCCCGGTGAACAGCGTGCGCTCGTCGGGGAGCCAGACGACCAGCGAGTCGGTCGTCTCCCCGCCCGGCGTCGAATACAGCTCGATCCGGCGGCCGCCGAGGCTGAAGGCGTGGCTGTCGAGGAACGTGGTCGTCAGGATCGGCTCGGGCGGCTGGTAGGTCGGGTCGACCCTGGTGATGTCACGGTTCCACAGCCGGCCGCTGCGCCGCGCGAAGAACGGCTGCAGCCGACGGAAGTACTCCCGGACGTCCGTGTGGTTCGCCTGGGCGATCGTCTCCACGCCGGGGGCGTCGAGCTGCGACCAGCCTCCGACGTGGTCCGGATGGCCCTGGGTGAACACGATGGCACGCACCGGGTTGGCGCTGACCGCGGCGAACCGCGTCCTGATCTGCTCCGCCTCGTTGTACATCCCGGTGTTGATCAGCAGGTCGCCGTCCGGGGTGGTGACGAGATAGCTGTTGGAGATGCCTTTCGAGGCGTAGATGCCGTCGCCGAGGGAGACGGCGTCCTGGACGCCTTCTCCTTCCCGGACGATGAGTGCGTTGAGCGGCTGCTGCTCGGAGCTCACCGGGCACGCTCCTTTCCCACCTCGGGCCGGATCTGGAAGGTGTCCGTGTAGAAGGCGAACCGGGCGCGCAGCTCGTCCGCGTCAAGCCCGAAGTCGCCTTCCAGGTCGTAGACGACCCGGCCGCGCTTGCCGCGGGGATGTGACGCCAGGTAGTGCTCGATGTCCGCACGGGTCTCGTCGGTGACCTCGAGGCCGGCGCGTTCCAGCACGCCGGCCGCGGCCTGGACGTCGTTGCCGACGATCTCGTCGAACCTCAGCTCGACGAGCTGGCCGGCGGGTACGACATGCCGATCGCGCAGGTAGCTGCGCAGCATCCGCTCAAGGCGGTCGACCCAGTAGGCGACGTGGGTGTCGATGTCGGGCCGCTTCTGGCTGGTCTTGAGCGCGAGGCCACGCATCGTCAGCAGCGACTGGATCGTGGCGACCGGGTCGCGGTGGATCATGACGACGGTGGCGTCCGGGTAGGTCGTCAGCAGTGGGACGAGTTGCTCGCTGTGCTGATTCGACTTCAGCATCCAGCGCTGGTCGCTGGGGAACTGCCAGGCGATCGCCCGCAGGACGTCTTTCATGTAGCGGTAGTGCGGCGTCTGATCGTGGCTGAGGTAGTGGTCGCGGTAGCCGGGGACGTTGGCCATCCACTCCCACTGGTAGCTGGCGAAGTCGGGCACCTGCAGCTCGTTCTCGCCGCAGGCGTGGTCCGGCGAGTGCTCGTGCATCGCGGCGAAGATCTCGTTGCTGCTCAGTCGCTGCCACCGCGCGTCCGACCGTGACCAGCGGGGGTCCCTCCCGCCCGGTTCCGCCGTCTCGCCGACGCCCGGGGCCGGCTGTGCGGCCAGGTAGACCGGGAGGTGCCGAAGCCGCCGATCGGCGGCCAGCAGGTTCTCCAGATGGGTGCTGCCCGACCGGGGCAGCGCGATGACGTTGATCGGGCGCTCGATCGGCGCGCCGAGGCAGGCGGGGTGGTCGTCCCAGTAGCGCTGGATGAGCAGCCGGTTCGCCGCCGCCCGCACGCACTGGTCGACGAACGTGGCCTTGTGGGCCCGCCACACGTTGTCGTCGGCCTCGACCTCGGCCAGCAGCAGGCCGAGGCGCTGGGTGAAGTCCAGCGAGCCTAAGTCGTCCAGGCCGGTCTCCCGGCTGGCTCCCTCGAGCACCGCGTCGATGCTCATGTCGAGCGGCCGTGCCTCGTCGGCTTCCAGGGCGGCCCGCTCCGCCGGATCACGGGTGTCGTCGCGCATCCCTTCGACGCGCAGCACTTTTACGGCCATGGCGGCAGCTCCGTAACGTCGGTCTTTCCTGCGTTCGCCAACCAGCCGCCATCGATGACGACGAGGTCGCCGGTGTGGTAGCGCGACCAGTCGCTCATGAAATAGACGCCGATACCCTCGAAGTCCTCGGCTCTACCCGCCCGTCCCGAGGGGTTGTAGCGGCGGTTGCGGTCGAACAAGGGGCTGTCGACAGGGATCTGGACTGTCTCGCTCTCCGTGTATCCGGGGCACACGACGTTGCTGCGGATGCCGTAGCGGCCGGCCTCGACCGCGATGCCACGGGACATGGCCGCCATGGCGCCTTTGGACGCGTTGTAGTGCTGCATGCCGGGGCTGCCGGTCAGCGCGGAAAGGCTGGCGCAGAACAGCAGCGACCCGCCGGGGTCGCCGGCGTCGTGGCGCCGCTTCATGTGGCGCGCCCCCTCGCGCATGACGAAGAACGCGCCGTGCTGGTTGACCGCCAACAGGCTGTGCCAGGCGTCGCTCGTCATCTCCGGGAAGCTGCGCTCCCTGCGCATCAGGCCGGCGTTCGCGATGACGCCGTCGACCCGGCCCAGCTCCTCGACCACCTCGGCCATCGCCTCGACGACGCGAGCCTCGTCGGAGACGTCGACCTGCTGCGCAAGCACGCGGTGACCGAAGCCGGCCAACTCCTTGGCCGCATCGAGGTTCTTCTCCGCCCGTCGGCCCCAGATGACCACGTCACCACCGGCCCGGGCGACACCTCGGGCGAAGGCCAGACCGATCCCGGCGTTGCCACCACTGACCACGACCACACGGCCCGCTAAGTCGAACATGGGACATTGCTATAGCAAAATGCTTCTTGCAGTCAAGCGTCTTCTGTGGCCCGGCGCGGGTGGCCGTCCGCTACCGTGTCTGCATGGCCCGGCCCGCGCCCGCGTCCGCCCGCGCGACGGACATCGTTGCCTTCCTCACCGCGCACCCGTCTCGTGGCTTCACCATCAGCGAGCTCGTCACACACCTCGGGATGAACATCGCCTCGGCCCACGCGACCCTGGCCGTGCTGTGCGACTGCGGGTTTCTCGTCCGGGATCCGGTGCACCGCACCTACGTTCTGGGCCCGGCGCTGGCGGCTACCGGCTTCGCCGCACTCGAGCAGCATCCGGCGGTTGGTGTCGCCATAGAGCAGGCCGAGGCGCTCGCGAGCGAGCTCGACGCGGAGGTCGGTGTTTCGGCCGTCGCGGGCAGGGACGTCATCTTCCTCGCTCGTCGCGGACCAGTGCCCCGCGCACATGTTCTCGGCTACCCGGGAGACCGCACGCCGATGCTCGCCCCGATCGGCGCGGTGTTCATGGCCTGGGCTGACGACGAAACGATCATGGGCTGGCTGGAGCGGGCCGCGCTGACAGCACCGCTGCGCGAGTTCTACCGTCGGAATCTCGAGGAGATCCGCGACCGAGGCTTCAGCGTCCCCCTGCCCCCCATAGCCGCACCCGCGATGATCGACGCCGTCGCGAAGCTGCGCGACGAGCCGACCGATGCGCAGGCCGAGCACCACCTCACCGAGGTGCTCGCGAAGACCGACGAGATGCTGCTGTCCTTCGCCGGCCTCACCCATGCGGACGAGATCGTCGTGAAGACCGTCGCGGCGCCGATCTTCGACTCAATCGGCCGGGTGCTGCTCTCGTTGAGCATCACCGGGCCGGACCACCCGATCCGGGTCGAGGACGTCCTCGAACTGGGCCGCCGCCTGGTCCAGTCCGCCGCCGTCGCGACCCACCAGGCCCGCGGCCGGGTTCCTGGCCGCGACCTGCCACCGACCGGAACGGCCCACGCGGGCCGACAGCGCTGAGGGGGTAGTGGTCCCGAGAGCTCTTCCCGCCAGTACTCGACCAACTCGCGAGGCGGGCGGAGTGGTCAGCCCAGAGCCACCCGGTGCGCGCCGCTGTAGATGTTCATCGTTCGGCCCCGGACGAAGCCGGCGAGCGTCATCCCGGACTCCTCAGCCAGGTCCACCGCCAGCGTCGACGGTGCCGACACTGCCGCCAGGGCGGGCACACCGGCCATCACCGCCTTCTGGACCAGCTCGAACGACGCCCGCCCGCTGACTACCAGCACCCGCGCCCGCAGCGGCACCAGGCCGCTCCGGGCCGCCCAGCCGATCACCTTGTCGACGGCGTTGTGCCGGCCAACGTCCTCGCGGACGGCGAGGATCGTGCCCTCGGCGTCGGCCAGGGCGGCGGCGTGCAGCCCGCCGGTCGTGGCGAACAGGCGCTGGGCGCGGCGCAGCCGGTCGGGCAGTTCCGCCAGCACCTCGGCGGGGACGCGCAGCGGGTCGTCGGCCACCGGGTGACGGGTGCGCACCCGCACGGCGTCGATGCTTGCCTTGCCGCAGAGCCCGCAGGAGCTGGTGGTGTAGAAGTTCCGGGCCGCGGCGGGGTCGGGCGCGGGCACGCCGGGCGCGAGGGCCACGTCCAGCACGTTGTAGGTGGGCCGCCCGTCGGCGTCGGTCGCGCCCTCGGTGCCCACGCAGTAGCGCATGCTCGCGATGTCCGACCCCGCGGCGATCAGCCCCTCGCCGAGCAGGAAGCCCATCGCGAGGTCCATGTCGTCGCCCGGGGTCCGCATGGTCACGGCCAGGGACCTGCCGCCAACCCGGATCTCCAGGGGCTCCTCGCCCACGAGTGTGTCCGGCCGGACCGTCGGCTCGGCGCCCAGCGTCACCTTCATCACCCTGCGCCGTGCGGTTGCTCGACTCATGAGGCCACTGTTCCTTGTCGGTACCGGTAGACGCCCACGCGGCGTGGTCTCAGGCGCCGACCGGACGGGCCTCCAGGCGGATGACCAACGACTTCGACGTCGGGGTGTTGCTGCGCCGTGCGGTGCTGTCCAGCGGCACGAGCACGTTGGTCTCGGGGAAGTAGGCGGCGGCGCAACCCCGGGCGGTCGGGTACGCCACCACCCGGAAGTTCTCCGCCCGGCGGTCGACCCCGTCGGTCCAGACGCCGACGAGGTCGACGTGGCTGCCGTCGGCGATCCCGAGGGCGGCGAGGTCGTCGGGGTTCACGAGCACCACGTGCCGGCCATGGCGGACCCCGCGGTATCGGTCGTCGAGCCCGTAGATCGTGGTGTTGTACTGGTCGTGGGACCGGATGGTCTGCAGCAGCAGGTGGCCGTGGGGCACCCGGAGCACCTCGCAGAGGTTGACGGTCATCGCCGCGCGGCCGGTGGGAGTGTGGAAGGTGCGGCTGTCGCGCGGCGGGTGCGGCAGCAGGAAGCCGCCGGGTTCGGCGAGCCGGTTGTCGTAGTCGGCGAAGCCGGGGACGACGTTCGCGATGTGGCCGCGGATACGCCGGTAGTCGGCGGCGAGCCCGTCCCAGTCGACCGCCGGCGCGGACGCGCGGGCGCCGAGCGTCGCCTGGGCCAGCCCGCAGACGATGGCGACCTCCGAGCGCAGGTCGGGCCCGGCCGGGTCCAGCGCGCCGCGGGAGGCGTGCACCATTCCCATCGAGTCCTCGACGCTCACGACCTGCGCGACCCCGCCGCGCAGGTCGACCTCCGTCCGGCCGAGGGTCGGCAGGATGAGCGCGCGTTCGCCGGTGACCGCGTGCGAGCGGTTCAGCGTGGTCGACACCTGCACGGTCAGCCTGCAGGCGCGCATCGCGGCCTCGGTGACGGCGGAGTCGGGGGTCGCCGCGACGAAGTTGCCGCCCATCCCCATGAAGACCTTCACCCGGCCGTCGCGCATGGCGCGGATCGTGTCGACGGTGTCGAGGCCGTCATGGCGGGGCGGGGCGAAGCCGAACTCGGCGCCGAGCGCGTCGAGGAAGCGCGCCGGCATCTTCTCCCAGATGCCCATCGTGCGGTCGCCCTGCACGTTGGAGTGGCCGCGCACCGGGCAGACCCCGGCTCCGGGCCGGCCGATGTTGCCGCGCAGCAGCAGGAAGTTGACCACCTCCTGGATCGTGGCCACCGAGTTGGCGTGCTGGGTCAGACCCATCGCCCAGCAGACGACGACCTTCTCGGCGGCCAGGATCCGCTCGGCCAGTTCGTCGATCTCGGCGCCGGTCAGGCCGGTGGCCGTGGCGATGTCGTCGTCGGTGAGGTGGGCGCGCACGTGGGCGGCGAAGGCGTCGAACCCGGTGGTGTGGTCGGCGAGGAACGCCTGGTCGAGCACGGTGCCGGGGGCGGCGTCCTCAGCGTCGAGCAGCCGGCGCGAGAGCGCCTGGAACAGCGCCATGTCTCCGTTGAGGCGGATCTGCAGGTACTGGTCGGCGAGAGCGGTGCCCCGGCCGACCAGGCCCTGGGCGTTCTGCGGGTTGCGGAACCGGCGCAGGGACGCCTCGGGCAGCGGGTTGACGGCCACGACGCTGCCGCCGGCCCGCTTGACCCGCTCCAGCGAGGTCAGCATCCGGGGATGGTTGGTGCCGGGATTCTGGCCGCAGACGAGCACCAGGTCGGCCTGTTCCAGGTCCTCGAGGGTGACCGAGCCCTTGCCGATGCCGATCGTCGCGTTCAGGGCCGCGCCGGAGGACTCGTGGCACATGTTCGAGCAGTCGGGCAGGTTGTTCGTCCCGAACGCCCGGGCGAACAACTGGTAGAGGAACGCGGCCTCGTTGCTGGTGCGACCGGAGGTGTAGAAGGCGGCCTCGTCCGGGCTGTCGAGGGCGTCCAGCTCGGCGGCGATGACACCGAAGGCCTCGTCCCAGGTCACGGGCGTGTAGTGGTCGGCGCCCGGTGCCCGGTACATCGGCTCGGTCAGGCGCCCCTGGCCACCGAGCCAGTACCCGGAGCGGCCGGCGAGGTCGGCCAGCGCATGGGTGGCGAAGAACTCGCGGGTCACCCGGCGACGGGTCGCCTCCTCGGCGACGGCCTTGGCGCCGTTCTCGCAGAACTCGGTCGCGGACCGGTCCTCGGGCCGGGGGTCGGGCCAGGCGCACCCCGGGCAGTCGAAGCCGTGGTCCTGGTTGAGCAGGCGCAGGGTGGTGACGCTACGGCGCACCCCCATCTGCCGCCGGGCCTGGGCGAGGGCATGACCGACCCCGGGCAGCCCGGCCGCCGAGCTGGCGGGCGCCGTCACCCGCAGCGCGACCTCGTCGTCGCGCCTGTCGGTCGAATGGCCACGAAACATGGCAGTCACCTCTCTCCCAGCTCATCGGGTCACACCGCGGCCCTCCTGGCAAGTGTGGGTCAGCGGCCAGCGCGCGAGTCAGGTCCCGGGGCGAAGGAGATGGCGCTGTTGCGTCCGCGACGGGCACGGCATGGCAGCGCCCGGGCGGTCATGGTGATCAGATGGCGTGGGCGGTTCAGTGAACGCGGCTGACGGCCGTAGCCGCGGGTCGATGTCGGTGGCGAGTTCGTAGTGGCCGAGGCGGATGTTCTTGGACCAGCGCGTGCCTGGTGCTGATCGTCAGGGCGGAACCTCGCTGGGATCGAACACGCCAGCCGCCGGATCCGGATCCCGGGAGCCACACCCCATCGCAGCGTGCGTGACCTCGCATGAACGCGATCATGGAACGGTGGATGCGAACCTGCCGCCGAGAACTCCTCGACCGAACCCTGATCTACAACCAGCGTGATCGGCGACGACTACATGATTTCCGCACCGTCGACACGGTGCCGTCACCGATCCGGATGGCCAGCACGGCCGACTGCGTCCGGTTCGAACGGGAGTCGTTTGGCGCGCTGCACCAGATGCTCTCCTGCCTACCTGAACCGGAACGGGAGGCCGCCTGGGACGGGCTGATCTGCTGGGAGAACTACATGCCGCTGGCGCGGTTCACTTTTACGCCCAGGGCGTGGATATCTGGGCCGCGCCGACGCTCGCGACCAGCGACGGCTGGGTCTCCACGACGCGGCACGTCGCCCTCGATGGCCGCTGCTACGTCATCGCCGTCCGCCGGCTGTTCGCCGGCAGCGGGGTCGAGATTGAGTTCTCCCGCGGCCACAACCCGTGGCGGTTCGACTCGGCGGAACAGGTCGCGATCATGGAGAGCCGCTACGGCCCCACTGTCAAGGCACGCGAGCGCCTGACCGCGGCGGGCCGCTGGGACGAGTGCCGCGCCGAGATCGTCGCGATGGTCGAGCGCCGCAACGACGCCGACGGCGGCGGCCTGCTGACGCGGGCCGAGTACCTCGTCACCGTCGGCCGCAAGACCGCCTGATCCACCCGCGGCGAGCTGTGCTCACGAGCAGGACAGGAAGACACTGATGATCACTACCTCGCAGCTAGGGGCGCGTGCCAGGGCACGGCCCACCGTGGCCGGCCCCGCGTCGCTTCCGCTGCCGCGTGCCGCAGGGGGCATCCCCGCCGGGGACGCCGAGGACGACGCCGGGGACATGGAAGGACTGGCGACGCGCAGCGCGCCCAGCGAAGTGACGACGCAGATCCGGCTGATCGGGCCGCCGGCGATCGAGCGAGGCGGCCGGCCGGTTCCGCCGCCGCGGGGGCGCAAGGCGTGGGCGGTGCTGTGCTATCTGCTGCTCGCCGACCGTGCGCCCAGCCGCCGCCACCTGGCTGACCTGCTGCTGGGCAACGCGGCGGACCCGCTCGGCGCGCTGCGCTGGATACTGGCCGAGCTGCGCCGGACGCTGGGGGCGCCGAACGCCTTCCGGGGCGACCCGGTGAGTACGGCGCTCGGGGACGGCGTCTGGGTCGACGTCCTCCTGCTCACCCGCGCGCCGGCCGGCCCGGACGCGCCGTTGCTGGAGCTCGACGGCGAGCTGCTCGACAGCGTGGAGCCGGCGGCCGCGCCCGGATTCGACTCCTGGCTGCTGGTGGCGCGCCACCAGGTCGCGGCCGCGCACGAGGCCCGGCTGCGCAACGTGGCGGTGGCGCGGCTGGCCGCCGGGCAGGCGGGCGACGCGGTCCGGTACGCCGCCCACGCGGTGTCGCGCAACCCGTTCATGGAACACAACCACGAACTGCTCGCGCGCGCCTTCACGATGGCCGGTGACCATCCCGCGGCGCGCCGCCAGCTGGCGCTGGCGGCCGAGCTGCGACGACGGGAGCTTGTCGACGCCGGCCCGGCCCACACGTCCTTTGACCCGGACGTCTGGGCAGCTCACCGGAGAGAGTGACCGGCGGTGGGGTAATGGTTCGGTCCGCCCTCGGACACAGACACTGCGCACATCGATGATCTTGGTTTCGCGTCGGCCATGATCGTCTCTGTTTCATGGTCGTAGGTCAGCCTCAGGCCGAGTTCGTGGTAGACCTGCGCCTTGTCGGTCGGGTCGGCGTCTTTCAGGATCGTGAGCAGCCCACCGAGTCCGTCCACGGGTGTCTTGATCTGGGGGCGGGTCAGTCTTGGTCGGGTTGGGTGGAGGTCGCTTCGGCGTTCGAGGGCGGCGCGGTGGCGAGCGAGTTGAGGTCGCAGGCGGCGATGGCCTGTCGCAGCGGGTCTGTGGTGGGGGAGTCGTCGGGCTGGGTCCGTTCCAGTGCGGTGGGGGTGGCCTCGACGTGATCGGGATCGAACGCGGTGGCGAGCCAGGCGTCGAGGGTGGGCAGGATGGCGTCCTCGCGGACGTAGACGGTCAGGGGGTGGTCGATGTGGTTGGCGCGGGCGTGCTCCTGGGGGTAGCGGTATCGGTAGTGGGCGTGGCCGTGGTTCCAGTTGCCCTGCATGCGTCGGCCGCACTGCTTGTGGAACAGCAGGCTGCGTAGCGCGTAGGGGTGCTGCGTGCGTGGGGTGCCGATGCGCTCTGACGTTGAGTCGCGGCTGCTGAGGCGCTGCGAAGATCAGCATGCGGTCGGTGACCTCGGCCCGCACGGTACGGACGAAACGCCCTGCGTAGGCATTCGCTCGAGGAGCCCGTGGTGGGATCTTGATCGGGGTGATGCCGGCGTCGGCGAGGGCGCCGTCGAACGAGGCGGTGAACTGTCAGGCGCGGTCCCGGATCAGGAACCGGAACTCGGCTGCGCGGTCCCCGAGGTCCATGAGAAGGTCACGGATTTGCTGGGTGGTCCACCGGCGGCGGTGCCATCGAAGAACGGTGCCAGGAGTGATCAGCCGGTGCCGCCGAAGCCCTCACGGCATGAGTCGGATCAGCGCGGCGAGCACGGACCGGTCCGCCCAGTCCCACCTCGGCCGAGGTCGAGTATGGCGCAGCACCGCGACCTTCATGCCGACAGCCAGTCCATCGCATCAGCCCAGGTCACAGCCCCGGCCGACTTCTGGCACCCCGCAGGGCAAATACCGCCGCCTGTCCAAGGACTACGAATACCTGACTGCCACCGCCGAGAACGCCATCTACCTCGCGATGAGCATGATCCTGCTCCACCGCCTCACCGGCGCGCCACCCTGACCCTTCTCAGACATCCTCTAGTCGGCCGGATTCTGGAGCTCGACGGGCCTCCGATCAGCGCAGCAGGCCGGACCGCCGAGCCAGATCCACTGCGGCGGTCCGGTTGTGCACTCCAAGCTTGGACCGGATGGTGCGCAGGTATGACTTGACGGTCTCCGGACTGATAACGAGCCGCTCTGCTGCCTCGGTATTGGACAAACCTTCGGCCACCAGCTCGAGCACGTCCAGTTCGCGGCGAGTGAGAGAGTTCACCGAATCCACCGCCGACAACGACTTGAGGACGCTGTCTTCAAGCAGGTTGCGGATCGTAGCTATTCTCACGAGAGCGGGCGTCGCGGCGACGTCCAGGGACAGCGCTACCAGCTCATCGTCGACTTGGCGTAGAACCCGTTCGTCCACGTTCCACCGCCGGGGTGCGTCGGTCTCGTAAGTCTTCGTGACCTGGGCGACGGCGATCTCGAACTGCCGCACAAACGTTAGCGCGAACTTGGTGGTAGCCGCGCTGATCGACTTCTTCGATCGTTCCGCTAGGTAGAAGACACAGAGCGCCCGTCCGCCCAGCCGCAGTGGTATTGCAAGCACAGAGCTGACATGCTCGCCGCAGTCCACTCGGCCCGGCTCGCCGGGGCCGTTCCCCGCCGATCTGTCACGGTAGTCAGTTAACACATGCTGACCGAGTTTGACGGCCCTCCCGCCAATCCCCTTTCCTGGGGCGGCGGTAATTCCCAGACACGCGTCCGTACGTGCACCGTTAGTATACCGTATTGAAAGCAACCCGGTACGCGGATGAACCCACCCGGCAAGAGTAAGATCGGCACCGGTACGGTCTCGTAGCCGAGAGGCGCCTTTGGCGAGGAATCTGTCGATTAGTTGGTTGTCGGCGTACCGCTGTGGCTGCACTGTTCCTCCTCAACGATCCGCCACTAGGTGTTCACAGGCGCGGTGCTAGGCATGAAGTCAACGGACGTCCCCGGCCTATTGGTGCAGGGGAATTCCCAACTTCTGCTCCAGCTGACTCGACCAGACCTCACCTGTCGGTGTGGCGGTCACTGGTCGCCAGCCGACCAGCCTGGCGTCTCCACGAGACGATCGACATCGCCAGTTGTCATCTGGTAGCGGAACTTCCTCATTTGGTAAGCGTCGTACATCGACGAGCGTATGTCATCCGGGTTGTACGGAGAGGCGGAGTCGTAGGGCAGAAGTTCGCCCAACTTGTTGATCCGTTGCTACGACCCGGGTGTAGCCACGGTGCTGGCGTGCCCTGCTCGATCGTTTGGAGCTGACGCTGCCAGCCGGCCAAAGTCGGGTGGACACCACCCGACCCGCGTCGACCTGGGTGCACAAGAAACCGAGAGGAAACAAGAGGGGGCCGGCGGGCGCGATGAGGCGGTGCGGGAATTCCAACAAGGATCACAACGTCGGATGATCTGGCGGCCGAATCGTTGATTCGTCGACAGTGGGACGTTGATCCAGTAGTCGATGTCGGTCTCGAGTTCGACGGCGAAGTGGCGTGCGGCGCGGCGGGGCGGTTGTTCAGTTCGGCGAATCAGCGTTCGACGAGGTCCCGTCCAGGAGGCGCAGGTGCGCGGGCGAGCGAGCCGGTTCGTCGTTGGTTGCGCTGCCACGTCGCCGCCCGGTTGCCGCGGTCGCGGCGACCTGTCCGGCGTAGACCAGGACCATGGTCCACACCGTGGTGCTATTGGAGTGGTTCGCCGCACCAGTAGCCGTCGTGGTTGAGCGCCGCGGGTGGTTGGACGGGGGTGAAACGATGCCCTGTGGGGTCGACGTTGATGAAGTTCTCGCAGAGGATCGGCTGTGTCGGCTGAGACAGATTGATCGGGGGGATCAGGCTGCCGGCGGTGAAGTCGGTCACCCCGCGCAGCGTCTGGATGAACGTCTGGCGGGTGGGGCAGGGTCCGGCGAGTTGGAGTCCTTGGATCATCTCGTCCGCGGCCACGTAGCCGGCGAGGGCGAGCTCGTCGGTGGGGTCCGCCAGCTCCGGCGCGTATACGGTCATGGCTTTCTGGTAGGCGTTCATCGCGGGGGAGCCCTGCGCGGCGACACTTGACATGATCGACATTCCGGCCATGTCGCGGCCTCGCTGGGCGAGCAGACCGGGGCTGAAGCCGGTGGCGTTCAACGCCACATTAATCTTGACTCCACGAGCCTTGGCCTTCGCGTAGATGTCGATGAAGGCGCCGGACTGGGCGGCGCCGACGAGGGTGTCCGCGCCGGAACTTTTCAACTCGTCGGCGACCCGGGCCGGGTCGGTGACCCCTTCGGTGTAGGTGACCTCGTCGACGATCTGAATGCCGCGGCTTTGCAGACTGGGGACGAACTGTGCCGCGAGGCTCCGTGAGGCCGCGACGTTCGGGTCGACGACGACGAGCGCCTTCCTACCACCCTGCGCCTTGACGAAGTCGCCGAAGACGGAGGTGCCGCCGGTGTTGAACAGGTTGCCGGCATGGAAGAGGTTAGGGTAGTTGCTCCAAGTGGCGCTCGTCCCGGTTCCGGTGACCGGGACGTCCTCCCGCTCGAGCCAGCCGGCTGACTTGTCGAGGACGATCGACGTGGCGATCAGGCCGAAGACCCGCTGGGTGCCGACGAGGTCATGCGCGACCTTGGAGAAGGTCTCGGCATCGGACTGGTCGTCGCCCCACACCAGGTCGATCTCCCGGTCATGGACGCCGCCGGCGGCGTGTTGCAGGTCGATGCGCGCCTCGACGCCGCTGCGGGCGGCCTTGAAGGCGGAGGCGATCTCGGCGGGCCCGGTGTCGGGGTAGACAAGTCCGATCTTGATGGAAGTGGTGGTCACCCCTGGTACCTGCGTCGGGCAGGCGCCAGCCTCACTGGTAGCCGAGTTCGACGATATGTCACAAGCGGTGAGGGCCGTGGATAGTCCGACCGCCAGGGCTGCGATCATCGCCGAAGCGGTCCGCATATGCGGGCGGAAAAGAATCATGGAGCGCGATCTCCCCTTGGTAAGTCTATGCGAAGTACGACGGCTCGGTTCTTGTCCCCTACCTTCCGACCTGCACATCCCAGGGCTGCCATCCTTGGGCGCGCTGAGGGTGGTCGATGTTGATGGCCCAGCGGGTACCAGCGATCTGGACGGGCCCGGCCAGCGAGGTGGGCTGGGGCTACGGATATGACAAATGGTTCATCGGCGCCCCTATTCTCTTCGAGGAGGGGCGGCATCGTGATCCGACTGGCGCTCCGTCGCTACTAGACAAACGCCTTCTCGGGCCCGAGATCCTCGGCCGGGTATTCCTGAATCGGCTTCACGTCGACGATCAGTGGCATTTTCATGGACAGCGGATCCGGGTGGATGGTCATAGTCGCCACAGCCGCTCCGTTCCGTCCTCGCTGGCGCCGGCGAGCGTGTGTCCATCGGGCGCGAGGGCCACTGACCACACCCGGTCGGTGTGGCCGGCGAGGGGCCGGCCGAGTGGACACGGCCGGGTCGGCCTGAATACGTCCCACGCGCGCATCGTGCGGTCGGTGCCGGCGGCGGTGAGGGCGCGTCCGTCCGGAGCGAACGCCGTCGTCGGCACCGGGCCGGTATGTCCGGTGAGCGGTCCTCCCAGGGGCTGTGGCAGGGACGGGTTGGACACGTCCCACGGCCGTGCTGTGCCGTCGACGTTGGCACTGGTGAGGGTGCGTCCGCATGACCCGAATGCCACCGATCCCACCAGGTCGGTGTGGCCGATGAGAGGCTGTGTGCGGGTGGGGCCGGACACAGCCCGCAGCCACACCGTGCCGTTGGTACTTGTGCTGGCCAGGGCGTCCATCCGGTACGAACGTCACCGCCAACGCCCAGGCGCCATGGCAGGTCAAGGGTCGGCCGCGGCGCTTCAGCCGGGCGCGGCGAGACGCACCAAGTGGTCGAGAATTTTGCGCTTCACGCGGTCGGCTGAAGAAATCCCAGCCCTCTGCGCCTCCTCTTGGTGCCGTGACCGTCGCAGCTCCAATCTCCGCGCTGGTCCCTGTCGGCTCCGCTTCATCCCGCCGCAGACTCCCCGGCGGCCAATGAATGCCGCCCGCGCGGGCTCGGGTTCCGATGTCCTGGACGAGACGCGGCAGCCTGGTGGTGCGACAAAATAAGTTCCGCTCCGGCCTGGGAGGCTGGGCCGAGGATGTCTCGCGTCGAGCCACACCCAGGTGATCTTGGTGATGCCTTTTCGTCCGAGGGCTTCGTGGCCGGCGGGCGACGTATTCGATGGTGGAGTGGCCCGCTGTCCGGAGGGGCCGTTTGCAGAAGGATCTACGGGAGAGATCGGAGCCAACTGTCCGAAGCGGGTCTCGGGAGCGGCTCGGCGTCAGCAACGGCCGAACCGTAGGCGGGAAATCTCCCCGCGGGTGCCTGGGTGATGTGGACAGGGGTCAAGAAGCGGATGCCCGGGATGGCCGAGGCGGCCCGCGCTGATGTCGGCGGAAGGTTGGCGTCGAGGAGGTGGACAACGACCGGGGTGAACCAGTTCTAGACGGGGCGGCTGGTATCGCCGATGCCGGTGGTGCTGCCTCCACGCGCACGGCTGGTGCGGAAACTCTGCGGTTGCGCTCCCGGCCATGGCCACGCGGACACGTGTGGCTGTCGCCGCGACGGCGCCTTCGAGGGCCATCCGAGTGGTCGGGGCAGGGCCGGTTCCGCCTCCTTCGCCGTCTTCCGTCGCCGACCTGTCCACCAGCAGCACAAGACCTCCCAGTATTTGAATGTGGAGCGGGAGTTGGGCGTGGCGAGTCAGAGATGCCTGACGTCCAGCGGCCAACCCGGGGTCGACTCCGGAAGAAGCTGCGCGGAGACACAGCTCACGGGGTCGGACGGGGCTCGGGGCCTGCCGTCCGCATGTTGTCAATGGGGACAGACCGTAGGTGCTAGACGCCCAGTTTGCAAGTAAATACTCACTGACATGAATCCGAGCAGTCACCTCGCCGCGCCCGTCGCCTCGACCAGGGGAAATTACTCAATGTAACTATCTGGTAACGGGGCATGGTGACTCTGGGGCGCCAGTTGATCTCATCGCTCGCTTGTAAGCCGTGCCCGGCCGCCGCGATCATCCGGCGACCGCCCTGAGGCGGCGGCGGGACATCGGGAGTCACCCGGACCGGCGAAGGCGGCGAACGGCTCGCCTGGCCGCCGAGGCCGGGCCGTTCCTGGGACCGTGGCGCCCGCCGCAATCGATTGAGCGAGGTTGGAGCGCCTATGTTCAGAGGGCGGACGGCCACAGCCAAACGGCAGCGGTCGCCAACCGACGTCACTTGACCATTATTTGACGGTTGTCTACTGTCGGGCGCATGCAGGGCGAGCCGTTACCAAGCGGGCACAGCCAGGACAGGCGGGTGCAGCGCTCCCGAGCGGCGTTGATGGCCGCCGCGGTGCGGCTGGTGTCCGAGCGTGGTACGACCGCCATCTCGGTCACCGACCTTGCCGAAACGGCGAACGTCAGCCGGCAGCTCGTCTACCTGCAGTTCGGCGACCGCGACACGCTCCTTGTTGAAGCCGCCGCCGACCTGGTCAGACGAGAGGTTCTGCCGCAGATCTCGGACGGTCCCGAGGTCTCCAGGGCGCTGGCATCGGCGCGGCACTTCGCTGCGCATCGTTCCTTCTACCGGGCGATGCTGACGGGGTCATGCACCTTCGCGATAGCCAGGGAGCTCACCACGCTCTTCAGCGATCTACAGCGAATGGCTGTGCGCACTCTGTTCGGTGACCTGGACCCAGCCACGGCCGAGCACCTGGCCACGTTCTTCGTCGGCGGCTCCGGCGCAGTCATCAACGACTGGCTGATCAACGGCGCCGAGCCGCTCGATCCCGAAGACCTAGCGAACAGTCTGCTCGGCGTCTTCTCCGTCTTCGCCGGCATCTACCAGCGACAGCCGGAGGTGGCTCCGCTGTCGGCCGCGCCGCACCAGCCCGACTGACCAACGGCGCGAAGGCGGCCTTCTCGCCCCGACGGCCGGCCCGAAGCCCACCACGACGGCACCGTTGTCCGCGGCGACCGAAACACCCCCAGGTATTTGCAGGCGGTCCTCGGCTCGGCCGCCACGATCAAGGCCGGATTCGCCCTGTCCTCGACCGCGTCACCCTGATCGCCTATGTCCGAGCAATCATGCATCCTTTATACACCCCTGCGTGGCCGCGTGATCTTTCGTCGCGCCCCAGCGAGTCTGGCGAAACGGCAGGTGTCGCGATGCGTCTGCCTGGACGGTTTCACGGACCAGTTCGTCCCCGACATTCGGATAGCCGATCCGGGCGTAGCCTCAGGCCGCCGAGTCGGGCTTTCCCGCAGGCTGGGCCACGAGCAGGTCCTCAGGCCATTTCTGGCTCGATTGGTGGGGGCGAGCGTTCGTACCGACTGCCTTGGCGTGTCCGCTGTCGCCTGCCCATGCCCGCTGCCTGGGCAGCATCACCCTGGACGGACCGGATGGGCAGGTGCGGCCACACTCGGGGTCTGCCGACCCTGGTCCAAGACGGCGTTTTGGACTATTTTGTCGTAAATGTGGCGAAACCGTGGCTTTGCTTCTGCTGGGCGCATGCTTTTCGCTGGGCTCTGTGCCCGTCACCGCTGGGTGATCGTCGGGTTGTGGGCCGTTTGCCTGGTGACGCTTGTTCTCCTCGCGCGCGCGCAGGGCGCCCGCTTCAACACCGACGTCGCCGTTGCGGGCAGTGACTCCGCGCGTGCCCTCGACCTCGCGAGTCGGGCGCTGGGTGGTACAGGCATACCGGACACCGAGTCGGTGGTGCTGCACGCCCGTCACGGAACTGTCGACGATCCGCTGGTACGGACACAGGTTGCCGCGATGGTGGCGCAACTGAGCAAGGTGCCGAAGGTCGCTGGGGTGGTCGACCCGTTCTCCCCGGCGGGCGCGGTCGTCCTCGGCGTCGACCCGGTAAGCACGAACCGGCGCACCGCGGTCGTCTCGGTGATCGTGAAGGGTTCGGCGTTGCACCCCGACCGGGCCACGGCGGGGCGCCTCGTCGCCACGGCGCGGGCCTACGATGGGCCAAATCTGCAAGTCGAGGTCGCCGGCCCGGATGCTACAGCCGTAAACGCCACGGCCATCTCTCCGTGGCCGATTCTCATCGCGCTCGCGGCTGCCCTGCTGCTGCTCGGCGCTACCCTGCGTTCCCGCGGCGCGGTCGCCGTCTGCGCCGTGACCACCTCCGTCGCCACCGTGACGGCACTGGCGATCGCCGTGTTGCTCTCCCACGCGACGACGATGACGTTGTACGCGCCGCTGCTCGCGGCCGTCGTCGCGGCCGGAACCAGCCTGGGCGGGGCCGTCGTCGTCGTGCACCGAGCCCAGTCCTGGCTGCGGGAGGGGGCCGCCGCGCTCGAGGCGGTGACGCGGGCCGCCGCGCAGGCCGGCTTCGCGATCGCCTGCGGCGGCTTCTGCGTCACGCTGGCGATGGACGGCGTCGTGGCACTGGGCCTGCCTTTCTTCAACGGCGTCGCGCTCGGCTCCGCCGCCGCCGGGACGGCGACCGGCCTGGTGATCCTCACCCTGCTCCCGGCGCTGCTGGCGATCTGCGGACCACGGCTGCTCGGCTGGACAGAACGACATCACCTGACGACCAGCGGCCGTGGCCTGCGCCACCCGCCGGGGCTGCGGGCATGGTGGGCCGACTGGGTGCATCGCCGCCCGCGGGTCGCCGCCTGCGCCGCGGGCCTTGTGCTGCTCGCGCTCGCCGCGCCGGCGTTGACCCTCAAGCTCGGCGGCGCCGACGACGGCGCCGAATCGACATCGTCGACGACTCGGCGGGCGTACGACCTGCTCAGCACCGACTACTTTCCGGGGCTCAACGGACCGATGCTCGTCACCGTCGACCTCGGCCGCGCCCCGTCGGCGGTGTCCCCCGACGCCGTCGCGGCCGCGCTCGCCAAGGATCCCGGGGTCGCGCGGGCGGCGGTGAACCTGAACAACGCGCAAGTGGGAGTCGCCGTGATCCGTGTCTTCCCGACGGCCGGCCCGCGCTCGCCGGAGGCCACCGCCCTGCTGCACCGGCTACGCGGCCAGGTCATCCCACGCGTACTGGCCGGCACCGGCTCCCGGGCCTACATCGGCGGTTCCACCGCCCTGTTCGTCGACATGGCGGCGAACTTCCACGGCGCGACAACCGGGTTCCTCGCGGTGGTCCTCCTCACGGTGCTCGGATGCGGGCTCCTCATGCTGCGATCGGCGACGATCGCGGCCGCCCTGGCACTCACCAGCGCCCTCGCGATTCTCGCCGCTGCTGGCGTCCTCGCCCTGCTGTTCCAGACCAACCTCGTCACCCGGACCCTGGGACTGGCGACCGGGCCGGTCGAACCCTCACTGCTGGTCATCGTCCTGGTCGCCGTGTTCGGCCTGCTCCCGGGCCTGAACCTCAGCCTGCTCGACCGACTCACCCAGCCCCCCGGCCCCAACCGTGGCGGACAAGCCCGTCACCGCCGCGACGCGACCGGCCCCGTCCGGCTCGGCCACGCCGACGTCGGCCACGTCATGCTCACCATGAACCTCGTGATGCTGTTCCTCTTCGCTGCGGTCGCCGCACAGCCGGCACGCATGATGAAGGTCATCGGATGCGGCCTCGCCGCCGGTGTCGCCATCGACGCGTTCGTGCTGCGGGCAACTTTGCTGCCCGCGCTTCTCCACCTGCACACACCACAACCGAGCGCCCGCCGCGGATCCAGCCGGCGCCGAGACGTGCCGGACCTCGACTGGACACAGTCGCCGGTTGGCGGGCCCCCCGACCAGGCCGGCGCCGCATGGGACAGCTCCGAGACCGCGACAGCGCCGTTCCAGTCCCGGCCTGACGCATCGCGTCAGGCAACGCCGCGACCAACCAGGCGGTGACCAGTCGCCCACACGAGGTACCAGGCAGTAGGCGCGGCGGATGGCCAGGCGGGAAATCCTGCTCTGCGATGTGTTCAACGCCGACCCGGAATGTGTCGCTCACGGTCGCCGTCCCACGCTCTACGGCGACCGGCCGCGCTGCTGGGGCGCGGCGGTTGGGTGGTCGGGATCAGGGTTTGCGGGCGACGCCGCCATAGCCGCCGATCACCGTGTCCGACGGCGGCGCCAGGTCGGGATGCCAACGGTCGAGGGCGACCACGCCGGGCTCAAGGAGATCGTGTCCGGCGAACAGACGGGTGATCTGGTGGTGATCGCGGGCGACCATCGGGATGCCGCGCTGCTGGTACGCCGCCGCGACGGTGTCCAAGGCGGGGTCAAGATCGTTGGCGATGTGTGTGATGGTCAGGTAGCTGCCCGCCGGCAGCCGCTCCATCAGGGAACATACGATGTCGAAGGCCTCGGTATCGTCGGGAATGAAGTGCAGAATCGCGATGAGCGAGAGAGCGACGGGCTCGGTGAGATCCAGGGTGGACTGGAGAAGATCGGATACCAGAATCGCCGCCGGATCGCGAAGATCGGCGTCGATATAGACAGTCCGACCCGCCGGATCGCTGGTCAGGAGGGCTCTGGCGTGTGTGAGCACGATCGGGTCGTCGTCGACGTATACAACCCTAGCCTCCGGCGTGACAGCCTGGACGACCTCATGCAGGTTCGGCGAGGTGGGAATTCCGGTACCGATATCCAGAAACTGCCGTACCCCGCGCTTGGCGGCGAGGTGGTGCGCGACGCGGGTCATGAACGCCCGATTCGCCCGGGAGGTCACCGGCGCGTTCGGATAGATGGAGAGGATCTCCTGCGCCGCCTCCCGGTCGGCCGGATAGTTGGTCTTGCCTCCGAGGAAGTAGTCGTACATCCTCGCGGTGTGCGCGACATCTACGTGCAGGTCAACAGGCGGCGCACTCCTTGAGATGACGGAGCCGTGCAGGGAACTCCGCCTGGACACCTCGGTCGACTCGTCTGTCCTGTCCGGCTCGGTCACGGCCCCCGCCCCTCACCCAGCGGGCAGCCTCCTGCCACCGCGCCACCCTCACAAACGTTATCTTCCTGCCAGCTTGTACCACTACCAGGCCCATCCTCCCGGCCGCCACAGCCCGCCTCGGTTACCCGCAGCCCGGACGACGGCAGGCAGGCCTGAGCCCACCCGGGCCGCACGACGGTCCCGCCGGCCGGCGGGGAGATCTCCAGGCGAAATTTCTCGAACCTCGACGGACACCGCCTGTGTAGCTGGGAGTCGGTTCCACCTGTCGACGTGACCGAGGGTGTGACCGGCCAGCGGACGTCGCAGCACGGTCGGGCCACCCGCCCGCGGAGGCGCAGCTCCCACGATCGCCCTCCAGGCGTAGCAGCGCGAACGCGACGAGCAGAGCCGGCCCTTGCTGATGGGCCGCCTTGTGCCCGCCGCACGAGTGGGATCAGGAGCAACTCTGTGAAGCTCACCATGATCCTCTGCGATGCCGCCCAGGTCGCGGAGGGCAAGCTGAACGTCATCGGTGGCGGCTGGAACCTCATCGGACCGCTGCCTGCCCCGTCCGCCCTCGGCATCAGGATCGAGGTGCCCTGGGACAGGGCGAACTCGCCGTTCACGCTGCGCCTCGAGCTACATGATCAGGACGACGAGCCCGTCATGCAGCCGGGGCCGACCGGGCCTCAGACGGTGCAGATCGAAGCGGTCATGGAGGTGGGTCGACCCCCCGGGCCTGACCGAGGGCTCCCCTTGCAGATCCCACTAGCGATCACCGTACCGCCCCTGACACTGGCCATGGGCAAGCGCTACCGATGGGAGGCGACCATGGTCGGCGAGCCGGAACGCGACGACCGGAACGTCAGCTTCCAGACCAGGCCAGCAACGCCCCCGCCCACACCGCATGTCAGCGGACCGGACGACTGAATCACGAGCACCTCACGACGGCACAGACCTCCGCCGCGATCTACTCCGGCCTTGAGAATCCCTGCACCAGGTCGGGGTGGTAGGCGACAAGTCTGCCCGCTCGTCCGCGTTTCGCCGCGTACATCGCCAGGTCGGCCTGGTGAAGCAGCGCGTCGGGGCTGGTTGGCCGCTGGTCGCGGTCGAGGGTGACCAGTCCGAGGCTGGCGTGGGGGGTGTAGGTCCGGCCGGCGAGCTGGCAGGGTGCCTGCATACGGGTCGCGAGGCGTTCGGCGACGCGGTACGGGTCTTCGGAGCCGGCGCCGTCGAGGATGACGGCGAACTCGTCGCCGCCCAGGCGGGCGACCGTGTCGCTGGCGCGGATTCCTTCCCGTAGCCGCGCCGCGCTGATCCTCAGGAGCTCGTCACCTGCGGCGTGGCCGAGTGTGTCGTTGACCCGTTTGAAGTGGTCGAGATCCACGAACAGGACGGTGATGGGGTTCGACGGGCCGGTGGGCCCGCGGTCGGTGCCGGCCGTCTGGTTGATTGCCTGCTGCAGCCGCCGGGTGAACAGGGCCCGGTTCGCCAGACCGGTCAGCGAGTCGTGAAACGCCTGGTAGTGCAGCTGGCTCTCCCGCTCCTGAACTGTGGCTAGCAGGCGGGTGTTCTCGGCGATGGTGAACATCTGTCGCGTGAGCGCGAGCACCAGCAACAGGACCATGCCGTAGGTCTCGACCCGGTCGAGTGGCGCGCCGGCCGCCAGCCTGCCGAAGATCAACAGGCCTGCGGACGCGAGTACCACATAGGGCAGCACGGCGTGCGCCCACATGGCCCGCGGGCGCCGCGGTGGCGGGTCCTCCGGGTCCACCGTGTAGCGATCAGGCACGAGCGCGGCGAGCGCCATCAGCAGGATCGATGCGGTGAAGGGGATCAGGCTCCAGGCAGGGAGGTCCTGGTGGCCCTGGGCCTGACGGTAGACGAAGGTGCTGGTGGTGAGCCCGTAGATCAACAGGCCCGCCCCGAGCAAGGCCAGCGTGGACGGGGACGTCGGGCGGCGGAAGCTCGCGATCAGCAGGACGGCCACCGCGAGTATCAGTGACGCCACCTGCTGGATCAGGGAAAACACCACCACCGTGCCGCTCGGCGAGTGCGCGTCGGCGATCGTGCGCAGCATCGTCCCCCACTCCATGAGGACGACGGAGCCGACGATCAGCGCACAGTCCAGGATGATGATCGCGTGCCAGCGACGCGGACCACGGCTGCGGCCACCTCTGCTCTCGACGGGGTAGGTGGGCAGGCAGAGCAGGCCCGCCAGAGCGAGCCCGTAGAACACGTCAAGGAATAGATACGCCGACGAGTTGCGGGCAGCGAGCGAGCCGCCGCTGAGTAACGTCGCTGTGGTGATGAGGTTGGTTCCTGCCATGGCGATCGCCAGCACGCCAATGAGCCATCGCCATCGCCGGTCGCCGGCACGGGCGCGCCGCGCGCTCCACAGGCAGGCCACCGCGAGGGCCACCTCGGCGGCGAGGGTCACGAACATCCCCGCGATCAGCGCGGGCCCGGGACTGAGTAGCGTCGCGAACGCGACCACCAGCCCGGTCAGGAGCGCGTAGCCCCACACCGCGCGCGAGAACAGCCGCGACGGGCGTTCCAAGCGGCCTTCAGGGCGCTGGAGGCCTGGTGCCGCGCTCCCGACGCGAAGCCCAACCATCACTCCCCCTAACCCAGCCTATCGGTCACCACCTTGGCTCGGACGGTGAACGCCTGCGACCTAATGCCCGCCATGGGTCATATCGGTGTGTATACCGCAGGCATGTAGAGGCACTCGGTGCCAGGCTTTCGGCGGCTTCGCGCCACGGCCGCGAGTCGTCGCTGCGATTCGCGCCGGAGATCATGCACAGGTACAACCTCTCGCTGATCCCGTCGTCATTGACGAGCTGCAGGGGGAGTACTCCGAGGCCTAGGAGACGGAGAAGGACCGGGCCGGGCCATCGGCAAGCTGGCCCGGATCGCCCGGCCCGGCGGCCGGCTTCATCCCGATCTACGCCTGCAAACGGCCGGACGCGAAGAGCGTGCCGACGAAACAGCGGAAAATCACCACCTTTCGTTAGACCGCCCAGGTCACGACAAGACGCGGTCGACATGGTGCTCGGCGACGGCAAGGCCGCAGCCGGCGCCCCGACCCGCCCGAAGACCACTCGGCGTGGATGTGATCATCACTAGCCCGGCGTCGTTCGTCACTGTCAAGGTCGACCTGGTCGACCGCCAGCGTTCGAGACCATCTACCAGCCCGGTCGTAAGCAGCGCCCTGTGGAACATCGTCGACAGGGCCGACGTCGCCGCCCGCCACACCGCTGCCCAGCAGGGCCGACCCGGGCCTTGTCACGACGAGTATGTGCGACTCGCCGTGACAGGTGACGAGCCTTCTGTTACCGGACGTCTTGCTCGACCTCATCGATCGGTGCCTGGTCCGGCTCGCGCGGCCGACCGCTGGACCTGTGGATGATCCAGGCCGTCTACAGATCTCAGCTATCGCACTGTTGGCTCGGGCTCTGGAGACGACGGGGTAGGTGGGCGCGCAGTCAGCGCGTCGACGGGGATGGTGTCGTGGAGGACGAAGGGTTGAGTAGGGCGTAGACCAGCCCTGCGAAGCCCGACGTTGGCGTCGCTGAAGGTTGCTGGGTGGGTGTCACGCTGACCGTCGGCGTCGGCGTCGGCGTCGGCGTTGGCGTTGGCTCCGGCTTTTGCGTCGGCGTTGGCGTCGGCGGGCTGGTCGACAGGCTCGTGAGCCGCCCGCTGGATGGGCTTGCGGCCGTCGCGGATGGGGGGATGGCTGGGGTCGTAACGGTCGGTGCCAGCGAGAGCGCTGTGGTGTCGCCGCTGGCGTGGCCGTGGTGACGACCGAGCAGCGCGAGCAGCCCGGCGAGCACCAGCACCATCGCGCCTGCGGGGCCGACGATAGCGATCGTGACCCATCGGGGGCGACTCCAGCTGGTGGACGCGGAATGGCGGAGGGTGTCTGCGGGGGTCCGGTCGAGCTCGGCAGGCGGTTCGGCTTTCCCACGGAGGTGGGTGCGTGGGGGCAACATGGTGGCTGCCGCGCGCCGGTATCGGTTGATCTCGACATCCACGGCGTCGGGCAGCCATCCCTCGCCGAGCAGGCCGCGCGACGCCGTCGGGACCGTGACGCTGCCGACCCGCACGTCGAGTTCGCCGGCGAGGCGGCCGCACAGGTCGATGATGTCGGCGCATTCGGCCCGCTGTTTCGGTGACTTCGCCAGGCAGCGGACCAGTACGAGCCGCAACGGCCAAGGGACGGGCTCCCAGTCGGGGTCCGCGTATTCGATGCGGTGATAGACGGCGATGTCGCTGCCGAACGGGTACTCGCCGGTCGCCGCGAAGTAGGCGGTCGCGCCCAGAGAGAACACGTCCGAGGAGCGCTCCGCCTGTCCGTCGATGACCTGCTCCGGCGACATGAACGCGGGCGTTCCCACTGCCACTCCCGGGCGGCTGACAGCCGCACTGACACTATCGGCGGCCCGCGCGAGCCCGAAATCGATGAGCAACGGCCCGTCCGCCGCGGTGATGACGTTCGAGGGCTTGAGGTCCCGATGGATGACCCCGGCCCGGTGGATCGATTCGAGCGCCTCCGCGACCCCGGCGATCAGGCCGAGCACGGTGCGGGCGGGCAGTGGTCCACCGCGGCGGACCACTGCTGACAGGTTTGGTGCCGGCACGTAGGACGTCGCGATCCACGGCTGGGCGGCCTCGGTATCCGCGTCGATGACCGGCACTGTATAGGCGCCCTGCACACGACGCGCGATCGCGACTTCGCTGGCGAACCGATGGCGGAACTCCGGGTTGTCCGCGAACTCCTGGCGTACCAGCTTCAGCGCGATCGGCCGTCCACTGCGGCTCGCTGACAGAAAGACGGTTCCCATGCCGCCCTGGCCGATCCGGGCGCGCAGCGCATACCCGCCTACCTCGGCCGGGTCGTCGGGCAGCAGAGGCAGGAACAGATGATCTGCGGCTGAGCGCCGCCGATTGCGCGAGGCGCCGCCGCCAGAGGCGCTGGCACCCCGCCGCCTCGAAGGCTCGGTGGTCTGCGACAAAGTCTCCATCGGCTCCTCACAGCCCGCCGACCGGCGCTTCTGTGCAGGCAGCCTGAACTGCCCTCACGCACCGGCTGTATGACGGGCGGCTCACGTCCAGGCTGCCCGCGCAGAAGCCCCCCGGCCGACAATAGTGTACGAAGCGTGGCAGACACGTCGCCTTCAGGCTTCATCGGGCGCAGCGGATCCGTCACGCGAACCCCGAACGCATGCGCCACCCCGCGCGGGCCGTGACCCACGCCGGAGGCCTGGTGTCTGGGACCGTCGCCGGAAGCCCATGGTTCGCATTCCGGACCCATCGCCGACACTCCCTGCTACGCCGTGACGCGGTCTGGTTGGGCGTAGGCGAGCATCGCGTCGCGGTCGGCCTGTAGGACGAAGCCGGCCTTGACGGCCCTGTCGACCGCAGCGGTGTACTTCGTCATGTACTGATCTCGGGACGGGTAGAACTGTGCGATCCGCCCGGTGGGCAGTGGGGTGGTGGACCCGAACAGGGTGCAGATAACCGACGGGTTCGGGCCGGGGGTGCCGGACAGGGTATTGACCGGGACGTCCACCGGCGGGGTGCGTATCCCGCCTTTGGCGATGCCGTCGCCGTCGCGGACGACGTGTGGATCGTCGCCGGTCGTCGTCTCGATCCGTGCGACGGCGGCGGGCGCGGTGCCGGTAGAGACCCAGGTCTCTAGAGCGTGCAGGGCCGCCTTGACGACGCATGGGTGCCAAGCCGCCCAGCACCGGCCCGCCAGCCCGGACGGCGCGCGCGACCTGGGTGAAGATGTCAAAGGCGTAGCCGTCACCGGGATGGTCGAGAGAGCCGTACCGGGCCGGGTCGGTGCCCTTCAGCCCGGAGGCTCCGGCGCCTGCTGCGCCTGCTGCGCCTGCTGCGCCTGCTGCGCCGGCGGTGAGCGCGGCACCGCCATCACTCCGGTGTACTGCGCCGAGACCCCGACTCACACGTCGCCGTTGCGGACCGTCTCCTCGTGCGCGCTCGTCCACCCCGCGTGGCGTACGAGGTAGCCGTCCCGGAGACGGCGTACTCGGCCTCGACATATCCCGTGCCCGTCAGGTCGACTGCCGGTTCTACGACTGGCGCTGGCTGCAGCCGAACACCGGCCCGCTCGGCTTCCGAGACTTCCGTCTGCCGATCGCGGCCTGGTCCAGATCCGTGGCCATGGAGCGGACTGGGCCGCGACGATCACCGAGGCGGGAAAGTCGTTGCTTGCTGGCGAGAAGTCGGCCGTCGCCGTCGCGACGGCCGAGGCCAGGACGCCGGCGTGGCGTCCAGCTGTCGAGAGGACGGCGGCCGCGTCGATGCCGGCGCGGCGACCGCTGGCAGGCGATGCGGCGGTGTCCGGGGCGACCGTGGTCGACGAGGTGCTCGAGGCCGGGGTGCCGCGGATCGAGAGCCCGGACGAGGCGGTCCGGGCGGCCTACCGCCGCGCGCTCGGGGGCCACGTACCAGGCGTCGTAGGAGGTGACGTTGTCGCGGAGTTCCCACACCTGCCTTCCGAAGGGATCGTGGGCGGCCAACCGACAATGAGTCCGGCGTACTGGCTCCGCTATCGGTCGGTGGCGAGGGCTGGGTGCCAGGGTGGTCCGGCGTGGTCGGCCTCCCGGTACCGTCCCCGCGGATACGTCACGAGTTCGAAGTAGAGGCCGAACGGGGCGAGGCCGTGGATGGTGTAGGCCTCGTCGCCGGCCTCGTAGTCGTATGCCGGCTTCTTGCGGCCGAGGATGTGCGCGTCCCGGGTGGTCAGCGAGTCGAAGGCGGCGTCGATGTCGTCGACGTAGATCGCCAGGTGCCAGCCGCCGACGTCGAACATCGCGGGCCAGCCCTGCTGCTGCCCGGGGTAGGGCGGACATTCGATGAGCTCGATGCTGAGGTGCGAGGAGCGCAGCGCGCGGGCGCGGGTCGGCCTGGCTCGCGCGTCGACGTTGGCGAAGGCGCGTAGCCCGCCATCCGGACCGCCCGGTGGCCACGGTGGGAGGTCCACGTCGCGCCGGAACCCGAGGATGTCGGCCAGGAAAGCGCTCGCCTCGTCGAGCTCGGCGACCGTGACGCGTAGTCGTTCGAAGCCCCGGAAACCCGGCAGCGATCCGGGCCGCGGCCGCCAGGCCGGCTCGGCGATGGGCGTGGATTCCGCCGGTGCCCGTACCAGCTCGAAGTGCAGGCCGAACGGGGTCAGGTAGCGGCGTTCCCCTAGTGCGTAGACGTCCCGCTCCGCCAGGAAATCGACGGCGGCGTCGATGTCGTCGACCGCGGCGGTAAGGCCCCAGCCGCCGACGTCCAGCAGGTCGGGCCAGACTGTCCGCTGGCGGGGCGTGCTCACCTGAAACAGCTCGATGTTGAGGAACGGGCTGCGTAGGACGCGCACGTAGTGGACGACGGAACGCACGTCGGCGTTGGCGATGACCCGCATGAACGGGCCCCTGCGGCCTTCGAACGGGCCCATCGTGTACAGCGTCTGGCAGCCGAAGACGTCGGTGAAGAACGCCGTCACCTCGTCCAGGTCGGCCACCGTGATGTTCAGATGCTCGATACCGCGCGACGTCGGCAGGCCGGCGGTCATCAACGGACCGTGAAACTGATCGGCTCGGCGAGGAGTACCCGGTTCACCGTCGCGCGGAATGCGATCTCGGCGCCGTCCTGGAGCCGGAAGCCGTCCAGCCGCCGCAGCAGTTCCTCGAGCGCAATGCGCAGGTTCATCCGAGCCAGGTTCGAGCCGAGACAACGGTGCGGACCGGCGCCGAAGGCGAGGTGCCGGTTCGTGGCGCGGTCGAGGTCGAAGTCCTCCGAGTGCGCGAACTCCCCCGGGTCCCGGTTCGCCGAGGCCCAGTAGATGATCACCTTGTCGCCTTTCCTGATCTGGCGACCGGCGATCTCGACGTCGCGCATGGCGGTGCGCGTGATCTGCACGAACGGGCTGTCCAGGCGTAGGAGCTCCTCCACCGCCCGCCCCAGCAGGTCGGGCTTCTCGCGCAGCAGCACCGGAATCTCCGGGTGTTCGCAGAACCGGAGCATGGACTGGCCGAGCGCGCCCGCCGTTGTCTCCAGCCCGCCGAGGACCAGGAGCTGGACGGTGCCGACGATCTCCTCCTGGGTGATCGGCCGACCCTGGATCTCGGCGTTCAGGATCGCGTCAATGACATCGCCCTTCGGCTCTTGGCGCCTCCGCTGCGTCAAGAAGTCGCCGATCCAGTCGGACAGGCCTCGCCAGCACGCGGCCGCCTCCGGGTCCTGCGGAGCGCCCGACTTGTTGGCCAGGTAGGCGACATACTCGACCTCGTCCGCGGGCGCGTTGATCGCGACCTCGAAGAATGACTGGGCGGGGTATGGACGGGCGAACTCGGTCATGAAGTCACACGCACCGCGGTCGGCGAAGCCGTCGATCAGGCGGTTTACCAGCGTCCTGGTCCGTGGCTCCCATGCCCGGACGGCCTTCGGTGTGAAGAACGGGTTGATCAGCCGCTTGAACTCGCGCTGAAGCGGTGGATCTATCTCGACGGGCAGGTTCCGTACAGCGATCGGGGCCACCGGCACGGTCAGACCGAAGGCAGAACTGTAGGTTTCCCAGTCCTGGGCGATGTGCAGCACCTCGTCGTACCTGGTGACGACCCAGTAGCCGCCGTAAACATCGCTGTGCGCGACCGGGCACGTCGACCGCATCCGGTTCAGCACCGGGTACAGGTTGTCGATGACCTCCTGCGATAAATGGTCGAAATGGTGTTCGCACCATTCGTCGGTGATGGACGTTCCGTCGATGAGCGCTTCCCTGGACCGCCCGTCCGTCGGCTCGTCAGCCATGGACTCTCCCTGCTGATCGGTGCTACCTCGCCATGACAGCCCCGGCGGCAGGCCGCCCGTCGTGGCGCGCTGGCGGCGCGGCTGGCGCGAGGGGCGGGGTCCCGGGGACAGCCACCTCCTCCGCCGGCGCCTGGCCGGCTAGTAAGTGAACGCATGCTCGCAAACATTCGATCCTAAGGTCAATCCTCTGACCCTGTACCTGCCGAAAATTACATCCGTGCAGGTCAGGCCGCGTGTTCGTGCTCGTGCGGGACGCCTGTACCGTGCCAGAACTCGGTTTCGGGCCGTTGACCTGCGACTTCGCTGGCCGCCGCGGCTTTCGAAGGTGGTCGCCAGGGCGTTGAGGACGGGCTTCCAGCAGGTCAACCGCAATGGCCAAGTTCTGGCGCTCAACGGCCTGCTGGTGACTTGGCGTGCTACCGACACGGTTGACGGACCGTCATGGCTCCGGGCTCCCATGGCGTGCGAGGCCGGCCAGGAGGGCGTTCAGGCCGAGTTCCCACCGTCGGTTGATCGATTTCGGGCTCGTGCCCAGTCGTCGGGCGATCTCGGCGGCGGCCAGCCCCTGGGTGAGCGCGATCACGATGTGAGCGATGTCCGTCTCGTCGCCCTGCAGGACGCCGGCGTCGATGCACCGGCGGACGTGGACGACGATGAAGATCCGCACTGCGCTGCTTGCCTCCAGCTCCTCCGGTTCGGGGTCGAAATCGCTGAACGGCCGGGAGAACATCACCTGGGACAGGACGGGATTGTCGCGGACGAAGTCCCGGTAGATCAGCACGAGGCGGATCAGGTCAGCGCGGGGATCATCGGTGTCAGCCAGGAGATGTAGCTGTTGGCCGAGCAGCCGGAAGCCGGCGAAGAACATCTCCCGGACGAGGCCGCCCTTGTCCCCGAACAGCTCATATACGGCCGGGGTCGACGTGCCCGCCGCGCGCGCGACGCCCCGGGCCGTGAAGCCGGCCACACCTTCCCGCGCGAGCAGGTCGGTGGCGGCCGACAGTACCCGGTCGCGCAGTTCGGGGGTCCGTCGCTTCGGCCTCGGCACGGGGGTGATCTTAGCAAGGTAGCGAGACGTTGTTCCGGAACGACGTTACGTTATGCTTTGGCCACCAGGCCAGCGGGATGGCTGATCGCGGGGCGCGCGCAACACCGTGCATGACCCTGGCGGGCCGACCCGCGGGATCCGGAGCGCGATCTCGGGAAGGCGAAGATGACGGAGCCGCTTGACGAGTTCACCCACGCCGCCGAGGGCGACCCCGCGACGTGGGGACCGCGGCACAGCCGCACCATCACCTGGCACGGTCACGAAGCGGCAGTACGTGCTGGCGCCCACCTCTCCGGCCTGGACTACCTGACCGCGATGAAGGACGGGCGCCTGCCGGTCTCTCCGATCGGACGCCTCGTCGGTCTCGAGGCGGCCCGCGTCGACCACGGCGACGTCGTGTTCCGATGTATTCCGGACCATTCCTTCTACAACCCTCTGGGAATCATCCACGGCGGCTTCATGTGCACGCTGCTCGACGCAGCGGCAGCTTCCGCAGTGCATACAACACTCGCGGCCGGCGTCGGCTACACCACCGTGGAGATCAAAGTGAACTTCCTGCGCGCGATACGGGCAGGCGACGAAGTGCAGGCCCACGGTTGGGTGACCAGGCCGGGCTCCCGCCTGACTTTCGCCGAGGCCGACATCCGCCACACGGACGGCAAACTGATCGCCAATGCCACCACCAGCTGCCTCATCCTGCCGTCCTGAGAGCGGCGCGATCCGCGCGGTCGCGTGGATCGCGTCGTCTCACTTGTCACCGCCGGACGTGGCGGGCGTCAGTCAGGCCAAAGTCGCTCCCCGACGATCGACGCCAGCCGATCGTCTGTGATCGCTGGGGGTGCTCAATCCCGGGCAGGCCCGCCTCGGCGAGGCACAGCGGAGCCTGGCCGAGCGGTGCATCGCGGCTCAGTTGCCCGACCAGCGGTAGAGGAACTCGGGGCGGCCGGTGCCGCCGTGGCGTTGGGCGCGGTCGGCGAGATGCTGGCTGGCCAGGTGCTCGAGGTAGCGACGCGCCGTCACCCGGGAGACCTCGACGGCGGCGGCCACGTCGGCGGCGGTCAGGTTGCCGCCGTCCGTGCGCAGGTGCCGGACGACCGCGGCGAGGGTATCGGCCGAGAGCCCTTTCGGGGCCTGGGCAGCCGCCGGTTCCCGCAGCGCGGCGAAAGCCCGGTCCAGGTCTCGCTGGTCCACCGACGGCCCGGCGCCGGACATCTGGCGGCGGTAGTCGGCGTAGCGCTCGAGACGGTCCCGGAACGTGGCGAAGCTGAAGGGCTTGAGCAGGTACTGCACCACCCCGTAGGCGAGGGCGGTGCGCACGACGTCGAGGTCGCGCGCCGACGTCACCGCGATGACGTCGACCGCCGCGCCGTGGGCGCGCAGCGACCGGCACACAGCGAGGCCATTCATGTCGGGCAGGTAGAAGTCGAGGAGGACGAGGTCGACCGGGTGTTGGGCGACGAACCGCAGAGCCGCTGTCCCGCAGTCCGCGACGTCGGCGACCGCGAACCCGGGTAATCGCCGCACGAACGTCCGGTGCGCCTCGGCGAGCAGGGGATCGTCCTCGACGACAAGCGTGCGGATCGGCTCGCCGGCCACGCGCCTCACGGTCGGCCACCGGCTGGCGCGGCGGGAACGGCGGGCCTGGGTAGCCGCACGGTGAAGACCGCGCCGCCGGCCCGGTCGACCTCGTCGGCCGGGCCGGCGGCGCGGTCACGGCCGACCTCGATCCGGCCGTCGTGCCGGTGCACCACCTGCTGTACGAGGGCGAGCCCGAGGCCCCGGCCGTGCGGCGCCTCGGCGATCTTCGTCGACCAGCCGCGCCGGAAGGCTGCCTCGAGGTTCGCCTCGTCGATACCGGCGCCGGTATCGGCGACCCGGATCACCAGCCCGTCGTCGTCGGTACGGACGGAGACGGTGACCCGGCGGGGCGGCTCACCGGCCCCGGCGGCGTCGATCGCGTTGTCCACCAGGTTCCCGACCAGGGTGACCAGGGCGTGCGGCTCGGTGAAGGTGGCATGCACGGCCGTGTCGCCGCTGATGTCCAGCTCGACGCCCCGCTGATGCGCCTGGGCGGCCTTGCCGAGCAGGAGCGCGGCCAGCACCGGCTCGTCGACGGCGGCCAGCAGGCGGTCGGTGAGCACCTGCGACGCGGCGAGCTCGGCGGTGCCGAACTCGACCGCTTCCCGCTCGCGGCCGAGCTCGACCAGGGTGACGACCGTGTGCAGGCGGTTCGCGGCCTCGTGCGCCTGCGCCCGCAGCGCCTCGGTGAACCCGCGGATCGAGTCGAGTTCACCGGTCAGGGCCCTCAGCTCCGTCGTGTCCCGAAGCGTGGTGACCGTGCCCAGCACCTGACCGTCCCGGACCGTCCGCCGCTGGTTCACCGCGAGCACCGCATCGCCGGTCAGGTGTACCTCGTCGTTCGCCACCCGTCCCGAGGTGAGCAGGTCGAGCAGCGAACCGTCGAGGCTGAGGTCGTTCACCGGCCGGCCGGTGGCGTCGGGCGGTAGCTCCAGCAGGCGTACCGCCTCGTCGTTCGCCAGCAGCAGCCGGTGGTGGGTGTCGACGACGAGCAGCCCTTCATGCACCGCGTGCAGGACGGCGTCGTGATGTTCGTACATCCGCGTGATCTCTTCCGGGCCCAGTCCCCTGGTCTGCCGGCGCAGCCGGCGGCTCACCAGGATGGTGCCCCCGGCGGCGAACAGCAGGGCGACGGCCGCGGCGCCCAGCAGGACGACGAGCTTGGCACGCAACGTCCGGCTGACACGGTCCACGGTGATGCCGGCGGCCACCAGCGCGACCACGTGGCGTTGTTCGTCGAACACCGGCACGATGGCCCGCACCGAGGGCCCGAGGGTGCCGGTGTACGTCTCGGTGAACGCCCGTCCCCGCACGGCCGTCTCGATGTGGCCGAGGAACGTGTGGCCGATCTGGCTGGGGTCCGGATGTGTGTAGCGCAGCCCGCGCGGGCTCATGACGACGATGAAGTCGACGCCGGTGTCGCGCCTGGCGGCCTCGGCGCGCGGCTGTAACGCCGGGCTCGGGTCGGGCGCCCGCAGCGCCGCGAGCAGCCCGGGGGAGTCGGCGAAGCTCTGCGCGACGGCGAGTGCCCGGGTGCGGGCGTCCTGGCCCGCGGCGCGCCGGGCGTCCGCGACCAGCGCGCCGGCCGCGGCCACGGCGAGCACAACGATGACCACCACCTGGAGCACCAGGACCTGCGTCGCGACGCTGCGGCGGCCCAGCGACGGCCGTAACCGGCTTGCTTGCACCTGACCAGTGTCGTTGCTGCTCGCCGGACGTCCAGCACCGCGAGGTCCGCCGGCCGTGACCGTTATGAACGAAAGAGCGTTTTCGGCTGTGAGCGGGGTCACCGTACTCGGCATCGAAGAGACCGGTGGCGGCCAGCGGTTGCCGGCCGCCTCGCGAGGAGGACCGATGCCTGCGCCAAGACCGATGCCTCAGCCGGGAACGCCGCACACGCCGGCGGCCAGTTCACCCTCCGCCGCCAGCCCGCGCGTGGCCGCCGCCGGCCGCCGCCGGTGGTACCGGCAGCTGTATCCGTGGGTCCTGCTCGGCATCGCGGCCGGGATCGTGGTCGGCACCTTCGCCCCAGGCGTAGGCGTGGACCTGCAGCCGCTGGGCACCACGTTCGTCGACGCGATCAAAATGATCATTGCGCCAATCGTGTTCTGCGTGGTCGTCGGCGGGATCGCCCAGATCGACGACATCCGGCGGGTCGGCCGCGTCGGGCTCAAGACCCTCGGCTACTTCGAGGTCCTCACGACCGTGGCCCTGGCGCTCGGGCTGGTCGTGATGAATGTGTTCCGGCCCGGTGACGGTGTCCACGCCAACGCCGCCGAGCTCAAGGTGTCGACGACCGTCGCCGGCTACATCAGCCAGGGCCAGGAGCAGGGCTGGGGCCATTTCCTGTCCGACCTCGTGCCGAGCAGCGTGGTCGGGGCGTTCGCGGAAGGGAACGTCCTGCAGGTGCTGTTCTTCGCGGTGCTGTTCGGGATCGCGCTGAAGCTGGTCGGCTCCGCCGCCGCCCCGATCGGGGTGGCCGTCGAACGGCTCGGCAAGGTCGTCTTCCAGGTGCTGCGAATCGTCATGTACGCCGCGCCCGTCGGCGCGTTCGGGGCGATGGCCTACACGATCGGGAAGTACGGCCTGCACACCCTCACCAGCCTCGGCCAGCTGATCGCCATCTTCTACGGCACCTCGTTGTTCTTCGTCCTGGTCGTGCTCGGGGGCATCGCGAAGGCCTGCGGGATCAACATGTTCAAGCTGCTGCGCTACCTGAGGGCGGAGCTGCTGGTGGTGCTGGGCACGTCCTCGTCCGAGTCGGTGCTGCCGCAGGTCATGCGCAAACTCGAGGCCGCCGGGGCGCCCCGGCAGATCGTCGGCCTGACGGTGCCGACCGGGTACTCGTTCAACCTCGACGGCACCTGCATCTACCTGACACTGGCGTCGCTGTACGTCGCGCAGGCGCTGGACGTGCACCTGTCACTGGGGCAGCAACTCGGGATCATCGCCGTGCTGCTGCTGACATCCAAGGGCGCCGCCGGTGTCACCGGATCCGGGTTCATCGTGCTGGCCGCGACCCTGTCCACGGTGGGGACGATCCCGGTCGCCGGCATCATGCTGCTTTTCGGGATCGACAAGTTCATGTCGGAGTGCCGCGCGCTCACCAACGTCTGCGGCAACAGCCTGGCGACTCTCGTCGTCGCCCACTGGGAAGGCGTGCTGGACCGGGAGAAGCTGCGTCGGGCACTCGCCGGTGAGCCGGTCGACGGCGAGTTCGTCGACGAGCCGGCCAAGGGGGTCGGACACCCAGCCGAGCGCCCCGTGCCGGTGGCCGCGGGCCATGCCCTGCCGGTCGGTGGGGCGGGCTGAGAGCAATCAATCCGGGCTGAGCGATGTCGCCGCCGCTGGCCACCGGTCAGCGGCGGCATAGCCCCATGACCACGGCTGCCAAGGCGGACGGTCACAGATCCACACTGAATCCAGTGGTCTTCCACGGTCTAGCGAAAAACAACGGACGTCGGAGTTACTCACCCGGAGCCTCCGACGATCAAACTGGTGTGTCTAGTGGATAAAGAATTCGCATAGCCTATACCGCCGCGTGATCTTCGACCTCTGCGGCCGGACTGGACCAGCCCGCCCGTCGATTTCATTGTCAATGCCCGGGTGACCTTGCGTGACCACGGGATGTGTGCCAGAGCCGATCTTGAAACAGTCCCCGTCGGAAAGATCAGGAACGAGGCAACCGCCGCCCGACCTGAGAGACAGGCAGGTTAAACGACAAGCTAAGACTGGCGGACGGAAAGACCCCGGTCACCTGGGACGACCTTCTGGAGTTCGGCGGAGGAACGCCCGAGGCGTTGGTGGCGAGGTTGTGTCGTGCACCTGCCCGGGACGGCATCATGGCGGGGATGGAATTCGACGAGATCGCCGACGAGTTGTACGGCCTGGCGCCGGGGGAGTTCGTTGCGGCCCGGGGGGAGCGGGTCTCGGCGGCGAAGGCTGCTGGGGACCGGGCGTTGGCCGTGGCGGTGGGGAAGCTTGCTCGGCCGACGGTGGCGGCGTGGCTGGTGAACCTGTTGGTCCGTGCCGAGCCCGAACAGGTGGGCGAGCTGCTGGACCTCGGCGTGGTGTTGCGTGACGTTCAGGCGGCGGGTTCGGGTGACGAGCTGCGCCGGTTGTCGGTCCGCCGGCATGTGTTGATGGCGGCGCTGACGCGCCGCGCCGCCGATCTTGCGGTGGCGGCCGGTCAGCAGGTGTCCGACGACGCTGGTCGCGCGTTGGCTGGCACTCTTGAGGCCGCGCTCGCTGACCCGGGGGCGGCTTTGGCGGTGCGCGCGGGCCGGCTGACTCGGGCGCTGAGCTACGCAGGATTGGGGCCCGTCGAGGCCGTTTCCACCGCGCCGGCGACATCGGAGCAGGCCGGCCTGTCCGGACGCCGACGCCAGGACCGCGGGCAGCCCACCGCAGCCACCCCCACGCCCAGCCCGAAAACCGCGAGCGACACGCGACGCGAGACAGGACGGGGGCCGAGGGTACGGCCGGCCGCTGCCGACCAGGCTCACGAGCGCAAGCTGCGGACCGCCCGCGATGAGCTGGTCGAGGCCGAGCAGACACTGTCCGCCGCCCGGCAGCTGGCCGCGGACCGGGAGTCCACCGTCACCGAAGCCCGTCACGACCTTGCGGACGCTCGACACCACGTCGACGAACTGACCGCCCAACTGGAACGGGCCCGACACGCCGCGGACGCAGCGCACGCCGCCGCCGAGAACGCGGAGCGGGAACTCGCCGAGGCGACGACAGCAGCCCGCGAAGCCGACCTCCGCCGATCCGCAGCGCTGACTGCCCTTGCGCGCCTTCGCGAGCCAACGACTCCCCGGACAGGCTGAGCCCGGCTCCGCCCCCGGCTGCCCACGCCAACGCGGTGATCCAACGGGTCGGCCCGACGGCATCGCTCACGAAACCGGCAGGCGGCATAACCGAACCCGATCTCGGCCACCCGCGGATCAACTACCCGCACCCGGCGCCGTCACGAACCCGAACCGCTCTACTCCACCGAGAACCTGCTGACAGCCGAGGACGCCCTGTTCGCGTTGTACCGCCAAGTCCAGGGCACCGCCGGCGCCGCCCCCGCCTCCTCGCGGACCCGGAGCACCTCGACACGGGCTGAGACCTCGTCGCGCAACGGCGCGCGTCGGATCCGCTGACCCGCGTCACCGGTCGCCGGGCGATCGTGGACTTGTATCGTCAAATCAATTAGCTTATTGTTCTATCTTGACGATGCGGGTTGGCCGCGGGGGACGGAGGTTCTGCTCGCATGACTCCAAAGATCGTCTCGGTGGACGACCACGTCCTGGAGCCGGGTGACCTATGGACCAGCCGGCTTCCGGCCCGCTTCGCCGCGGACGCGCCCGTGCTTCGGCGCGTCCGCGGGCGCTTCGGCACCGGGCCGCGCGGCGCGTGGGAGCAGACCGACGACGGCGGCTGGGCCGACGTGTGGCACTTCGACGGGAACCAGGCAGCGATCCTGCCTGGCTTCGCCGCCGCGGGAAAGGATCAGAACTGGCTGGGCGCCCACTGGGACCCGATGCTCTACGACGACATCCGCCCGGGCTGCTTCGAGCAGTCCGCGCGGCTGGCGGACATGGACGCCAACCACACCGAGGCGTCCCTGGCCTTCCCGACGTTCCCGCGGTTCTGCGGCCAGACGTTCCACGAGTGCGCCGACCGCGAGCTGGGCCTGGCCTGTGTCCAGGTCTACAACGACTGGATGATCGACGAGTGGTGCGCTGGCGCGGGCCACGGCCGGCTCATCCCGCTGACCCTGATCCCGCTGTGGGACCCCGAGCTCGCGGCCGCCGAGGTCCGCAGGTGCGCCGCCAAGGGCTCCTACGCCATCGCTTTCTCCGAGAACCCGACCCGGCTGCGGCTGCCGAGTATCCACACCGGCCACTGGGACCCTCTCTTCGCGGCCTGCGAGGAGACCGGCACGGTGGTGAACCTGCACATCGGGTCGTCCTCGACGTTCCCGGTGACCTCTCCCGACGCGCCGCGGGCGGTGTCGTTGGCGCTCACCTACCAGGGCGCCGCACATGCCTTCTGCGACTGGCTGACCAGCGGTCTGCTGGAACGGTTCGCGACGCTGAGGGTCGCTCTGTCCGAGGGCCAGGTCGGCTGGATGCCCTACCTGCTAGAACGCCTCGACCAGGTGTGGAACGAGCGGCCGGTCTACGGCAACGTCGAGAACCTGATCACCCGGCCGCCGAGCGGCTACCTGGCCGACCGGCTCTACGGCTGCGTCTACGACGACGTGGCCGGCCTGCGGCAGCGAGACGTGATCGGCATCCGCCAGATCATGTTCGAGGTCGACTACCCGCACGGCGACTCGACCTGGCCCCACTCGCTCGCTGTCCTGGAGAAGACGGTGGCCGAGGCGGGCCTGTCCGACGAGGAGACCTGGCTGCTGGCGCGAGGAAACGCGATCCGCTGCTACGGCCTGGAGCGCTTCGGCATCACCGACGGGCGTGACGTTGACGGGCCCGAGCCTGCCGTCGGTCACCCCGACGAGGGCGTGGCCGTTCGCTGACCGCCGTTGAGTGAGCCGTGTCGGCGCGGTACGAGCCGTGCCCACGCGCCCACACGCCCGCGCGGGAGACCAGCGGGAGCGCACATCACCGCTCCTGCTCATGTGCCGGCGCGGCGGTCGCTACGCCGGGGCGGCCGCCGCGTCTTGCCTTACTGCACGCATGCCGCTGACCCATGTGGTGGCTGACTGTTCCGGGGTCGGGAGCCCGCCCGTATCGCAACATCGTTTAAAAAGATAAATCATCTGTCTGATGTCTTGCCAGGTGATCGCAGGGCCCCTACCGTTCCCTCGCACCAGCTCACGGGTCGTCGAGACGCCGGGCTGGGTCGGGGGAGCGGCGCGGGGTCGCGCTGGCCAGAGGAGGCTGGGTAACAGTGAGGTACGGGAAATTAGGCGCCTGGGCCCGGCTGGCGGTTGTCGCCGTCGGTGCTACCACCCTGCTCGCCGCGTGTGGCGGGTCCGACGATCCAAAGGGTGCCCCGACGAGCGAGACGACGGCACCCGCACCCACCGGGTCGCCGATCAACATCGGCGTCATCGGTTCGCTCACCGGGGCGCAGGCAAGCTCCAGCAACCAGGGCGCGACCGTCGGCCCTGCCTGGGAGCGCTACATCAACGAGCAGCTGGGGGGCATCAACGGCCATCCGGTGAAGATCTTCGTTGAGGACGACAAGGGCGACCCCGCGCAGGCCCAGGCGGCAGCCCGGCGACTGGTCGACGACAAGGTGGTCGCGATCGTCGTGTCGTCCGACAACGAGGTCAGCGCCTTCGACGACGCCGTCATCGCCGCCGGGATCCCTCTGGTCAGCGGCACCGCCAACGCGACCGACTGGTACACCAAGGCCGGCATGTACCCGACCGTGACCGACGTGCTGTCCGGTCTGAGCGACCAGGTCTTCGTCGCCAAGAAGTACGGGAAGGCGACCAAGTTCGCGGACCTGTACTGCAGCGAGGTCGCGGCCTGCCAGCAGGCGAACGCGCCGCTGGAGGCCGCCGCCGGCAAGGCGGGCATCGGCTTCACCTCCCTGGCAATCAGCTCCACCGCCACGAGCTACACCGCGGAATGCCTGAAGCTCCAGCAGGAGAAGGTGGACTACGCCCAGCTGAACTTCACCACCGCCGCGGCGTCCAAGTTCGTCCAGGACTGCCAGCAGCAGGGCTACAACCCGACCTTCGGCACCTCTGCCCAGGCCGTCGGCGCGGACCTGCTCGACATCCCCGACTTCACCGCGTTCGGACCGGCCTACGCCTTCCCGTCGCCGTTGAGCGCTCCGGCGGCGACCGCCTTCGTCGCGGCGATGAAGCGGTTCGCGAAGGGTGACAACTGGGCCGAGGGCACCGGCTCCTACACCTGGAGCGGTCTTGAGGCCGTCCACAAGGCACTCGCGTCGGCTGGCGCGACCGTGGCCGCCAAGGACGTCACCGCCGGTCTGAACACGTTCAACGGCGAGACCCTTGGCGGGCTTCTCGCCAACCCGGTGACCTTCACCGCCGGCAAGCCCGTCAGCTTCGGCGCGCACCCGTGCGCCTTCGTCATCGGCATCGCGGACGGCAAGGCGGCCGCACCCGCCGGTGTCGAGACCGTCTGCGCCAACGCCAGCAGCTGATCCCGACGAGCAGTCCGGGGGAGGGCGGGGGCTGTCGCGCCGGCCCTCCCTCCGGGCGTTCGCTCGCGAGAGGTGATTCCCGTGAACGCGTTCTTACCGTTCATCATCAGCGGTATAGCCACCGGCTCCGTCTACGGGCTCGCCGGCACCGGCCTTGTCCTGACGTACAAGACGTCGGGAATCTTCAACTTCGGCTACGGCGCCCTGGCGACCGCCGCCGCCTACCTCTTCTACTGGCTGCACCTGGACCTCGGCCTCGGCGTCTGGCCGGCCCTGGTGGTGTCCGTCGTCGTCGCCGGGCCCGTCCTCGGGCTGGGCATGGAGCGGATCGCGCGCGGTCTCGCGTCGCGGGGCACCGCCATGAAGATCGTCGGGACGGTGGGTCTGATCCTCGTCGTCCAGGGCCTGGCGACCGTCTGGCGAGGCGCCGACACGGTCCGGGTGCGGCACTTCCTGCCGATGGCCAGTCGCAGTTTCCGGGTGGGCGGGGTCAACGTCCAGTACCCGCAGCTGTGGGTCACCCTCGTGGCGATCATTGCCGTGGCCCTGCTGTTCGCGGTCTTCCGCTGGTCGCGGACGGGCCTCGCGATGCGCGCGGTCGTCGACGACCCGGACCTGCTCTCGATGCAGGCCACGAGCCCCGTCCGGGTCCGGCGGATCTCATGGGCGGTCGGCACCACGTTCGCCGCGCTGTCCGGCGTCCTCGTCCTGCCCTTCATCGGCCTCAACGCGATCAGCCTGACGTTCCTGGTGGTCCAGGCGTTCGGCGCCGCCGCCATCGGCGGCTTCGCCAACATCCCGCTCACGTTCGTCGGCGGCCTGCTCCTCGGCGTCGGCTCCGACCTTTCGAAGAAGTACATCCTCGACGTGAGCTGGCTGTCCGGGCTGCCCGCCAGCCTGCCGTTCATCGTCCTGTTCGTCGTCCTCCTGGTCACTCCTAAGAACAGGCTCGCGGGGAGTCCGGCCGCCGAGGCACGACCGCGGCTGCGGTATCACGCGCCGGCTCCGGTCCGGGCCGGCACCGCGGCCGTCGTCGTCGCGGTGCTGGCGCTCGTCCCACTGGTCGTCGGCGCGGACAAGCTCGGGTTCTACACCATCGGGCTGACCCAGATGGTCATCGTCCTTGCGCTGGGTCTGCTCGTGCGCACCTCCGGCCAGGTATCGCTGTGTCAGTCCGTCTTCGCGGCGATCGGCGCGGTCGCGTTCTCCCAGTTCGCCGTCGGTCACGGGATTCCCTGGCTGGTGGCGGTGCTTCTTGGTGCCCTGGTCGCGGTGCCCGTCGGCGCGATCGTCGCGATCCCGGCGATCCGGCTGTCCGGCCTGTTCCTCGCTCTGGCGACGTTCGGCTTCGGGATCCTCGTCGAACGGCTGCTGTACGCGCGTGGGTTCATGTTCACCGTTCTGCAGAACGGCCGCTCGATGCCCCGGCCGTCGCTGGCGACGGGGGACCGGGCCTACTACTACGTCGTGCTGGCGTTCGTCGTCGTCACGGCGCTCGCCATGGTGGCGCTGCACGCCTCCCGGCTGGGGCGCATGCTGCGCGGCCTGGCGGAGGCCCCGATCGCGGTGATGACCATGGGCTTGTCGACGAACACCACCCGGGTCATCGTCTTCTGCATCTCCGCGTTCTTCGCGGCCATCGGCGGCATCCTGTACGGCGGGTCCGTGCACTTCGCGGTCTCCGGCGACACGAACTACACGGCCTTCTACTCGCTGGTCCTGGTGGCGGTGCTCGCGCTGGCCCCGTTCGGCGAGCCGTGGTATGCGATCTTCATCGGCATCACGTCGGCGATCCCGGCCTACGTCACCGGCGCCGACACCACCAGCTGGCTCAACGTCATCTTCGGGTTCTTCGCCGTCCAGATCGCGGTCCAGGGCGGCCACCCGGCGATGCCGGAACGGCTACGGGCCCTGCTCGACCGGTTTGGCCGGCCCGCGCCGGCGCTGGCCGGACCAGCGCCGGCGGCCGCCGCGGCGACCGTTCGGGAGCCCGTCGCCCCTGCCCGCGACCAGGACGCCGCGCCGCGGACCGGGCTCGAGGTGACCGGTCTCGGAGTCCGGTTCGGCGGGCTGGTCGCCGTCGACGGTCTGTCCTTCTCGGCACCGCTGGGCCGCATCACCGGCCTGATCGGCCCGAACGGCGCGGGGAAGACGACCACGTTCGACGCCTGCAGCGGGCTCAACCGCCGGGCTTCCGGCCGGATCAGCCTGCATGGCCAGGACATCACGGGCGTCGGCCCGGCTGCCCGCGGCCGCGCCGGCCTCGGCCGCACCTTCCAGCGGATGCAGCTCGGTGACTCCCTCACCGTCGCCGACAACGTCGCTCTCGGCCGGGAGGCCAGCCTGGCCGGCGGCCACGTCTGGGCCCAGGTGGCGGCGACTCCGCGCCAGCGCCGCGAGAGCCGGGACGCCGCCCTCGCCGCGCTCGACCTGTGCGGCATCGCCGATCTGGCCGATCAGCAGGCCGGGGCGCTGTCCACCGGGCAGCGCCGCCTCGTCGAGCTCGCCCGTGGTCTTGCCGGCCCGTTCGACGTCCTGCTTCTCGACGAGCCCTCCTCCGGCCTCGACCACGCCGAGACGGCGGCGTTCGACGAAGTCCTGCGCAGGGTGGTCGCCGAACGGGGCTGCGGGATCCTCCTCGTCGAGCACGACATGTCCCTCGTCCTCACGATCTGCGAGTACGTCTACGTCCTGGACTTCGGTCGGCTGCTGTTCGAGGGGGAGCCGGCGGCGGTGGCCGCGAGCCCGCTCGTGCAGGCCGCCTACCTCGGATCCGACGCGGTCGCGCAGGGTGCGCCGGCCCTGTCGGCCGTCGCCGAACGGGAGAACGCATGAGCACCGCGAGCCCCGAGGTCGTCTCCGTGGGTGGCCAGGACCCGGCAGAGCCGTCGCGGCTCGAACCGGCCTTGGTCGTGAGCGGCCTGACGAGCGGTTACGACCGGACCACCGTGCTGCGCGACGTGTCGCTGACCGTGCCGGCCGGCGAGGTGACGGCGCTCATCGGCCCGAACGGCGCGGGCAAGAGCACGCTGCTGCGCGCGGTGTGCGGGTTCCTGCCGGCGAGCCGCGGCACGGTCACCCTGCTGGGCCGGGACGTGACGACGCTGGCCACGCACCGTCGGTTCGCCGCCGGCCTGTGCCACGTGCCCGAAGGCAGGGGCGTCTTCCGCTCCCTGTCGGTCCGCGAGAACCTGCGGATGCAGGCGCCTCGCGGCCAGGAGGCCGCCGCCGTGGAGCGCGCGGTCGGGGCGTTCCCGGTGCTCGGCCGCCGGCTGGGGCAGACCGCCGGCACCCTCAGCGGTGGCGAGCAGCAGATGCTCGCCCTGGTGAGCGCCTACGTGCGCGACCCACGGCTGGTGCTCGTCGACGAGGCTTCGCTTGGCCTTGCGCCCAAGGTCGTCGACGAGGTGTTCGCGTTCCTGGCGACGCTGCCCGCGGCCGGCGCCGCGCTGCTGGTGGTCGACCAGTTCGTCACCAAGGCACTGGGGCTCGCGACCACCGCCTATCTCCTGCGCCGCGGCCAGGTCGTCTACGCCGGGCCGGCCGCCGCGCTTGGCGACGCGGACCTTTTCCAGCACTACTCGGGTTCCTGAGCGGGCCGCGGCGGGACCCGGCCGGCGCCGGTCCCGCCGAGCCGGGCTCGCAGGGAGGAAGGAGGCAGGCAATGGGGGAACGTCTCACCGGCCGCGTCGCGATCGTCACCGGTGCCGGTTCCGGTATTGGCAGAGCGACCGCGCTGCGGTTCGCGGCCGAGGGCGCGCACGTCGTCGTCAACGACCTGGCGGCCGACCGCGCGCAGGAGACCGTGGCGCTGGTCGCCAAGGAGGGCGGCAGCGCCCACGCCCACCCGGGCGACGTCACCGGGGCCGGGTTCGTCGCGGCGCTCGTCGACGCGACGGTCGCCGACTCCGGCCGGCTCGACGTCTTCCACAGCAACGCCGGCAATGGCCTGGCGCAGGGGCCGCTGCTGTCGGTCGCCGACGAGGGCTGGCGCGCCGACCTGGAGCTCAACCTGACCGCGATGTTCGTCTGCGTCCGGGAGGCGCTGCGGGTCATGGTTCCGGCCGGCCGTGGCTCGATCATCTGCACGTCGTCGGCCGCCGGGGTGGGCGCCGTCCCCGGGACCGGGCCGTACGGGTCGGCGAAGGCGGGGATCCTCGCCCTCGTCCGCTCCGCCGCCGTCGAGTACGGCGCGTACGGGGTTCGGGTCAACGCGATCGTGCCGGGGTCGGTGCAGACCCCGGCGTTCCGGCACTGGGTCGGCACCGAGGAGCGGCTCGCGGCCTACGGGCGGCAGATACCGCTTGGCCGGATGGCCCAGCCGGAAGACATCGCCGACGCCGCGCTCTGGCTGGCCTCCGACGAGTCGTCCTACGTCACCGGCGTCGCCCTTCCGGTGGACGGCGGCGCCACCGCCGCCCTGCACCAGCCTCATCTGGACTGACGGGCCATCGCCGTGGCGGTCGGCGTGGGCCGGCCACCGCGCTCGGTCCGCTACGGTGGACATCCGTTGACCCTGGCGGTTCCCACCTTCCGCGCGGCCGCGGCGTCCGATCGGCGTCGGGACGCGCACGCCGGACGTTGCGCGCGGCCAGGGTCTCGCGAGGCGGACTCGGGGGTGACTGGTGGTCGACGATCCGGCCGGCTCCAGGCTCGTCGACCGGCAGCGCCGCTTCGCGGAGAGCCAGATCGAGGACGCCGCGATGGCGCTCTTCGTCGAGCGCGGCTTCGACGCGGTGACCGTCCAGGAGATCGCGGAAGCGGCGGGGACGTCGTCGCGGACCTTCTTCCGCTACTTCCCGACGAAGGTGGACGTCGTCCGTGGCTTCCACCGTCGGCTGCTGGACCGGCTGATCCGCGCCGCCCTGGCGCGTCCGGCCGACGAGGACGGGGTGCGCGCGCTGCGGGCGGCCTTCCTGCGGACCGCTGAGATGGGCCCGGCCCAGGTCGAGCGTGTGCTGCGGATCGGCCAGGTTCTCACCGGCAGCGCCGGCGCCGCCGCCCGTGACATCGCCTACGAGACCCGCTGCGCCGATGAGCTTGCCACGTTCGTCGGGAGCCGTCTGCCCGGCGAGGCCGAGGGCGGGGTGACGTCCCGGGTCGTGGCGGTCAGCATGCTGGCCACCGCGCAGGCCGTCTTCGCCAGCTGGCTCGCGGCACACGGTGAGCGGAGCCTGACCACGCTGCTGACCGAGGCGTTCGACGTCCTCGACGCCGGGTTCGGATCGACGCGCCACCCCAGCGCGGCCGCGTCGCGACGGCCCCTGTAGCGACCCGGCACCGACGGCACTCGTCTGGCGCGCCCGGCCACCTTCGGCACGCGTCACCGTCGCGACCGGGAACGGTTGGACGCCTGCGCCCCAAGCCCGAGAGAAGGCTATTATTTAGCTAACTAATTGTGCGATGTTGGGGGCTATCGTGATGGAGGCGAATCCGGCTCCAGCGGCGCTCGACGGGTGGTTCCGGCCACTGGCCCGCGTCCGGGTGCTCGACACCGGCCGTTGGGTAGCGGCGCCGTGGTGCGCGCAGGTGTTGTCCTGGCTGGGCGCGGACGTGTCGCGGCTCGAACCGCCGGGCGGCGACCCGCTGCTGGCCCTCGCCGACGGCCCGGTGTCCTCGGCGCGCTGCCTGTACGACGACGCCAACCGCGGCAAGCGCGTCCGCACGGCGCGTACCCCGCAGGAGTACGCGGAGTCGCTGCGGGCGGGCGCCGCCGCCGCCGACGTGCTCGTCGACGACCACACCCCGGCCGAGCTCGCCGCGCTCGGCGTCGACCTGGCCGAGCTGACCCGGCGGTACCCGGCGCTGGTGGTCGTCTCGGTCACCGGCCATGGCCTTACCGGCGCCACCGCGGATCGTCCGGCCTGCGAGCTGACCGCCTACCACGCCGGCGGCGAGGGCGCGACGCTGCCGAGCGAGAACGTCTACCGGCTGTTCCCCGACCGTCCGCCGGTTCGGGCCGGCCGCTTCCTCGCCGACCACGACGCGGGTCTCACCGCCGCGGTCGGCGCTCTCGCCGCCCTCGTCGGCCGGCGGCGCCGAGGCACCGGCGACGTCGTCGAGGTCGCCGGCGACCAGGTCGAGCGAGGCCTCAACCGCACGACGCTGTCCCGGGCCTGGTTCGAGGGCCGCGACTACGACCGGACCTACCGTGGCTACGACTACGCCGGCGCGCTGCGCTGCCTCGACGGCTGGGTCGCGATCCGCCCGGTCGAGGAGCGGCACTGGCGTTCCTTCTGCCAGGTCCTCGGCCGGCCCGACCTGGCCGGCGACCCGCGGTTCGCCGACCGTGGCCGCCGCTACGACAACGCCACAGCGCTCACCGGGGAGCTGGAGTCGTGGACGTCGACGGTGACCCGCGACGCGGTCCGGCGCGTCCTGCTGGAAGCCGGCTGTCCCGGCGGCCCGTTCCTCGAGCCCGCCGAGCTCGCCGCCGACCCGGCGATCGCCTCCCGTCACCTGCTCGGGCCGGTCGCCGGCGGCGGGGTGGCGCCCGTGCGGTCCTTCCTCGTCCGGCCCGTTGAAAAGCGGTTCGCCGGGGCGGAGACGCAGGCCACCCCACCTGCGCCGGCGGTCTCGCGGGCGGCGGACCCGCGGGCGCTGGCGGCCGGGCAGCTGCCGCTGAGCGGGCTGCGGGTCGTCGACCTGACCTGGGTCGCCGCCGGTCCGTACGCCACCGAGTTGCTGGCGTTCCTCGGCGCCGACGTCGTACGGGTCGAGTCCCCGACGGCACCGGACCTGTTCCGTCGGGACATGGCCAACGCGGGAGCCGATCTCGACTCGTCGATCCGGTTCATGGACCTCAACCAGGCCAAGAGCTCGGTGCTCGCCGACCTCAAGTCGCCCGCTGGCCGGGAGCGCGTTCTGCGTCTCGTCGAGGCGGCCGACGTGCTGGTCGAGAACTACCGGCCGGGCGTGCGCGACCGGCTCGGCCTGGGCGACGAGGTGCTGCACGCCCGCCGGCCCGACCTGGTCGTCCTGTCACTGTCCGGCTTCGGCACGGACGCTCTGGACGCCGACCGGCCGGGCTACGCCTCCGTGTTCAACGCCGAGGGCGGCCTCGGCGCCATGACCGGGTATCCGGACGCACCACCATCGGACATTCGCGACACCAACGACCTGCGCGCGGGCACCAACGGTGCGCTCGGCATCCTCGCCGGCCTGCTGCACGCCTGGGACGGCGGCGGTGGGGTCACCGTCGACGCGGCGGCCCGAGACGCACTGGTCGTGCTGCAGGGTCACCTGGTACTGGCGGCCTCCCGGGGCGGCCGCCCGCTGCGCGCCGGCAACACGGTCGACTTCGCCGCCCCCTACGACTGCTTCCCGACGCTGGACCGCAGGTGGGTGGCGGTGGGTGTCCGCACCGACGACGAATGGGCCGCCCTCGCGGGCCTGCTCGGCCCGGCCGCGGCCGAACCGGCCCTGCGCACGTCGAGAGCCCGCGTGGCGCGCAGGGCCGAGGTCGACGCCCTGGTCGCCGCCTACACCAGCCGCCACGACGCGGCGTCGCTCGTCGCCCGGATGGCGGCGGCCGCGGTGCCGGCGGGCCTGTCAGCGGCCGCGAGCGACCTTGCCGCGGACCACGGTCTCGTGGCCCGAGGCGCGCTGCGCCTGGTCGAGCACCCGCGGCTGGGCCGGCTCACCCTGGTCGGTTCGCCGTTCCGGCTGCTCTCCTGCCCGGACCCCGACTACCCGCGGCCGCCGCTGCTCGGTGAGCACACGGAGAAGATCGAGCAGCGGTGGGGCGTCACGTCCCGGGTCGCGGCCCCCTGACGGCGCGGAGCGACCTCCCACAGGCCGCGACGGGCTCGTGGAGGGTCAGGTCAGCAGCAGGTCGAGCGCCGTCTCGGCGGGCAGGTCCTCCAGCAGGAACGCGGCCACCGTCGTCAGGTGGCGGTTCCAGTAGGCCTCGACCTCGGCCGGCTCGCCGCCGTCCTTGAGGATCTCGACGAGCCGGACGTGGCTGCGGTGCGTCCGCGCCCGTTGCGCCTCCGAGTCGGCCTTGCGCCGGTGGACCTCGCTCGACGACGCGACCGCCGCCTCGACGATGTTGTAGAGCATCTGGACCAGCAGGCTGAGCGTGTCGCTGCCAGTCAGCTCGACGACGCCCAGGTGGAACGCCTCGTCGGCGGCGAGGAACTCGTCGTCCTGGCCGGCGCCCAGCGCCGCCGCCTCCGTGCCGAGCAGCTCCTCGAGCCGCGCCACGGCCGCGTCCCGACGCGCGCCGGCCAGCATGCCGGCCGCCTTGGACTCCAGCAGCGCGCGGACCGCGTACACGTCGGTGAGCGTGGCCCGCCGGTGCTGCAGGATCGCCCCGGCATAGCGGGAGGCCGCCGCCGTGTCCGGCACCTGTACCCGCGCCCCGCCGTTGGCGCCCCTGCGGACCTCGATGAGCCGTTCGGCCTCCAGGATCCGGAACGCCTCACGCATCGTCGGCTTCGACACCCCGAACTGGGTCGACAGGACGGTCTCGCTCGGCAGCACCGCGCCAGGTTCCAGGGTGCCGCGGATGATCTGCTGTCGCAGCTGGCCCGCGATGAGCTCGCCGGCCTTGGGAGCCCGGACTCGGCTGGGATTCGGCACGCCGTCCTCCGATCGCCTGGCCACCCGCGGGCGCGGCCGGTGGGACGGCCTGTTTCTCTAAATGAGATGTACAAGTAGAAGTCTATCCGCACGCTGGGCCACCACTGGGGCGGCGTCCCGGCATCTCGGGTCCGCGAGGGTGTCCACCAGATCGGTTCGCCTCCGGTGGGCGCTCGGCGGGTGATCCGCAGGCTGACGGGCGTACCCGCAGCTAGATGCCGACCCGCTGGGCCAACAGCTCCCGGTGGTAGGTCGGGTCGCCGAACAGCAACTGGGAGCTCTTCGCCCGTTTGAAGTACAGGTGGGCGGGGTGCTCCCAGGTGAAACCGATGCCGCCGTGGATCTGGATGTTCTCACCCGCGCAGCGGAAGTAGGCGTCGGAGCAGAAGGTCTTTGCGACGCAGGCGACGGCGGGAAGCTCCTCGTTCAGCTCGCCGGCGGCCCACAGGCCGTAGTAGGCCGCCGACCGGGCAGACTCGAGATCGACGAGCATGTCGGCGCACTTGTGCTTGATGGCCTGGAACGAGCCGATCGGGCGGCCGAACTGAACGCGGACCTTCGCGTAGTCGACGGCCATCTCCAGTACCCGGGCGGCGCCGCCGACCTGCTCCGCGGCCAGCCCCACGGCGGCGAGGTCGAGAACCCGTGACAGCACCGGCCAGCCGGCGCCCTCGGCGCCGAGCAGCCGCGCCGGCGTCTCGTCGAAATCGAGCCGCGCCTGCCTGCGGGTCATGTCCATCGTGGGCAGCGCCTGGCGGCGCAGGCCCGGCGCGTCGCCGGCCACGGTGAACAGGCTGACGCCAGCACCGGTCCGGGCGGCGACGACGATGAGGTCGGCGGTGTGGCCGTCCAGGACGTAGGTCTTGGACCCGGACAGCGACCAGCCGCCGTCGCGGGGACGTGCGGACGTCGTGACGCCGCCCTCGTCCCAGCGGCCCGAGTCCTCGGTGAGCGCCAGGGTGCCACGCAGGGAGCCCGAGGCCAGGCCTGGCAGGTAGTCCTTCTTCGCGGCGTCGTCGTCGGCGAGCAGCACCGCCGAGGTCGCCAGCACCACGCTGGACAGGTAAGGCGCGCACAGCAGTGCCCGGCCGGCCTCCTCCAGCACGATGCCGATCTCGACGAAGCCGTAGCCCGCGCCGCCGAACTCCTCCGGCACGGCGAGGCCGAGCAGGCCGAGCTCGCCGAGCTGCGCCCAGACGGCCGGGTCGAATCCGGTCTCGGTCTCCATCAGGCGGCGGACCTCGGTCTCCGGCGAGGCGTCGCCCAGCAGGTCACGGACCATCTGGCGCAGCTGGTCATGCTCCTCGCTGAACGCGAAGTTCACGGGTTCTCCTCCGCCGTCAGTCGGCCACGGGCGTGCTGGCCTCAGCCCAGGCACCTCATTATGCTTAGTCTAGATAGATAAGTTAACTGATTGACTCGTGATCTGGGAGGGTTGCCCGTGGGCATGCTCGACGGCAGGGTGGCGATCGTGACCGGCGGCGGGCGCGGCCTCGGCCGGGCGCACTGCCTGGCACTGGCGGCGGCCGGCGCGACGGTCGTGGTCAACGACCTCGGGGCCGGCCTGCACGGCGAGGAGACACCTGAGTCCCCGGCCCAGGAGGTCGCCGCCGAGATCTCCGCGGGCGGCGGGCGAGCTGTCGCCGATCACGGCTCGGTCGTCGACTGGGCCGCGACCGAGGCGCTGGTCGAGCGCACCGTCAAGGAGTTCGGCCGCCTCGACGTCGTCGTCAACAACGCCGGCATCATCCGCGACCGGATGCTGTTCGCGACGACCGAGGCCGACTTCGACGCTGTCATCGCGGTCCACCTCAAGGGCTCGTTCGCGCTCACCCGGCACGCCTGCGCCTACTGGCGGGCCACCGCCAAGCGGGGCGAGCCGGTCAGCGGCCGGATCATCAACACCACCTCCGGCACCGGCCTGTTCGGCACGGTCGGCCAGGCCAACTACGGCGCGGCCAAGGCCGGCATCGTCAGCCTCACCACCATCGCCGCGATGGAGATGCGCCGCTACGGCGTCACGGCCAACGCGATCTCCCCGCTGGCCGCGACCCGGATGACCGCCGGCATCGCGCTCGGCGCCGAGGCGGCGGACGGCGGCTTCGACCCGCGCGCCCCGGAGAACGCCTCCGGCGTCGTCGTCTACCTCGCCTCGGAGGCCGCGGCCTGGGTCACCGGCCAGGTGTTCCGCGTCGACGGCAACCGGGTGCAGCGCCTGCGCGGCTGGGCCGTCGCCGGCGAGTACGTCGGCACCGCGGGCGGCGCGGTGAGCGCGCAGGAGCTGGTCGACGGGCTGCCGCCCGTTCTCGGCGTCGCCCCGACGGGGCGGGTCGCGCTCGCGTGACGCGCGCGGCCCACCCGCGCGGCGCCGGCGGCCACGGACAGGAGACCTCATGGACATGAACGACGGCCCGGCGGACGCGGAGTTCCGGGCCGAGGTGCGCGCCTGGCTCGCCGACCACCTGGTCGGCGAGTTCGCCGACCATCGCGGCGTCGGCGGCCCGACCGACGACGAGCACTGGGACCTGCGGCTGGCCTGGGAGCGCCAGCTGGCCGACGCCCGGCTGCTCAACATCAGCTGGCCCGAGGAGTACGGCGGCCGCGGCGGCACCGTCGAGCAGGAGATCATCTTCCTGCAGGAGCACGCGGCCGCGGCCGCGCCGTACTGGGTCGGCGTCCAGGGCCGGGACCTGTTCGGCCCGACGCTGCTGCGCCACGGCACCCCCGCCCAGAAGGCCCGCTTCCTGCCCGCGATCACCCGGGCCGAACAGTTCTGGGGCCAGGGCTTCTCCGAGCCCGGCGCCGGCTCCGACCTCGCCGGGCTGCGCACCCGCGCCGTCCGCGACGGCGACGAGTGGGTGATCGACGGGCAGAAGATCTGGACGACCTTCGGCGACACCGCCGACTGGCTCTACGTGCTGTGCCGGACCAACCCGGACGCCCCGAAGCACCGCGGTATCTCGATGCTGCTGGTCCCCGCCGACCAGCCCGGCGTCGACATCCGGCCGATCCGCAACATCGTCGGCAGCCGGGAGTTCTGCGAGGTGTTCCTCACCGGCGCGCGGACCGCCGCCGACCTGGTGGTCGGCGAGGTCGACGGCGGCTGGAAGGTCGCGATGGGCACCGTCGGCGCGGAACGGTTGCTCACCACGCTGCCATACCAGTACATGTTCGCCCGCGAGCTGCGCTCGCTCGTCGACGTGCTGCGCGACCGTGGCCGCACCGCCGACCCGCTCGTCCGCCAGCGGCTCGCGGACGCCTGGATCGGCCTCGAGGTGGTCCGCTACACCAACCTGCGGATGATCGGCACGCTCACTCGGACGGGCGACCTCGGCTCCGAGTCGTCTGTCTCCAAGCTGCAGTGGGCCACCTGGCATCAGCGGCTCGGCGAGCTCTCGATGCGGCTGCTCGGCCCGTCGGCGGAGATCGTCGGCGACGGCTACGCCCTCGACGGCTTCCAGCGAGGCTTCCTCAACAGCCGTGCCGAGACCATCTACGGCGGTGCCAACGAGATCCAGCGCACCATCCTCGCCGAACGCGTCCTCGCCCTCCCCAAGGAAGCCACCTGAGCTCTGACCCGGCGGGGTCAGAAGGACCAGTGCCAGGTGAGTAACGCGCCGAGCGCGCCGGCGGCCGCAACTTGGGCCAGTGGCTCCTCGACGGGAGGGAACGGTCATCGGCGATTCTGTCTGCTCCGCTAACCCGGCGGCACGGGCGCGGCTTTGTCGGGCTCAGGGCCAGCAGCGGTGGACGCGTAGGAGGGCGGACACGGCGGCGGTGACGGTCTCATCCTGAAGGCCGGCGTTGAGGGCGATCTGGACTACCTGGGTGACGGCCGGATCCGGTTTCCTTTCTTGCCGGGTGTTTGGTGAGGTTTCGGGACGGTCGTCGTGCTGGCGGGTGTGAGACGTTCGAGGACCCTGCCATGGAGTACCTGTCGACGGCTTCCACATGGATCTTCCCGGCAGCCGCCGCGGGCCTGCCTCCGGACGGACACCTTCTCGCCGCCGCAGTGCCGACCGGGTGATTGGCTATACCGTTCGGAGCGCGGCGACTGATTCCACGAGGCCGTCGCGTTCCAGCTGGTCGAGGACGTCGTCGATGGACTCCGGTGGGTTGGTCCGAGAATCGGCGATCTGACGGACGGATGCGGCGACTGCGCGCCCCTTGACGCCGATCTGGTTCAGCACGAAGGTGTCGGGCGACTGGGCGTCGATGTTCCACGGTTCCAGGTCGGTGGCGGGGAAGTGCTTCAGGTTGCGGGTGACGATGACCTGGGCGCCGGTCTTGACCGCCGCGGCGAGGACATGCCGGTCGTCAGGATCCGGGAGTTTAAGCCCGTCGATCAGCGGCTCGTGGCCGGACACCAGAGCGTCTCGGACAGCTGCGTTCATGAGGTCACGGAGACGGTCGAGGCGCGTGGGCGGAATGTCAGGCCGGTTGCGGCGGAGCGCGGTGACCATCTCGTCGAGGATCTGGCTGGTCCACTTGGCCTGGACCAGGCCCGACTGGGCGATTCTGATCAGCAGGTCGCGCAACGTGTTCGGGTAGAGCACATTGGCGTCGTAGACCACCGTGAAGGTCATCGGTCAGTACAACCCCAGTTCCTGGGTCAGCTGGGTCAGTTCATCGGCTGCGCGCCGCCGGGCCAGGTCGTCACGGCTCTTGTAGGCGCGCAGGTCCTGGAACCTGACTCGGCGGTGGGTGCCGACCAGTCGGAACGGGATCTCGCCGGATTCCAGGAGTTTGATCAGGTAGGGGCGGGAGACGTTGAGGAACTCGGCGGCCTGCTGTGTCGTCAGCTCGGCGGAGTCGGGGATCACATGGACGCCCTCGCCGTTGGCGAGAAAACTGAGGATCTTCGCGAGCAGGACGGCCGCTTCGCGTGGGACAACCAGCGCGTCGTCACCCGCGAGCTCACCGTTGATCGTGACCGGGCCCTCGCCGGGGTGAGTCGTCAGGTACTCGCCGATGCGTCGCGCCGCCCGCAGGGCAAGCTCTCTCTCGGCGCCCTGCTGCCTGGCCGCGCCGTCAACCTGGCCGGGCATCGCCGTCACCTCCACCATCGCGCACGGTCTTCTAATCGAAGTATCCGCAACAATCGCAACATCTGCAAGCCGGCTGACGCCACACGACCGGCACCTTGAAAGGGGGCGAGCACCTGACGGCCGTGGGCCGCAGCTCGTCCTCGGTCAGCGCGGACGTCTGGATCGGCCTCGAGGTGGTCCGCTACACCAACCTGCGGATGATCGGCACGCTCACTCGGACGGGCGACCTCGGCTCCGAGTCGTCCGTCTCCAAGCTGCAGTGGGCCACCTGGCATCAGCGGCTCGGCGAGCTCTCGATGCAGTTGCTCGGCCCGTCGGCGGAGATCGTCGGCGACGGCTACGCCCTCGACGGCTTCCAGCGAGGCTTCCTCAACAGCCGTGCCGAGACCATCTACGGCGGTGCCAACGAGATCCAGCGCACCATCCTCGCCGAACGCGTCCTCGCCCTCCCCAAGGAACCCGCCTGAGCCCCGGCTGGGGCGAAGCCCATCAGGAGGCTGGCATCCGCGGCCGTGAGGCGATGAAGGGGCGGGCCTCCGCTCCTGGTGACGCCCCGGGTGTGGGGAGGTCCTCGGGGTTGCTCACGGCCCGGCCACCGAGCGGGGGGTGGCCGGGCCGGCATACTTGTTGATGACCCAGTGGGCGACGATGAGATTGGGCACCCAGCAAAGAAACGGCACCACCTGGTATGCGCGGTCGAACGCGAGATCGGACTCGGTGCCAGCGATGCCGCTCTGCGCCGCGATCAGCACGCCCAGCCACAGGCGGAGGGTCACCGCGGCGTAGGTCATGGCGAACGTCCGGATCGCCCAGCGCCGGTGCGCGCGGATGTCCCGCCGGACGCCCGCCCGTGCCGCCGCCACGGCGAACACCACCCACAGCACGGCCAGGAGGCCGAAGCCGGCCGTGCCGACGCCGCCCGCGAGGCTGACCGGCGCCAGCACCGCGCCCGCGGTGCCCGCGACGCAGATGGCCGCGATCGTGATCCGTCCGACGACCCGGTGTAGCCCGGCCGCGCGGGCGCGCACCCTGGCCGAGAGCTGGATGGGTGACAGGAGCAGGGCCGTCCCGCCGAACACGACGTGCAGGTAGAACGCGGTCCGCAGCGGCAGCGAACGGTCGACGTAGTTGGCGGCCAGCCGGCTCTGGTCATCGGCCAGACTGCTCAGCGACGAGGTCAGGTACGGCAGCGGGGCGAACATCGCGATGGCCACCGCGCTGAGCGCGAACCACCAGAATGCCGCAGTGCGGGTGCGGCTCGGCGCGGCGGGCCGGTCGATCGTTGACATGGCGCCAACACTGGATCTCCCGCCCGATCCGGATCGACCCCCAGGCGGGTGGATTCCGGCTGCCCGCCCGGGGATGCCGCATCACCCGCACGGGTGACCCGAGGCTGCCCTGACCGGGGGTCGCGCGGGCGGACCGACGACCGTCACCATGACCTATGTCATCCACAGCCGTGGCCGGCCCGGCCGCCCGCCGCTCGACCCGAAAGGTGCGCGGGGACCGCCATGTTCGGGCGGCGTTCGTCACCTTGACGAGCCGCCCCGCGCGCTCCGACGTCTGGTTGGCCGTGGGCTTGGCGGCCGTGACCGTCACCGCGACGGTGCTCTCGCCGGGTGACCCGCCACACCGCCCCGCCGGCCTGCTCGGCGCGGCTCTCGTCGCTTGCGCGGCGTGGTCATTGGTATGGCGGCACTCAGCACCCCTCGCCGCGAGCGCGGTGACGTCGGTGGCCGTGGTGGTCAACTCCGCGGCCGGCTTCGCCACGGGCGCCGTGCAGTGGCCGGCCTGGCTGGCGCTGTTCGGCGTCTTCGCCGCCGGCGGGCTCGTGCCGCGTCTCGCGGGATCGGCACTGGCCGCGGCCGCGGTGGGCGGCTATGCGCTGTTCGACCGTGACGTACCGACGGCTGGAACGTTCAGCGGCATCGCGATGTGCTTCCTGATCTCAGTGATCGCTGGCGATGCCGCTCGGGCTCGCCGTGCCTACGCAACAGAACAGCGGGCCCGGCTGCTGGGTGAAGCGAGGGAACGGGAGCTGGCCGTGGAACAGGCGCAGTTCGACGAGCGTGCCCGCCTCGCGGGCGAGTTGCACGACGCGCTCGGGCACGCGGTCAACGTCGTGGTGCTGCAGGCGGGTGTCGCCCGCCGGGTCTTCGCCGACAATCCCGGTTTTGCGCGCCAGGCCCTCGCCGACATCGAGAACGTCGGCCGCGAGGCGCTGGGTGAACTGGATATGCTGCTGCGGCTGCTGCACCCGCGGGACGAAAAGCGGATGAGCGCGCACGGCGACGGTGGGGGCCTGGGCGTCGAGCTGGCCGGCCTCGTCGACCGGATCCGGGCGCTCGGCAGAGTGGTGGAGCTGGAGCTGGAGCCGATCGACCCCGCCCTGTCCGCCGATGTCGCCCGCACCGTCTACCGCGTGGTGCGGGAGGCGTTGACAAATGCCGTGCGCCACAGCAGCACCGGGCGCATCGAGGTACGAATGCGGGCCGACCCCGGCCGCGTCACGGTCGAAGTGTTCAATGAAGGTGACGGGTTCGCCGGCCCGGTGCTGGGCCGGGGTCTAGCCGGAATGCGGGAACGGGTACGGATCGAGGGCGGGTCCTTCGAGGCCGGCCCGGTCGAGGGCGGGTTCCGGGTCTTCGTCACGCTTCCGCTCCGCGCCGACGATGCCATCTCATGATCAATGTGCTACTGGCCGACGACGACGTTCTTGTGCGTAGTGGACTTCGCGCGCTTCTCGACGCGGAGCCCGGGATCAGGGTGGTGGGCGAAGCGGCGACCGGTGAGGACGCGGTGCGTCTGGCCCGCCGCGAGTGCCCCGACGTCGTCCTGATGGACGTGCGGATGCCGCGGCGGGACGGGGTCTGGGCAACCCGCCAGATCGCCAGCTGGCCCCTTCCTCGGCCGAGAATCCTCGTTCTGACCACGTTCGACCTCGACGAGATCGTCGAGGATGCGTTGACGGCCGGCGCGGACGGCTTCCTCCTCAAGCGGGCCACCCCGGACCAGTTGGTGGACGGGGTGCGGACGGTAGCCGCGGGCGACGCTCTGGTCGCGCCAGCGGTCACCCGCCGCCTGCTGGAGAAGTTCGCTCGCCGCCGCCCACCGGACCGGGAGCGACTGATACAGGCCGACCAGCTCACCGAACGCGAGAAGCAGGTGCTGCTCACACTGGCCGACGGACTGTCGAACCAGGAGATCGCCGAACGGCTGAACCTCTCCGTGGAGACGGTACGGACCCATCTCAAGCGGATTCTCGGCAAGCTCGGGGTCAGGGACCGCACCCAGGCGGTGGTATGGGCATACCGGACCGGCTTTGTCGACGCGGTATCTCACGACTAATTCGCGCCCGAGTAGATCGCGACGGGCGGGACATCGATGTCGACGACGCCATCGTCGGCGTCGAGAACGCAACACCGCCTGCCCAACAGCCTCGCCGACCCCACCCGTACACCCTGTGCGCCCGACGTGGCGTCGACGAAAACGTCTGGCCATCGCTGACATATGTCATGGGTGAACCCGGGTGCGGCTCATTGAATCTGGTGACGACGTCACCGTTCGTGATGCCGATGTTGCCGGATGCTAAATGCTGTGGACGAAGACACCAATGTCATCACCGTCACGGAGCTCTGGCGCCGCTATGGCCCGGTGGGAAGGCGCGGCTACGACGCGGTCCAGGGGGTGGAGTTCTCGGTACGTCGAGGCGAGCTGTTCGCGTTGCTCGGGACCAACGGCGCCGGCAAGACCTCCACCCTGGAGGTGCTCGAGGGTCTGGCCAGGCCGAGTGCCGGCACCGTCAGGGTGCTCGGGTGTGACCCGTTCCGGGACCGGCGCCTGGTACGCCCCAGAATCGGGATCATGCTCCAGGCCGGGGCGTTTCCCGCCGATCTGACGGTCACGGAGGCAGCCTGGGCGTGGGCCGGCACGCTGACGTCGCCGCGCCCGGTCGCCGAGGCGCTCGACATCGCCGGTGTGCGCGACCGGGCGACGGTCCGCATCCGGCAGCTGTCCGGAGGTGAGCGGCGCCGGCTCGACCTCGCCATGGCCATCCTCGGCCGGCCCGAGGTGCTGTTCCTCGACGAGCCGACAACCGGTCTGGACCCGGAGAGTCGCCGTGCGACCTGGGACGGGATCGGGAAGTTGCTCGCGGCGGGAACCACCGTGGTGCTCACCACCCATTACCTCGAGGAGGCCGAAGTGCTGGCGAACCATTTGGCAATCATGCATCGGGGCCGCCTCGTGCGGACCGGCACGCCGGCTGAGGTGGTCGCGTCGCAACCCGCCCGCATCTCGTTCGAACTGGACGCCGAACTCCCCGTCGAGCTACCGGAACTGCCCGGCACGCGGCTGCACCTGGCCGAGGCGTGGCTCGGCCGCCGGAAAGGCAAGGGCAAGGGAGGCAGCGGGAGCGGCGGAGGTGACGGCGGCGGCAGTGACAGCGGCGGAGGTGACGGCGGCGGTGACGGCGGCGGGGGTGGGGGCGGCTGCGCGGTCCTGCTGACCACCGCGGACCTCCAGCAGACGCTCGCGGTGCTTCTGGCTTGGGGGGACCGGCACGGGATACGCCTGCACAACCTCAACGCCCGGTCCGCGTCGCTGGAGGAGGCCTTTCTCGCCGTGGCCCAGGCCGAGGAGACCCTCGCCGGCGAGTTCGAACGCCCTGGGCGAGCAGTGCGGTCAGCCCAGGCGGCGCGGGCAACGCGGATGCGGCAACCGGACAGGATGTCGGTGTGAGCCGCGAAACCGGGCTGGCGCGCCTGCTGCCAGGAGTGGTCGGCGCCGGCGCGGCGCGTCGGATCAGGTCTCTGGGGCGGGCCGAAGCAGTGCTGCTCCGGCGGAACGTCGTGGCGCTGCTCATCGCTCTCGGAACCCCGGTGAGCCTGCTGCCGCTGGCCATGTCGGCCTCGGACCCGGACCGCCGGTTCGCCGGGCTCGGCGCGGCCGCGATCACCGCGCTGACGGCGATCGTGCTCCTGGCTGCCGTGTACTACAACCTCGTCACCACGCTGGTTGCTCGGCGTGAGGCCCTGGTGCTCAAGCGGCTGCGGGCCGGTGAGGCCAGTGACCTCGAAATCCTGGCCGGGACGGCGGCGCCGGCCATCGTGGTGGCCTGGGCGCAGATCGTGGTGGCCGCCGTGGCCACGGCGGCGCTGTTCGACCTGGCCGCGCCGGTGAACCCGCTGCTCGTGGTGGCCGCCGTCGGACTCGGCACGGTCGTGTTCGTGCTGCTGGCCGCGCTCAGCACCGCGGTGACCCCCAGTGTCGAGCTGGCACAGGTGACGACCATGCCGGTGCTGCTGGTGCCGCTGGCTCTGTGCGGGCTGTTCATCCCCCTGGACGACCTGGCCGCGCCGTGGCAGTCCGTCGCCCGGGTGCTGCCACTCACCCCGGTGGTCGACCTGATGCGACTTGGCCTGACCGGAACCGCCACCGACGGGCGCATCGTCGACTTCGCCGGGTCGTTCGGCGCGGCAGCGGTGCCGACCCTGGTACTGGTGTCGTGGGCGGGCGCGGCTGGCTGGGCGGCGCGGCAGTGGTTCCGGTGGGAACCGCGCCAGTGACCAACCGCCGGGCCGGGACGCGGGAAGATCGCGCTCGACCGTCCGAGGCGTGGTGGTCGTGACAGTGTGGACCGCATGACCAGGTGGTGGCGGTGGTGGCGCGCGCGGAGCAGCGCCGAGCGCATGGACGCCATGGTCCGGTGGCCGCTCTATCTGTTCTCCGCCGCCGAGCCGGGGCTGGCGCTGCTCGCGGTCAACTCCCGGGCGGGGGCCTGGGGATCGCTGGCCGCCGGTTTCCTGGTGGTGTCCGCGCTGCATGCCGTGGCCTGTGTCGTGCTGCTGCGCGCCGGGCTCGCGGCCTACCTGGGCGGACCGCGGCCGCCGGCTCGGCTGGTTGCCGGGGCCGCGGCGGGCGCCATCGCGGTGGTCGCGGTGGGCGCCGCCGTCCCCGGGTTCGCCGCCGATCCCGGCGACGGCGTCCCGGTCACGCTCACCGTGGCGATGATCGCCGGTGGCATGCTGACCGTGGCGGTCGCGCCGCTGCTGCGGACACCGGCGCTGCTCGGCTGCGTGTCGCTGGGCGCCGTCGTCGCCGGGGGGCTGGTCGCGGTCGTGGGGGCCGGAACGACGGGGCCCGGGAACGCGTCGGGCACGACGGCGTTCGAGGCGGCCGTGATTTACGCGTACACGGTCGTGTTCGTGGCGCTCACCTACCGGGTCTCGACCTGGATGCTCGGTGTGGTGTGGGAGATCGACCGGTCGCGGGCGGTCCACGCCAGCCTGGCCGTAGCGGAGGAACGGCTGCGGTTCGCCCGAGACCTGCATGACGTCCTCGGTCATAACCTGTCGCTGATAGCGGTCCAGAGCGAACTCGCCGCGCGCCTGGCCACCCGCGGCGACGCCGGAGTCGTGAAACGGATGCTGGAGGTCCGTCAGGTGGCCCACGATTCGCTGCGTGAGATGCGCGCGGTGGTCGACGGTTACCGCCGGGCCGACCTCGGCGCGGAGCTCGCGGGCGCGCGGTCGCTGTTGCGTGCGGCTGGCGTGGCCTGCCGGGTCACCGGCGAGGTCAGCCGGGACGGCCGTGATCAGGCCCTGCCCGCCTCCGCGCAGGCCACGCTCGGATGGGTCGTCCGGGAGGCGACCACCAACGTGATCCATCACAGCGAGGCCACCACCTGCACCATCGACCTCGAGGTGCGCGGCGGCCCCGGTCGCGCGCGTACCGCGGTGCTGCGGATAGCCAACGACGGCGTTCCGGCAGTCCCGGCGGGCACCACCAGGCTGGGCGGCTCGGCCCCCGCCCCTGGGGCGGGCAGCGGCCTCGCCGGCCTCGAGGAGCGGCTCGCCGGCTTGGGCGGCGTTCTCACCGCGGCCCGGGAGCCGGGCGGCTACTTCGTCCTGGAGGCGCGGCTCCCGGTCCCCATCGACGCCGCGGAAGGCACGTCCCTGGTCGGGACATCGCCGCCCGCGTCGCCCGCGTCGCCCGGGGCTACCGTGGCGGAGGCGGGCCGGTGATCAAGGTGCTGCTCGCCGATGACGAGAACCTCATCCGCGGTGCGCTGGCGGTGCTGCTGTCCATGGAAGACGACATCACGGTGGTCGCGCAGGCGGCATCCGGGCCGGAGGCGCTGGCGATGGGACGGCTCCACCGCCCCGACGTCGCGCTACTCGACCTCCAGATGCCTGGTCTGGGCGGCATTGCTGTCGCCCAGGCGCTGCGTACCGACCTGCCCACGTGCGCCAACGTGATCCTGACCAGCCACGGGCGGCCCGGCTATCTCAAGCGGGCGCTCGCCGCCGGAGCGCGCGGCTTCCTGCCCAAGACCGTGTCCGCGCAGGTGCTCGCCGACGTGGTGCGGGTGGTGCACGGCGGCGGCCGCTACGTGGACCCGGAGCTGGCCGCCGAGGCCATCGCGGCCGGAGACAGCCCGCTGACGCCGCGCGAGACCGAGGTACTCGATCTAGCTGCCGGCGGCGCGCCGGTGGAGGAGATCGCGGCGCGGGTGTCGCTGTCGCGGGGTACGGTGCGCAACTACCTGTCGTCTGCTGTCGCCAAACTGAGTGCCGTCAACCGGCACGAGGCCGTCCAGCTCGCTCGCGCCCGCGGCTGGATCTGACCCGGAAGCGCCCGCCCTCGGCCGTCAGCCGGGACGCCTGCTCCCGCCGGCAGGCGCCGGCGGAGCGGTCGAGCAGGTCGACGGCCGTGTCAGCGCTCCACAGCGCTCGTGATGCGATCGGCACGGGACGCGCTCCCTCCGGTGGCCGGGCCGGCGGCGAGGAGCGGGGCGAGCCGGGTGCAGATCGTCTGGACGTGGCGGGCGACGGTCTCCTCGGGCTGGCCGCCGACCGACGCCCACAGGAAGACAGTCTCGACCGGGGCGTCGCTCACATGGTCGAAGATGCGCCCGGCGATGGCCTCCGGAGTGTCGCACCAGAAGTAGCCGAGGATCCGGGCGGAGCGGGTCCGCAGCTTCTCCGGGTCGAGCGCCCTGGGCTCCGGCTGGTCGGTGCCCTCGACCATGTGCCGGCGGTAGGAGTCCTGCTGGTAGGCGAGGTAGGGGGCGACCAGCGGCCAGTCGGCCTCCGGGTCGTCGCTGACCCACGCCTGGATCCCGCCGGCCATCCGGGCGGTCGCCGGGTCGTGGCCGGCCTCGACGAGCCCCGCGCGGTACTGCGGCCAGTTCGCCGCGTCCGCGGACAGCAGCGGCTCGCCGAGCAGGCCGGCGCGCCGTGCCCCCTGAGGGCCCTGGTAGCCCATCCAGATCGGGGGCCGTTCCTGGACCGGCCGGGGCGTCACCCCACCCGGTCCCCACAGCCGGCGGATCTCGCGTGCCCGCTCGTCGGTCTGCCCGTAGCGGCGTTCCATGGACGCCCCGAACAGGGCGTACTCGGGGACGCGGTAGCCGGCGCCGATACCCAGATCGAGCCGCCCGGCGGAGACGAGGTCGACCATCGCGGCCTGCTCGGCGATCTCGGCGGGATGGTGCAGCGGCGCGACGACGATGGCCGTGCCGATGCGCACCCGGGACGTCCGGGCGGCGATCGCCGCGGCGAACGTCAGCGGCGCGGCGAGGTAGTCGTCGTCGAACCGGTGGTGCTCGGTCAGCCAGACGGAGTGGGCCCCGAGGTGCTCGGCCTCCTGGCACATCTCCAGGGTGAAGGCGTGCAGCCTGGCCGGGTCGCGCCGCCACCGCGGCGGGTTGCGCAGGTCGAAGTAGAGGCCGACGTCGAGTCCTCCCGAGGCGTTCACCGGCGCCTCACACGCCGGCCCGGGCCAGCAGCCGCTCGTGGTAGACGGCCGGGCCGCCGAACAGCAGCTGGGACGACTTCGCGCGGCGGAAGTACAGGTGGGCGGGATGCTCCCAGGTGAAGCCGATGCCGCCGTGGACCTGGATGTTCTCCGCCGCGGCGGACATGAACGCCTCGGAGCAGACGACGTGGGCGACGGCGGCGGCCAGCCCCGGGTCGGGCGCGCCGTCGACGCCGTCCAGGGCGGCGGCGGCCTCCCGCGCGGCCGCGTCGGCGACCTGGATGCGGGTGAACATGTCGGCGCACTTGTGCTTGACGGCCTGGAAGGTCCCGATGGGCCGGCCGAACTGCACCCGGTCCCTGGCGTAGGCGGTGGCGGCGTCGAGGCACGCCCGCGCGCCGCCGACCTGCTCGGCGGCCAGCGCCGTGGTCGCCACGTCGAGGACGCGACGCAGGACGGCGGCGGCGGCGCCGGGCTCGCCGACGACGGTCGCCGGGGTGCTCCAGAAGTCGAGCCGGGCCACCCGGCGGGTGAGGTCGAGGGTGGGCAGCGGGGTCCTCGTGAGGCCGCCGGCAGCGCCGTCGACGACGCACAGCGTCGGGCCGGCCGGGCTGGCGGCGACGACGAGCACGACGTCCGCGCCGGCGCCGTCGACGACCAGCGGAGCCGAGCCGTCGAGCGTGACCCCGCCCTGCCCCGGCTGCGCCGTCACCGCGAGGCCACCGACACCGCCGAGGTCCCAGCCGCCGCCGGCGCCGGGCGCGGCCAGCGCCGCGAGGGTGGTGCCGGCCGCGATGCCGGGCAGCAGGCGTCCGGCGGCGTCGCCGTCGCCGGCGGCCGCGAGCGCCGTCCCGGCGAGCACGACCGACGAGAGGAACGGCACGGGCAGCAGCGCCCGGCCCAGCTCGCCGAGCACGACGGACAGCGCCGTCACGCCGGCGCCGTCGCCGCCGTACTCGGCTGGTAGCGCGAGCGCCTGTAGACCCAGCTGTTCGGCCATCTGCGCCCAGATCTTCTCGTCGTAGCCGCGGTCGGAGGCCACGGCGGCGCGCACGGCCGCCTCGTCGGCCTTGGCCGCGAGGAAGTCCCGCACCGCCGCACGGAGTTCCTCGAGCTCCGCCTCCCCGATCAGCCCGTCCGGGGCGTCGAGGCCCCCGCCGAGGTCGCCGGTCATGACTCGCCCCTTCCCGAGCGGCGTAGCTCCCGGAACGGCGACTTCGTGTCGATGCCCGGCTCCTTCGGCAGGCCGAGCACCCGCTCCGCGAGGATGTTCTTCATGATCTCTTCGGTGCCGCCGAGGATGCGCAGCGCCGGGGTCGCGAGCAGCAGCTCCGTCCAGGCGAACGTGCCCCATTCGCCGGTGTCCGCGACGAGGCGCGGGCCGACGATCTCGGCCGCGAAGTGCGCGCCGCGGGTGAGGTTGCGGGCGTACATGAGCTTGGAGACGCTCGCCTCCGGGCCGGGCTGCTCGCCGGCCCTGGCCCGGCGCAGCGACTGGCGGTTGAGGTAGTCGGTGGCGGCCACCTCGGCGTAGAGGCCGGCGAGCTCGCGGCGCGCGGCGGCGTCGTCGAGCCGCCCGTTCGCGCGCAGCAGTTCCGTGAGGAACGGCAGGGACACGGCGCGGCCGGCGGGGCCGGACGTGCCCTCGCCCCCGACGCTGGCCCGCTCGTTCATCAGCGTGGTCATCGCGACGGCCCAGCCGCCGTCGACGTCGCCGAGCCGGTGGTCGTCCGGTACGCGGACGTCGGTCAGGAACACCTCGTTGAAGTCGGCACCGCCACTCATCTGGCGCAGCGGGCGGATCTCGACGCCGGGCGCCGCCATGTCGACGAGGAACGCGGTGATGCCCCGGTGCTTGGGCTTGTCGGGGTCGGTCCGGCACAACGCCAGGCCGATCGCGGCGTGCTGGGCGACCGACGTCCAGACCTTCTGGCCGTTCAGGACCCACTCGTCGCCGTCGCGGACCGCGCTCGTGCGCACGCTCGCGAGGTCCGAGCCGGCGCCCGGCTCGCTGAACAGCTGACAGGCGATGATGTCGCCGGCGTACATCGCGGGCAGGTAGCGGCGCCGGATGTGCTCCCGGGCGTGCGCGAGGATCGTCGGCCCGATCATCCCGAGCCCGATCAGGGAGAGCACCGACGTGTCGGGCACGTCGTACTCGGCCTCGACAGCGTCGTACGCCAGGTCGTGCACGGAGGTCAGGCCGCGGCCGCCGAACTCGGCGGGGCCGGTGATCCAGCCGAAGCCGCCCGTGTGGCGGGCCTTCTGCCAGGCCTTCGCCTCGGCGACCTTCGCGGCGTCGACGTCCGGCGGGTCGGTGCTGAAGTAGACGACCTGGTCGTCGCCGACGCCCCACTGGACGGCCTGGCCGCCGCCGGCGCGCCGGGTCGCGTGGGCGTCGAGGAAGGCACGTGCCTCCTCGACGAAGGAGTCTGTGTCGCTCGGCATCCGCGGGTCTCCTTGGCCGTGGGAATGAGGTGCCGCGGGCGTCGTGGGGCGCCCGTCGGCGGACGGGGTGCGGGCCGGTCAGGCGCCCATGCTCAGGCCGCCGTCGACGGTCACCACCGACCCGGTGACGTAGCTGGCGCGCTCGTCGAGCAGGAAGGCGACGGCGTGGGCAAGCTCCGCCGGGTCGCCGCGGCGACCCATCGGGATGAGGCCGCGGATGGCCTCCTGCGACGAGGGCGCCATCGCGTGGGTCATGTCGGTCTCGAAGACACCGGGCACGACGAGGTTGACGGTGATGCCCCTGCGCGCGACGGCCCTGGCCAGCGACCGGGTCAGGCCCGCCAGTCCCGCCTTCGCCGCTCCGTAGCCGACCTGCGAGGGATGGCCCATGGGGGCGGTGACCGAGCCGATGTTGACGATCCGGCCGAACCGCTGCCGCTCCATCGGCTCCAGCGCCGCCTGTGCCAGGTGCCACGGGCCGGACAGGTTGACCCGCAGCGCCAGGTCCCATTCGTCCGCGGTCAGCCGCGCGGCCTTGTTCTCCACCAGCAGGCCGGCGTTGTTGACCAGGTGATCGAGGCGGCCATGGGTCGCGACCACGTCGGCGACGAGTCCGCGCGCGAACGCGCGGTCGCCGACGTCGCCCGGGTGCAGGCTCACCGAGCCGCCGGTGTCGGCCAGGCGGTCTCGCAGCGCCCGCGCCCTGTCGTGGTCGCCGGCGTAGACCGCCGCGACGTGCGCCCCACCGGCCACCAGCAGCTCGGTGACCGCGGCGCCGAGGCCGCGGGTGCCGCCCGTGACGATCGCGACCCGTCCCTGCACGCTTTCTCCCTCGTCGTCGCCTGTTCCCGGCTGTCGCCGGCCGGGCTGTCCGGCCGGCTCGTCGAGGTCAGGTGCGCATGTAGGCGCCGCTGGCCACGTTGACCGACTCGCCCGTGACGCAGCGGGCCCGGTCGCTGGCGAGGAAGGCGATGGTCTCGGCGATGTCGCCCGCCGTCGGCATCCACGGCAGCGGTCCGCGGTTGCCCGGGTCCTCGATGATCTCCGGGTGCTGGTCGATGAACCGGGTGCCGCCGACGACTCCCATCGCCACCGTCACGGCCCGGATCCCGAAGGGCCCGCCCTCGTGGGCCACCGACCGGGTCAGCACGTTCAGGCCGCCCTTGGTGATCGCGTACGGGCTCTCCAGGCCGTTGCCGCCCACGTCGGGGGCGTAGGAGGAGACGTTGACGACGACCCCGCGCCGGCGGTCGCGCATCGCGGGCAGCAGCCGCCGGCACAGGTACCACGGCCCACTGAGGTTGATCTCGACCGCTCGGTCCCAGTCGGCCGGGTCGTAGTCGAAGTGCCCGCCCATCCGGTTGAACGCCGCGTTGTTCACCAGCACGTCGACCGCCCCATGGTCGGCGAGCACGGTCTCGACGACGATGTCGATCGCGGCCCGGCTACCGACGTCGAGCTGATGGCCGACGACGGTCGCGTGGCGGTGCTCCCGCGCCAGCCGCGCGGCGACGGCCTCGGTGCGCCCCCGGTGCGCGTCGGTGACGACCACCGTCGCGCCCGCGGCGGCGAACCGCCGAGCGGTCGCCTCGCCGATGCCGCCGCCCGCGGCCGCGGTGACCAGCACGACCCGGCCGGCGAACTCCTTCGGGTCAACGACCGGCGGGAGCTGGGGATGCGGCACCAATGATGACCTCCTCCGTCCACGCGGGGCTCGGATGGCGTGAGCCGGACCGCTGTCCTCCCGACTCCCGAACAGATAAATTAACATACTAATTCAATCTGTTGGAAGGCTGGCGACCCGACTGGCCGGCCCGCGTGAGCGGGCCTCCCGCCCGGGTCGGCGGCGAGGCCGAGAGGGGAACGACGATGGGTCGGACAGCGGTGGTGACCGGCGCGGCGCGTGGGATCGGCACGGCGATCGCGGAGGGTCTCGCGGCGGCGGGCCACGACGTGGCGGTGCTCGACCTCGACGCCGACGCGGCCGGGAAGGTGGCGTCCGGGCTCACCGAGCGCCACGGCGTCCGGGCGATCGGGGTGGGCGTCGACATCACCGACGCGGCGGGCGTCGGCGCCGCCGTCGCACGGGTGACCGAGACGCTCGGCCCGGTCGAGGTCCTCGTCAACAACGCCGGCGTCGACGTGATCAAGCCGTTCCTCGACTCCACGGAGGAGGAGTGGGCCCGCATCGTCGCGGTGAACCTGCTCGGCACGATCCGGATGACCCGGGCCGTGCTCGACCCGATGGTCGAACGCGGCTGGGGCCGCGTCGTGATGATCGCGTCGGATGCCGGCCGGGTAGGCTCGTCGGGCGAGGTCGTCTACAGCGGCAGCAAGGGCGGAGTGATCGCCTTCGGCAAGGCCCTGGCCCGGGAGGTCGCCCGGCACGGTGTGACGGTGAACAGCGTCTGCCCCGGCCCCACCGACACCGCGCTGCTCGACCAGGTCGCCGCCGTCAGCCAGAAGCTCTACGAAGGCCTGGCCAAGGCGGTCCCGATGCGCCGGATCGCCACCCCCGAGGACATCGCGCCGGCGGTCGCCTTCCTCGCGTCGGACGGCGCCGGCTACGTGACCGGCCAGACCCTGTCCGTCAGCGGCGGCCTGACGATGGCCTGATCCGGTGGCGATCCCGACGGGCCCGGCCGCGGCCGGGCCGGCATCCGCGGGCCCACGCGTGGGCCTGCGGGTTCCCCGCGGGCTGTTCACCGCCGGCCTGCTGCCCGGCGCGGTCGCGCGGGCCGAGGACGCCGGGCTGGACCTGCTGGCCGTGGGGGACCACGTGACCTTCCACGGTGGCCAGGGCGGGGACGGCCTGGTCCAGGCCGCGGCCCTGGCCGCGCTTGCACGCCGGGCGCGGATCGCTGTGTCGGTCTACCAGCTCGCGCTGCGTCATCCGGTCGCCGTCGCCCGCCAGCTGGTCGACGTCGCCGCGCTCGCGCCGGGCGGGCTCTCCTTCGGCGTCGGCGCCGGGGGCGAGGACCGTGCCGAGGTCGCCGCGCTCGGCGTCGACCCGGCGACCAGGGGACGCCGGCTCGACGAGAGCCTGGCGGTTCTGCGCCGGCTGCTCACCGGCGAGCCGGTCGATCACGAGGGGCCGTTCTTCTCGCTGTCCGGCGTGGCGGTGCGGCCGGCGCCGTCCCGTCCCGTCCCGATCATCGTCGGTGGGCGGTCGGACGCGGCGCTGCGCCGGGCCGCGCTGCATGGCGATGGCTGGCTCGGGGTCTGGGTCTCGCCGCGCCGCTTCGCCGAGGCTGTCGGCCAGGTCGAGACGATCGCGGCGGACGCCGGGCGGGCCGCGCCGGCCTGGCGACACGGCCTCCAGGTGTGGTGCGGCTTCGGCGCCGACCCGCGGCGGGCCGCGGCGGCCCTGGCCGCCGAGATGGAGGGCCTCTACGGGCTGCCCTTCGAACGGTTCGCCCGGTGGTGCCCGGCCGGGCGGCCCGACGACGTCGCCGAGTTCCTGGCTCCCTACGTGGCGGCCGGGGCGGGCGAGATCTGCCTGATCGCGGCCGCCGGCGACCCGATGGAGGCGGTCGCCGGCGCCGCGGCCGTACGCGGCCTGCTGCGCGCGTAGGGCGGGCAGGTGGCCTAGGCCGCCGGGCGGGGCTCGCGGGGCAGGCCCAGGACCGTCTCGGAGATGATGTTGCGCTGGATCTCGGACGCGCCGGCATAGATGGTGCCGGAGCGCGCCGCCATCCAGGCGCCGGCCCACGAGGCGGTCGAGCTGGCTGGCACGCCCGGGTCGTCGGCCCGGTAGGCCCGCAGTGGCGGGCGGCCCTGGAGCACCTGCCCCCGGGGGCCGAGGACGTCCTCGGCCAGCTCCGTCACCCGCTGGTGGTACTCGCTCCAGTACAGCTTGGCGACCGACGCCGTCGCGGCCAGCTCGCCGCCTCCCGCGAGGCCGGTGAGGATCCGGTAGCCCAGGTGGCGCATGACCTCGACCCGGACGACGGCGTCGGCGAGCCGCTGTCGGACCACCGGATCGCCGGCCTTGCCGTCCTGCCGGGCCAGCCGGATCAGGCGGTCGAGCTCCGAGCGGAACAGGATCGGGTTGGTCGCGGCCTCCTCGCCGCGCTCGTGGCCCAGCAGCGCCGTCGCCACCTTCCAGCCTTCGCCGGGCGCGCCGACGACGTTCTCGGCCGCCGTGCGTGCCTCGGTAAAGAAGACCTCGCAGAAGTCACTCTCGCCCGTCATCTGGCGGATGCGCCGAATCTCGATGCCAGGCTGGTCGATCGGCACGAGCAGGAAGCTGATCCCGCGGTTGCGGGCGGCGGCGGGATCGGACCGGGCGAGGACGAAGATCCAGTCGGCGTCGAAGGCGTGCGACGTCCAGATCTTCTGGCCGTCGATGACCCACTCGCCACCCTCGAGGCGTGCCCGGGTGCGCAGCGAGGCCAGGTCGGAACCCGCCTCGGGCTCGGAGTAGCCCTGGCACCAGTGCTCCTCGCCGGACAGGATCAGGGGCAGGAACCGCTCCTTCTGCGCGGGGGTGCCAAAGCGCAGCAGGGTCGAGCCCAGCATCTTGATCGCGTAGGTGTCGTACGGCGCTCCGTAGGGAACGCCGGCGCGGGCCAGCTCCTCGACGAGGGCGACCTGGTGCAGGCGGGACAGGTCTCGGCCGCCGTACTCGACGGGCCAGGTGACCCCGAGCAGCCCGCGCCGGTACAGCGTGGCCCGCCAGCTCTCGACGAACTCCTCCGCGGCGGTCCGGTCCTCGATCGCCCCGAGGCCGGCGAAGCCCGCCGGGAGCTCCTCGGCGAGGATGGCGCGCACCTCGGCGCGGAAGGCCTCGACGTCGGGTGGGTAGCGCAGGTCCATGAGATAAAGATAGATTATTTATCTAATTTGGGTGGGTGATGTGGGCCGCTTCCCGGTCGTCAGCCTGGCCCGGTGGCGCGCCCACGGCGGCGTCCGGCCCCGGCGGGACGAGCGGCGGGGCGGCGGGGCGCGCGCCGCGCCGACCGGTCGACGCGGTGCGCGGCCACCGGCTCGCCGTCGCGCGCGGGCTCGCCCGTCCACGGCGCCACCTCGGGGTGCTGGCAGCCGGGCTCGTGGATGTGCGTCGCCTGCCAGTAGCCGGCGCGGTCGCGCCGCAGGTCGAGCACCCCCGCGCAGCAGTGGGTCGAGTAGGTGGCGGCCGCCTCGAGTAAGAGCCGTGGCGGCTGCTCGTCGGCGACGATGAGCCTCATCCTGGGTCCTCCCGCGTCGTCTGCGTCGGAACGCGGCCGCCATGTCCGGCCGGTGCCCGCTGGCCGCCTGCTCGGCTGGCGGCCGTCTTGCGATAGCGCTAAATCATCGTGCTTGCTTGGCGGTCTCGCTAGGGGGTGTGGCCGCTCAGCTCATCAGGTCGACGGCGGTCTCGGCCGGAACGCCCGTGAGCAGGAACGTGCTCACCGACTCCAGGTGGCGGGTCCAGTAGGCCTCGACCTCGATGGCCGTCCCGTCCCGCAGCAGCGCGACCAGCCTCCGGTGGCTGCGATGGGTGCGCTCGCGCAGGGCGGCGTGGGTGTCCGGCGGCGCGTCCCAGGTCGATGAGACGTTGGCTGTCTCGACGACGGCGTAGAGCATCCGGACCAGCAGGCTGAGGGTGGGGCTGTCGGCCAGCTCCACCAGGCCCAGGTGCAGGTCCTGGTCGGCGGTGAGGAAGTCGTCGTGGCGGGCGGCGGTGTGCGCGCGTGCCTCCGCGGCGAGCAGTTCCTCGAGCCGGGCCACCTTCGCCGGGGTGCGGGCCGCCGCCAGCCGGGCCGCGGCCTGGCCCTCCAGCAGCGTGCGGATCTCGAAGACGTCCTTCAGCCGGGCTCCGCGGTGCTGCAGCACGGCGCCTGCCTGACGGGCGAGCGCCGCGGGGCTGGGCACCTGGACCCGGGCGCCGCCCCGGGACCCGCGCAGCACGGTGATGAGGCCCTCGGCCTCGAGCATGCGGAAGCCTTCGCGCAGCGTTGGCCGGGAGACGCCGAACTGGGCCATGAGGACGGACTCCGACGGGAGCATGGTGCCCTCGGCGAGCTCGCCTCGCACGATCCTCCCGCGTACCTGGCTCGCGACCAGCTCCCCGGCCTTGGGTACGCGTACCTGGCGGCCTGGTCCGGCACCGCCCTGGCCCGCGCCGCCGGGGCTCACGCCGGTCTGGGGGGAGCGCCCTTCGGACGTGGTCGTCATACCTGGCTTCAGCCGGCCGGCGGGGCGTCGTCGTCGCCGGTCGCGCCGGTGAACCGCGCGGGACGCTTCTCCTGGATCGCCGCCATGCCCTCGACGGGGTCGGGCCCACCGAAGCCGTAGAACTCCAGTGCCAGCGACGCGTCGAAGCTCGGGCCCATCGCGCGGTACCAGTTGTTCAGCGCGTACTTCGTCCAGCGGACGGCGCTGGGGGAGACGGCCATCAGCTTGCGCGCGACGCCGAGTGCGGTGTCGCGCAGGTCGGCCTCGTCGACGGCCAGCGACACCAGCCCGATCCGCTCCGCCTCGGCGCCGGTCAGGGTGTCGTTGGTGAGCAGGTAGTACTTCGCCTTCGCCATCCCGGCGAGGATCGGCCAGCTGATCACGGCGTGGTCGCCGGCCGCGACGCCCAGCCGGGTGTGCCCGTCGAGGATGCGCGCGGTCCTCGCCGCGATCGAGACGTCGGCCAGCACGCCGACGACCAGGCCGGCGCCCACGGCCGGGCCGTGGATGGCCGACACGATCGGTTTCGAGCAGTTGATGACGTTGTAGACGAGGTCGCGGGCCTCCCGCATGACCCGGGTGCGGGTGGCGTAGTCACCCGTCATGTCGGCGAGCAGGTCGAAGCGGCCGCCGGCGGAGAACCCGCGGCCCTCGCCGCGGACCACGACCACCTGCGTGTCGGGATCCCGGTCGACCACTCTCCAGACCTCCGCGAGGTCGCGGTGCATCCGGGGGCTCACCGCGTTCAGGCCCGGGCCGTCGAAGACGAGCTCGAGGACGCCGGGCTCGGGCCGCTCGAGCCGAAGACTGGGGAAGTCCGTGTACAGGTCGGACATCGGGCCGCCCTTCCAGGTCGAGGGTCGCGGGTGGGCGCCGCCCGTGACCGGCCGCACGTCGGCCGGGCGCCCGCCCGTGCGATGGACTCTACGCGAATAAGATAGTTAATTGATACAAGTACGTCCTATCGCGGGGCCGGGTGGTCCAGGTTGGGCTCGGGGAGTAGCCCTGGCTGCCCGGCGACCCGGCCCGCCAGGCCCTCATGTATCCCCAGGAGGCGGACACCGTGCAGCGCAGGCACTTCGAGGTGGAGCACGAGGCGTTCCGCGACCTGTGCCGGTCGTTCTTCGTCAAGGAGTGCGCGCCGAGGGTCGACGAGTGGGAGCGGGCTGGCCAGGTCGACCGCGACGTCTGGCGGCGGGCCGGCGTCGCCGGGATGCTGCTCTGGGAGGCGCCCGAGGAGTTCGGCGGCCAGGGCGTCCGGGACTACCGCTACTCCCAGGTGCTCGCGGAGGAGATCTACGCGACCGGCACCGCGGGCGTCGGCTTTGGCCTGCAGAACGACGTCATGCCGCCCTACCTGATCGACCTGACCAGCCAGGAGCAGAAGGCCCGCTGGCTGCCCGGCTCGGTCACCGGCGACACCATCTGGGGCCTGGCCATCAGCGAGCCGGGCGCGGGCAGCGACGTCGCCTCGATCCGCGCGACCGCGCTGCGCGACGGGGACGCCTACGTCGTCAACGGCGCGAAGACGTTCATCACCAACGGGCTGCTGCTCGACAAGGCCGTCGTCGCGGTCAAGACCGATCCGGCGCAGCGGCACAAGGGCGTAAGCCTGCTCGTCGTCGAGGACGGCATGCCCGGCTTCGAGCGCGGCCGGCACCTCGACAAGGTCGGCCAGCGCTCGCAGGACACCACCGAGTTGTTCTTCCGCGACGTGCGGGTGCCGGTGGCGAACCTGCTCGGCGAGGAGGGCAGGGGCTTCGGCTACCTGATGCGCAACCTGCCGCAGGAGCGCCTCGGCGCGGGCGTCGCCGCCACCGGCGTGATGTGGCGGGCCCTCGGGCTGACCATCGACTACGTCCGCTCCCGCCAGGCCTTCGGCCAGACGCTGGGCGGCTTCCAGAACACCCGGTTCGAGCTGGCCGAGGTCAAGACGCTGTGCGAGGTCGCGCAGGCCTACGTCGACAAGGCCGTGGTGGAGCACCTGGCCGGCGACCTCTCGCCCGAGGACGCCGCCGGGCTCAAGCAGTGGACGACCGACACCCAGAACCAGGTCGTCGACCGCTGCCTGCAGCTGTTCGGCGGCTACGGCTACATGAACGAGTACGAGATCGCCCGGCTGTGGCGCGACAGCCGGGTCCAGCGGATCTACGCCGGCAGTAACGAGGTCATGAAGGAGATCGTCGGCAGGGCGCTGCGCCTCGACGGGCCGGCCGCCTGATGGGAGCCGCCAGCACGCAGCCACTCGTCCGCCTGGAGGCCGCCGACGGTGTCGGCACGATCCGGCTGGACCGCCCGCCCGTCAACGCGGTGAACGCCGAGATGCGCGCCCAGCTCGCCGCGGCGGCGGCCGAGGCCGGCCGGCGCGACGACGTGCGCGCGGTGGTCGTGTACGGCGGAGACAGGAGCTTCGCGGCCGGGGCCGACGTGCGTGAGCTCGCCGCGACCGACCTCACGGGCATGGTCGCGGACGTCGGGGAGCTGCAGGCCACCCTCGGCGCGGTCGCCGGCATCGGCAAGCCGACCATCGCCGCTCTCACCGGTTTCGCGCTTGGCGGTGGCCTGGAGATCGCGCTCGCCTGCGACTTCCGGATGGCGGCGCGGGACGTCCGGCTCGGGCTGCCCGAGGTCCTGCTCGGCACGATCCCGTGTGGCGGCGGCACCCAGCGGCTGGCTCGGCTCGTCGGCCCGGCGGTGGCCAAGGACCTGCTGTACACCGGCCGGCAGGTGCGCGCGGACGAGGCGCTCGCGACGGGTCTCGTCGACGCGGTGCTCCCCGTCGGGGAGGTCTACCAGGCGGCGCTCGCCAGGGCGGCGGCGTTCGCCACCGGGCCGGCGCTGGCCCTGCGGGCACTCAAGCTCGCCGTCGACGAGGGCCTCGAGGTTCCGCTGGACAGCGGCCTGGCCATCGAGCGCTCGCACTTCCTGGGCCTGTTCGCGACCGAGGACCGCGCCGAGGGCATGACGTCGTTCCTCGAACGCGGCCCGGGCAAGGCGGTCTTCACCGGCCGCTGACGGCGGGAGTCGTCCTGAGCCGGCTCGCCCATGCCTTGCCGTACGCCCAAAATCGTGTAATTTTCTAACTAATAATGCGATGGGGTGGGCCTCCGTCGTGGATGCCGGGGCCGCGCCCATGCGCGGTGCCCGCGGCGCGGCGGCCCCGCGCGCCCGATGGTGACCCGGGATGGGGACATGGACTTCGGACTGACTGACGAGCAGCGCCTGCTGCGCGAGACGGCGCGCGAGTTCGTGACCAAGGTGTGCCCGCCCGAACGGGCGAAGGCGTGGGACGAGGCGGGGACGTACCCCGCCGAGCTGTTCACCGCGATGGCCGAGCTTGGCTGGCTCTCGCTGCCGTTCCCCGCGGCGCTCGGCGGGGACGACGGCGGGATCGTCGAGCTGTGCCTGCTGGCAGAGGAGCTCGGGCGGGCCAGCCTCGACATCGCGATGTGCTACGCAGGCACGTTCATCCCTGGTCTGACGCTGTTGCGGTGGGGCTCACCGGCCCAGCACGAGCGCTACCTGGCCGACATGATGGCCGGCCGGACCCGCTTCGCCGTGGCGATGAGCGAGCCCGACGCCGGCTCCGACGTGGCGGCGCTGCGGACGTCCGCGGTGGACGACGGCGACCACTTCGTCGTCAACGGGCAGAAGGCCTGGTGCACCGGCGCCAGCGTGCCCGGCGCGATGATCGCGATATACGTGCGGACCGACCCGGACGCCCCCCGGCACCGGGGGCTGTCCCTCCTGCTCGTCGACCCGGCCTCGCCCGGCGTGGAGATCCGCCGGACACCGACGCTGGCTCGCCACATCCTCGGCACGAACGAGGTGTTCCTCACCGACGTGCATGTCCCCAAGGAAAACCTCGTCGGCCCGCTGCACGGCGGCTGGCAGGTCATGCTCTCCGGCCTGGACGTCGAGAAGATCCTCATGAGCGCCGCCTACGTCGGCACCGCGCAGGCGACGCTCGACGAGGCGCTGGCCTATGCGCGCGAGCGGCGGGCGTTCGGGCGCCCGATCGGGGAGTTCCAGTCGCTCGCGCACGCGCTGGCCGACCTGCAGACCGAGATCGACGCGGCCCGGCTGCTGTCCTACCGCGCGGCGTGCCTGCTCGCCGTCGGCGAGCCGTGCACCCGCGAGGGCGCGATGGCGAAGCTGAAGGGCTCCGAGACCTACGTGTCGGCGGCCCGCTGGGGGATGCAGGTCCTGGCCGGCCACGGGTTCTCGACGGAGAGCGTCATGAGCTTCCGCTGGCGGGAGTCGATCGTGGCGACGATCTCCGGCGGCACCAGCCAGATCCAGCGCAACGCGATCGCCCGCAGCATGGGCCTGCGCTCCTACTGACCCCGGGCCCGGGGCGGCGCTGGCCGTCCCCGCCCGGATGGCTACCTGACAGATCTGATCGTTCGTGGGAGGGCGCATGGCGAGCTCCGTCGGGATCACCGGCTACGGCGCGCACGTGCCGTACTGGCGGCTGAGGCGCGCGGCGGTCGCCGCCGCGCTGGGCGCCGGGGGTGGCAAGGGCACCCGGGCCGTGGCCAGCTACGACGAGGACACGACCACACTCGGCGTCGAGGCGGCGCGGGCCGCGCTGCGCGGGCGGGCCGGCGCGCTGGGGACGCTGTACTTCAGCACCACCGACCCCGCGTACGCCGACAAGTCCAACGCCACCGTCGTCCACGCGGCGCTCCGCCTCGGCCGGGACGTGCTCGCGGTGGACTTCGGTGGCGCCGTGCGCAGCGGCGTCGGCGCCCTGCTCGCCGCCACCGGTGCCGCGGTGGGTGGCGCGACCGGGCTGGTCGTGCTGGCGGACACCCGCACAGGCCTGCCCGGCGGGCAGGACGAGACGGCGGGCGGCGACGCGGCGGCGGCCCTGCTCGTCGGGCCGGACACTCCGGGCGCCCCGGTGCTGGCCGAACTGGTCGCCCAGGCCAGCGCCACCGCCGAGTTCCTCGACCGGTGGCGGATTCCCGGCGCGTCCGCGTCCCGCGGCTGGGAGGAGCGCTTCGGCGAGCAGGCCTACCTGCCGCTCGCGCACGAGGCGTTCGCTGCCGCGCTCAAAGATGCCGACCTCACGCCCGACCAGCTCGACCATGTGATCGTCTCCGGCACCCATGCCCGCGCGGTCCGCGCCTTCGCCGCCCGCTGCGGCGCCCGCCGCGACGCGCTCGCGCCCGACCTCACCGAGGCGCTCGGCAATCCCGGCACGGCGCAGGCCGGGCTGCTGCTCGCCGACGTGCTCGACCGGGCCGAGCCCGGCCAGACGATCGCCCTGGTCGTGCTCGCCGACGGCGCGACCGCGACCGTCTGGCGGACGACCGACGCCCTGCCCGCGGGCCGGCCGGCCGTCGGCGTCGCCGCCCAGGTGGCCGCCGGAAACGACGCCCTGCCGTACGCCTCGTTCCTGACCTGGAAGGGCCTTCTGGACCGGGAGCCGCCGCGTCGCCCCGACCCGGCGGCCCCGGCGGCCCCGCCGTCACTGCGCAGCGCCGCGTGGAAGTTCGGGTTCGTCGCGTCGAAGTGCACCGCGTGCGGCGACATCCAGCTGCCCCCGGGCAGGGTCTGCAAGAAGTGCGCGGCGGTGGACGAGACCACCCCGGTGGCACTGGCGGACACGCCCGCGAAGATCGCTACCTTCACCGTCGACCGCCTCGCCCATACCCCGAGCCCGCCGCTCGTCGGTGTCGTCGTCGACTTCGACGGCGGCGGGCGTACCGACTGCGAGCTGACCGACAGCGCTGGCGACGTCGCCATCGGCCAGCGGGTCGAGATGACCTTCCGGCGTGTGGCCACCGCCGGAAACGGGGTTCACAACTATTTCTGGAAGGCCCGGCCGGTTCGTTTCACCAAGGAGCGCTGAGCTATGGCGTCATCGGGTATCCGCGACCGCGTCGCGATCGTCGGGATGGGCTGCACGGCCTTCGGCGAGCACTGGGACAAGGGCGTGTCCGACCTGCTGATCGAGTCGTCCACGGCCGCCATGACGTCCGCCGGGGTGACCCGCGACGACATCGACGCCTACTGGCTCGGCACGATGGGCTCCGGCACCAGCGGGCTGACGCTCTCGCGGGCGCTGCGGCTGGACAACAAGCCGGTCACCCGGCTGGAGAACTTCTGCGCCACTGGTTCGGAGGCGCTGCGCAACGCCTGCTACGCCGTCGCGTCCGGCGCCTATGACATGGCCATGGCGATCGGCGTCGAGAAGCTCAAGGACTCGGGCTTCTCCGGCCTCGTGACCACCCCGGTGCCTGGAGACGGCACGGGCAGTGACCTGACGGCACCGGCCGCGTTCAGCCTGCTCGCGCCGGCCTACGCGAGGCGCTACGGCGTCGACGACGCCGAGCTGAAGGACGTGCTCGCCAGGATCGCGGCGAAGAACCACTACAACGGCGCCCGCAACCCGCGGGCGCAGTTCCGCAAGGAGGTCAGCCGCGAGGCGGTGTGCGCCGCGCCGCTGGTCGCCGGGGCGCTGGGCGTGTTCGACTGCAGCGGCGTCTCCGACGGCAGCGCCGCCGCGATCGTGGTCCGCGCCGAGGACGCGCACCGGTACACCGACCGGCCGATCTACGTGAAGGGCCTGTCGTTCGTCGCGGGCCCGGCGACCGGTACGTCCGACCCGTCCTACGACTACACGACCTTCCCCGAGGTCGTCGCGAGCGCGCGGGACGCCTACCGGCAGGCCGGGGTGACGGACCCGCGCCGCGAACTGGCGATGGCCGAGGTCCATGACTGCTTCACGCCCACCGAGCTGGTCCTGATGGAGGACCTCGGCTTCGCCGACCGCGGCTTCGGCTGGAAGGAGGTCCTCGCCGGGACCTACGAGCTCGGCGGGGACCTGCCGGTCAACCCGGACGGCGGGCTGAAGGCCTTCGGCCACCCGATCGGCGCCAGCGGCCTGCGGATGATGTTCGAGTGCTGGCTGCAGCTACGCCGTGAGGCGCCGCCGGAGCGGCGGGTCGCCTCGGTGGACGCGGGCCGGACACTCGCGCTCACCCACAACCTGGGTGGCCGGCCGGGTGAGTGCGTCTCGTTCGTCGGCGTCGTCGGCTCCGAGCCCGGCGACTGAGCGCTCGTCCGAGTGATGCTAATTAGTTAACTTCTTGCTATTATCCAACCTATGGTTGCGCAGGTACCGGTGGCCGAGGGCTTGTTCACCTGGCCGTCCGACGAACCCCGGCTGATCGGCTCGGAGCGGGACGGGGTGATCTCCTTCCCGGCCCGCACCGGCGAGCAGGAGCGCCTGCTCGGCAGCCGCGGCACGCTCTGGAGCTTCACCACCCAGCAGTTCCGCCCGCCGTCCCCGCCCTACGACGGTGCCGACACGGCGGAGACGTTCGTGCCGTACGCGGTGGGCTACGTCGAGCTGCCGGGCGAGCTGCTCGTCCAGGGCCGCCTCACCGAGGCCGACCCGGCGAGGCTCGCGATCGGCCAGGAGATGGAGCTGACAGTCGTGCCCTACACGACCCGCCCCGACGGGACCGAGGTGCTGACCTTCGCGTTCACGCCGACGGGCGGAGCGGACGAGCGGGAACAGGGGGATAGCGCATGAGCACGGCGGACGTCGCGATCGTCGGGGTCGGGTTGTTCCCGTTCGGCCGGTACGGCGCCAAGCCGTGCATGGAGATGGGCGCCGAGGCGGCCCGCGCCGCGCTCGCGGACGCGGGCGCCGACTGGGCCGACGTCCAGACCGCGTTCGTCGGCAGCCACGAGGTGTCCAACCCGGACGCGATCGTCGGGCTGCTGGGCCTGACCGGCATCCCGGTGCGTGGCGTGTTCAACGGCTGCGCGACCGGCGGCACCTCCCTGCAGATGGCCGCGCGGGCCATCCGCTACGGCGAGGCCGACGTCGCGATGGCGATCGGCATGGACAAGCACCCTCGCGGCGCCTTCTCCGGCGATCCGGCGATCATGGGCCTGCCGGCCTGGTACGGCCAGACCGGGATGTTCCTGACGACGCACTTCTTCGGCACGAAGATCAACCGGTACATGCACCAGCACGGCGTCACCCGCGAGACGCTGGCCCGGGTCGCGGCGAAGAACTTCGCCAACGGCGCCCGCACCCCGCACGCCTGGCGGCGCACCCCGATGACGGCCGAGCAGATCCTCGACTCCGAGATCGTGAACTACCCGCTCACCCGGTACATGTTCTGTGGCCCCGATGAGGGGGCGGCCGCGGTCGTGCTGTGCCGGGCGGACCTCGCCCGCCGGTACACCTCGGCCCCCGTGTTCGTCCGGGCCGCGGAGCTGCGCAGCCGCCGCGCGGGCGCCTTCGAGGTGCAGAGCCCGTCCCTGCCGCTGGAGTCGGCGCCGAGCCCGACGGTCGACGCGTCCCGCGCCGCCTACGAGGCGGCGGGCATCGGCCCGGGGGACGTCGACGTCGCGCAACTGCAGGACACCGACGCCGGCTCCGAGGTCATCCACCTGGCCGAGAACGGCTTCTGCGCGGACGGCGAGCAGGAGAAGTGGGTCGCCGAGGGCACCACCGAACTGACGGGGCGGCTGCCGGTCAACACCGACGGCGGCCTGATCGCCAACGGGGAGCCGATCGGCGCCTCCGGCCTGCGCCAGGTGTACGAGATCGTCCAGCAGCTCCAGGGCCGCGCCGGCGACCGCCAGGTCGGCGGCACTCCGCGCGTCGGCTACACGCACCTCTACGGCGCCCCGGGGGCGTCGGCGGTGTCGATCCTGTCGCGCTGAACGGCACGCACCGAGGACGGCCACGTCCGCCATCGGCGCGGCTCCGGCCCTCGCTGCGCGCCCGGCCGGCATCCGCGCCCCAGGGGCCGGCCGGGCGCCAGCGGCGCGCCGGCCGGCGGGAACGGAAGGGCATGAGCACGCTCGACCAGCTGACGGTGGCGCCTGAGGACACCGTTCTCTACGACGTCCGGGCGGACGGGGTGGCCGTCCTGACGCTGAACCGCCCGGGCCGGCGCAACGCCTGGGGTTACGACATGGAGACCCGCTACTTCGCGCTGCTCGACGAGGCCGCCGCGGACCCGGCCGTCCGGGTCATCGTGGTCACCGGCGCCGGCGGCACGTTCTGCCCGGGCATGGACATGGACATCCTGCGGCGCGCGTCGACCGACCCGACCTACCAGCGACCGGCCCGCCGCCCGCAGACCCACGCCCGCACCGTGCCCAAGCCCGTCGCCGCCGCCGTGGACGGGGCCTGCGCCGGTATCGGGTTCGTGCAGGCACTGATGGCGGACCTGCGGTTCACCACCGCGCGGGCGAAATGGACGCCGTCGTTCACCCGGCTCGCGCTGACCTCGGAGGACGCGGTCAGCTGGCTGCTGCCCCGTCTTGTCGGCGCCGGCCACGCCGCGGATCTGCTGTTGTCCTGCCGGGTGGTGCGGGGCGACGAAGCGGCGCGTCTGGGCCTTGCCAACCGCTGCGTCGAGCCCGACGACCTGCTGCCGGCCGCGCTCGCCTGGGCCGCCGACGTGGCGCGCGGCTGCGCGCCCTGGGCGCTGGCCCAGGTCAAGAACCAGCTGTCGCTCGACATGACTTCGACGTTGGAGGAGTCGCGGCTGCGCTCGAACGAGCTACTGACCGTGGCCCGTGAACGGCCCGACTATGCCGAGGGTGTCGCCTCGTTCCGGGAGCGCCGGGCGCCCCGCTTCGAGGGTCTGCCTGTCGACCATCCGCCGGTCGAGCTCGCCGGGCGGGGCCGATGAGCGCGGACGGCTCGGCCCCGCCCGCGCCCGCGACGGCCGAGTCGGCGGTGGCCGAGCCCGTGGCTGGGGAGCCGCGGGATCTCGTCGGGTACGAGGTCGACGACGCCGGCGTGGCGGTCGCGACCCTGGACGACCCCGAGAACCGCAACGGCTGGTCGCCGGACATGGAGAACGCCTACTTCGCCGTCCTCGACGCCGCCGCGGCCGACCCGGCCGTGCGCGTCGTCGTGCTCACCGGCGCCGGGCGCACGTTCTGCCCCGGCCTGGCGATGAGCCGGCTCGGCGCGGTCGCCACCGGCGGGCTGCGGCTGGCCGACCGCCGGCCTCAGTACACGCCGCGGCTGTTCCCGAAGCCGCTGATCGGCGCGATCAACGGTGCCTGCGCCGGGATCGGCCTCATCCAGGCCCTGCAGTGCGACGTCCGGTTCGCTGCCCGCGGCGCCCGGTTCTCGACCGCGTTCGCCCGCCGCGGCCTGTCCGCCGAGTACAACCTGGCGTGGGTGCTGCCGCGCCTCGTGGGCGTCGAGCGCGCGCTCGACCTGCTGCTGTCTGCCCGCACGTTCGACGCCGAGGAGGCCCACCGGATCGGCCTGGTCAGCCGGCTGTCCGAGCCCGGCGAGGCACTCGCCGACGCGCGCGCCTATGCCCGGGACCTCGCCGTCAACTGCGCGCCGACCGCGCTCGCGGTGATCCGCCGCCAGGTGTACGCCGACCTGGACGTCGACTTCAACGAGGGCCTGCGGCGCTCGTTCGCGGCGATGGCCGACATGAACGCCCGCCCAGAGCTCGCCGAGGGTGTCGCGAGCTTCCGTGAGCGGCGCCCGCCGGACTTTCCGCCGCTGCCGGCGGACTTCGATCCGGCCGCGGTCCTCGACGCCGCGCCGGCGCCGTTCCCGCGTCCGGTGGCCTGACCCGCGGCCGGCTGGCTCCGCGGTCGGCCACACGACGAACGATCAGCTATCTGGTGGAAGAGGTGCGCCCTGACCGCCCAGCATCCTGGCCGCCTGGGCCCGCTGCTGGACGTGCGGCCCCTGGGCGGCGACCTGTTCGCCGGCCCGGGAGGCCCACCGCAGTCGGGCACCAGGGTCTTCGGTGGCCTGCTCCTCGCGCAGGCGCTGGTGGCCGCCGGCCGCACCGTCGGACCGGGCCTGGCCGTCAACAGCCTGTACGCGGGCTTCCTGCGCCCAGGACAGGCCTCGTCGCCGCTCGAGCACGAGGTGGACCGGGTCAAGGACGGGCGCAGTTTCAGCTCCCGGGCGGCGCGGACGACCCAGAACGGGGCCGTGCTGCTACGGATGGAGGCCTCGTTCCACGCGGGGGAGACCGCGCTCGCCCACCAGGTGCCCGCCCCCGACGCGCCGGCGCCGGACGCGCTCGCTCCGGCGGAGAGCTGGTTCCACGGCGCGGGCCAGGATCCGGCGCGCTGGGCGCGCGCGTTCCTGGGCAGCCACCCGGTCGACGTCCGTTTCCTCTCGGAGCCGCCGCCGCTGTCGGTGCGCCGTGGACCGCAGCCGCCGTGCCTCGCGGTGTGGCTGCGCTGCCGCGGGCCGCTCGGCGACGACCAGCTGCTGCACGCCGCGGCGCTGGCCTACGCCTCCGACCTGTTCATGCTGAGCGCGGCTCTGCTGCCCCACGGCGAGGTGCTGGCCGGCGTGGGCGCGTTCTTCGGCACGACGCTGGGGCACGCGATCTGGTTCCACGAGCCCCGCAGGGCCGACGACTGGCTCTACTTCGAGCAGGTGAGCCCATGGACGGGACACGGCAGGGCGATGACGCAGGGCCGGGTGTTCGACCGCAGCGGCGCCCTGGTCGCCACCGTCGCGCAGGAGGGTCTGCTGCGCCGCCGGGAGGCCACGGCGCCCGCGCCGTTATAGGATCGCGGATAGGTGACCAGTCGGCCTGGGATCCGTTCGGTGGGGGAGTACAGCGGGCTCGACGTGGAGGCGTTGCGGGCGGAACTCGGGGATCGTCGAGGATCAGCTGCCGCACCCAGAGAGGTTTCTATGCGTGTCGGAGAAGGCCGCGGTCAGGCCGATTCCATCACTGACCTCGGCCGAGGCTTTTGACTCCGGGGTGTTGCTCGCGCCAGCGCCGGCGGCGCGGCTCATCGAGCATGCGAGGCAGTGCCTCGGTCGTCGATGTGGTGCGGCTACCACTGCAGGCGCGGTTACTGTAGGCGGCTGCGTCGTCGGTCAGGCCGCGGTTGGCCGAGGTCGCGTCAGCCCTTGTTCAGGTGCTCGTAGTCGGCGGCGATGCGCGCGAGGTGGTCGCGGGCCGCGTCGTCGAAGAAGGCGAGGTCGACGAGGGCCTCGAACAGTTCGATGTAGGTGGCGATGTCGGCGGGTCCGGTGAGGGTGGCGGTCGCGGTCTCGGTGCCGACCATGACGGCGTCCTGGTCGTAGAGGTGGAAGCCGTGCCGGGGGAACACCCGTACCGGGGTGGTCCAGGGGATAATTCCGAGGCGCACGTTGGGCCGGTCGATCGCCTCGGCAAGGGCGTGGACCTGCTCGGCCATGGTCGCGGCCGAGCCTGCCTGCCAGCGCAGCGCGCCCTCGGTCATGACGAGGACGAACTGTTTCGAGGTGTCGCCGAGTTGTCGCTGCCGGGCGAGGCGTGCCTGGGCGGCTTCGTCGATCTCGTCGCTGGACAGGGCGTGGGAGTCGGGGGTGCCGAACACGCACCGCATGTAGGCGGCGGTCTGGAGCAGGCCGATCACCATGGTTGGCTGGAACGCTTGGACGAGGGTGGCGGAGACCTCGAGGTTGCCGATGCGGCGCTGGGTCTCGGCGACGCCGCGGGCCATGATGACCTTGGTGGAGGCCTCGTCGCGTAGCCCGATGACGAGGGCGACAAGGTGGTCGCGTTCGTCGGTGCCGAGCTTGTAGGCGTGGCAGAGTGCGGTGACGTCGTCGGTGCTGGGGAGGAGAAACCCCCGCTCGATCTTGGAGATCTTGGACTGGGACATGCCGGTGCGCCGGCCGGCCTCGGCGCCGGAGAGTCCGGCGGCGAGGCGGGCCGCGCGCAGGGTGGCGGCGAGGCGGGTCCGGTCGGCCGGGCCCCGGCCACGCACGGGCGCAGGGGTGGTCATGCGGCGCGGTTGGCCCGCCATTCCTCGGGGTGTCGGGCCCACCAGTCGAGGAAGGGTTCGGCGGTGGCGACGGCGGCGTCGCGGCATCGTCGGTAGGCGGTGGTCTGGTCGTCGTCGACGGGTTCGGCTCCCTCGAACCGTCCGGTGGGGTCGTAGTGCATGCGCAGGCCGTGCTGGTTGTCGACGATCCAGAAGTCGTGGTCGACCAGGGCGGCCGGTGGTGGGGTTTCGGTGAGGTCGAGGACGCGGATGTCCTCGAACCGCGCGTTGGGCCGGTAGCCCCATTCGCATTCGTAGCGAAGGTAGTCGGTGAGCGGCGTTCGCAGCACGTGGACGCGCTGGTTGAGGATTCCGGCTTCCTTTTCGTGGCGGAGCCGGTCGAGCCAGGGCTGTTTGCGGGCCAGGTCGGGGCCGGGCTCGCCGCGCAGGTAGCGGGCGACGTCGGCGCCGTCGGTGGCGTCGTCATAGTGGTCGAGGGTCTCGAGCCGGAACGCCGAGTGGGTCAGGCGGGCGTCGATGTACTCGCCGAGCTCGACGGCGTTGAGCATCGCGTGACCTCCTCCAGCAGCGACAGCGGAACCTCGACGGCCGTCTCGTCCGCCCCGAGAGGTACCCGTGCCAGCGTGCCCGCGTCAAGGCGGTAGCCCTGGATGACCACGGTGCCGCGGTCGGTCGCATAGGCCGTCGGGCAGGTCCGCCCGTCCGGGCATTCGCCCGCGATCCGCGTGAGTCGCATCGGTCCTCCTGTGGTCCGCGACGATCGGTTAGCCCATCTTAGATGGAATAGCTTGACATGCAAGATCCCGGCGACCTAGTTTCTTAGTCCAGTTCTGATGGAATTGAAGGCCCGGCGGGTGTGGCCGGCGCGTAGCCTCCGCCACACGCGCCACAGCCCGTCCCGAGACCCGCCGCCGCCCGGAACAGCGACCGAACGCCGGGCGGCGTCGGCACCACCCTTCCAGGAGGACCCGTTGACGACCCTTGCCCCATCGTCCACCGACACCCCGCCAGCCGTCCGGCGTGGCCGCGAGCTCGTCGACGAGACGCTGTTCGGCCGGCTCACCGCCAAGGTCGCCGAGGACCACCCCGAGTTGACCAGCGACGCCGAGCGGATCGTCGACCAGGCGCTGGCGTTCCTCGGCGCCTGCGCGGGCAGCCCCTCCCGTTTCTCCCCGTCCCACGCGGTCGACGTCGGCTGGCATGCGTTCCTTCTCCACACCCGGGAGTACGCGCAGTTCTGCGCCCGGGTCGCCGGGCGGTTCCTTCACCACGTTCCCGAGCACCCGTCCGAGTGGGGGGTCACCGTCCTGACCGTGGCCGATATGGTGGCCGCCATCGAGAGGGCCGGCTTCCACGTCGAGCGCGACCTGTGGACCGGTCGGCACGGCGAGTGCCAGACCACGAACTGCCACCAGTGCCACGCCACCTGCCACGACAGTCCCTGACGAGGAGCCGGCCCTGCGATTCCAATGGGCTGACCTCCCCGCGAAGGCCCGGGCCGCCGTCGAACGGCGGTGTGGACCTGTCCGCGCGGCGGCGACGGCCCCGGACGGCCTGACGGTGGGTGTCGCGGCCCGGCTCGACACGGAGACGGGGCCGGTGTTCGTGAAGGCGTCGCCGCTCGGCGCCCCGGCCATCGGCCACTACCGCCGCGAGGCGGACGCGAACGCCGCCCTGCCCCCGGGCACGCCTGTGCCGCGGATGCTGTGGTCCGCCGAGATCGAGGGCTGGTTGCTGCTGCTGTTCGAGTACCTCGACGGCCGGGACTCGGATCTCGCGCCGGGCTCGCTGGACCTGGCCGCGGTCGGGCGGGTGATCGAGACGCTTGCCGGACGGCTCACTCCAAGCCCGTGGGAGCGCGCGCCGAGTGTGGTCGTGAAGATCAAGGCGCTGTACGAGAAGGCCGGCGAACTGCTGGGCCGGTGCCCCGAGGAGTTCTCCGGCCTCGCGGCGGCGACGCAGTTCGACCTCGGAGCGGTGGAGGGCGCGTCGCTGCTGCACGCCGACCCGCACCCCGGGAACTACGTCGTCACCGCCGACGGCGTGCGGGTGATCGACTGGTCGCACGCGTGCCGTGGCGCCGCGTGGGTCGACGCCGCCCTGCTCGCGCCCCGGCTTGTCGTTGCCGGGCATTCCCCGGCCGAGGCCGAGGCCCTGATGGACCAGTTGTCGGTCTGGGGTGACGCCCCGGCGCGCGCGGTGACCGGCCTGGGGGCGGTCACCGCGCTGTTCTGGGCGCATCAGGCCAGGTTCGGCCCGCCCCGGATGCGCGCGCGGCGGGCGGTCGCGGCGGCGGCCGGGCTCGCGTGGGCCACGCACCGGATCACCCGCGGACACTAGCGGTAGTCCGTTGGATCAAGATTGTGGTGGGTAGGCCTTCACTGGCCCTCGGGGGGAGGGAGTCAGTGATGACCAATATGGTGGCCTGCCCGCCGGCGCCGGGTCCGTTGGAGGAGTATGCGGCGCGGTTCGATGATGTGTTCTCGGCGGTGGCGCAGCGGCGGGGGTTCCGGAGTATCTGACCGGGCTTTTGGCGCCGCGGGATCGGAACAAGACGTTGACCGCCCTGGCCGGGGCGGAGCCGCTGGGGGTCCGCCAATCCCTCGAGGGGAGTCTTCCGCCTCGTCGATGCCTTCCGCCACCTCCACCCCACCGACAACGCCTACAGCTGGGGCGGCCGCACCGGCGACGGCTACCGCTACGACCACGCCCTCCGCTCCACTTCCCCCTCGCCCTCGAGCGCACCACCAGACCGTCGAAGGAGGCACGAGGTGGAACATTTTCGCCCCTCCGGCGGCCCTTTAGCCGGCGTCGTCGCCCTTGATGAGGCGGACCGGGGTGTAGGTCATGACGGTCTCGCCCCGCTGGTTGAGCACGGTGTTGCGGGTCGTGACGACGCCACGGTTCCCGCGACTGGCGGGGCGGGACTCGGTCACCTCGACCACGACGGTCAGAGTGTCGCCGACGTAGACCGGCGCGCTGATCGACAGATCGGTCCGCATGAAGGCCATGCCGGTGCCGTGCAGCACGTTCGTCCCGATGACCAGGCCCTCCGCGTAGGAGAAGACCATCATCCCGGGGCACAGTCGGCCGGTGTACCCGGCGGACGCGGCGTGCTCGGAGTCCATGAACAGCGGCTCGGTGACGCCGACGAGCTGGCGGAACAGCACCAGGTCGGTCTCGGTGATCGTGCGCGCCGGTGTGCGGAACGTGGTGCCGACGGTCATCTGCTCGTAGGTCTGCCCGACCACCAGCGGCGGGGCGTCGGTCGGCGCCGTCGTCGTCATGCGTGCTCCCTTCGAGGCACCCGGCCGGGCGTCGATCGGCGCACGCCGGGAGGATCTGCCAAGCTATTGGTTAGATAATATGCCGGTTTAGAGTCTCGCGACGGCTCAAGCCAGCCTCAGGTGGCTTGGACCGGCATCGGCGGGACGTCGAACAGCTCGGCGAACGCGCCACCCAGGACCCGGTCGCGCACCGCCGGGTCGACGTCGTCGAACAGCTCGTGCAGGACCTTCTGGGTGTTGGGGAACGTGCCCTCCAGGTGCGGGTAGTCGCTGCCCCACATGACCTTGTCGTAGCCCAGGGCGCTCACGGCCAGCAGCGCGCTCGGGTCATGCTGGAACGAGGTGTAGACCTGCGAGTAGACGATCTCGCGGGGGGAGCGGGAGAGCTTGGGCCGCACGAACATGTCGTGCTGGCGGTAGCCCTCCTCCATCCGGTCGGCGAGCGCGGGAATCCACGCGGCGCCGGCCTCGGCGACGAAGATGCGCAGGCCCGGGTGGCGGTCAAGCGCGCCCGAGGCGACCAGGTGGGCCACCACCCGCTGCCCGGGGAAGAAGGTCTCGACGTAGTTGATGACGCTGCCGCCGGGCCCACGGGAGATGACCTGGGGCATCATGCCGGTGCCGATGTGGAAGCACAGCGGGGTCCGCGACTGTTCGGCCAGGCTCCACAGCGGCTCCCAGACCTCGGAGTTGTAGGGCCGGTCGGGCGGGGGAGTGGCTGGCATGTACACGGCCTGGAAGCCGCGGTCGCGGGCACGGGCCAGCTCGGCCACCGCGTCGTCGGTGTCCAGCACGGACGTGATCGCGGCGGGCACCAGCCGGGGACTTGCGGCGATGATCGTGTCCGCGGCCCAGTCGTTGTAGGCCGCCGCGCTCGCCCGGGCCAGCTCCGGGTCTGTCATGTTGTGGATCCAGAAGCCGCGGGAGGGGAACACGACCTCGCCCCAGACCCCCTGGTCGTCGAGGTCGGTCAGGCGGATCGTGACGTCCTCGGCGCCCGGCGGGCGGATCGCCTCGGCGAAGGACAGCGGGTCGCGGCGCATGATCTGGCCGTCCACGTAGACCGTCTCGCGGTTGTCACTGCGCTCCACCCGGGGCGCGCGCTCGGCCAGCCGCGCCGGCAGTGCCCGCTCCCACAGGTCCAGCGGCTCCAGCGCGTGCGAGTCGCCCGAGTTCGCCCAGATCTTCCCCATGATGATCTCCCCTTCTGGCGCGCAACCTCACAGCGTGAAGCCGCATGCCACAAGATCGTAAAGTTACGTACCGCAGGATCCCGGTGCCTCGGTCGCTGGTTGCCGGCGCCTTGACGGGGTCGCGCGGCGGGGGACATACTGCCGCCCAGCCAGCTAAAGATAAATTATAGAACTAATTGAGCGTTCGTGGGGGCGAGGCGCCGACGTCTCGAGCACCCACAACCCATCGGCAGGTGACCCCGAGGAGAAGGCGATGGCGTTGGACGCAGAGCCCGAGGGCCGGCTCTACATCGGCGGGCAGTTCCGCGAGGCCGCGGCCGGCGGGCGGTTCGACGTGCTCAACCCGGCGGACGAGACGCTGGTCGGCACCGCCGCCGACGCTCAGGCCGAGGACGTCGCCGCCGCCGTCGCCGCGGCGCGGCGCGGCGCGGACGAGACGTCCTGGGCCAGCGACCACACCTTGCGTCAGCGGGTGTTACGCCAGCTACAGGAAGGGCTGCGCAAGGAGGCAGCGGCGGCCCGGCGGCTGCAGGTGGCGGAGGCCGGCACCGTGGTCGCCAACATCGGCAACCACATTGACGTCATGACCGAGGACATGACGTTCTTCAACGACCTCATCGGCCGGTTCCCCTGGGAGACCGACGTCGGCGTCCACCAGGGCGTCGGGCTGCCGAGCAACCGCCGGGTCCGCTATGAGCCCTACGGCGTCGTCGGCGCGATCACGCCGTGGAACGCGCCGTTCATGACCGACATCTGGAAGATCCAGCACGCGCTCGCGACCGGGAACACCATCGTGCTCAAGACCGCGCCGGACACGCCGCTCACCGGCGCCCTCATCGCCCAGGTGGCGCATGAGCACACGGAGATCCCGCCCGGCGTGCTCAACGTCATCAGCTCGCGCGACAAGGCGGCCGCCGGTGAGGCGCTCACCGGCGACCCGCGGGTGGACATGTACCACTTCACCGGCTCACCCCAGGTGGGGCAGCGGATCTACGAGCGGGCCGCGGTGGGCATCCGCAAGGTGTGCCTCGAGCTCGGCGGCAAATCGGCGAACATCATCCTCGACGACGCCGACCTCGCCGTGGCGATCCCGGTATCCGTCGGGATGTGCATGGCCAACAGCGGCGAGGGCTGCGCGCTCGCCACCCGGATGGTGGTCCACGCCGCGCGCTACGACGAGGTCGTCGAAGCGGTGACCGCGGCCGTCGCGGCGCTGCCCTGGGGCGACCCCACCGACCCGGCCAACGTCGTCGGCCCGATCATCAACGCCGCGCAGCTCGCCCGGATGGAGGGCCTGGTGGACCGGGCGGTCGCGGCCGGCGCGCGGGTGACCGTCGGCGGGCGGCGCGGCGCGTCGCCGACGGGCGGCAGGGGCTTCTGGTACGAGCCGACGGTCGTCGCTGACGCCCACGAGGACTCCGAGATCGCGCAGTACGAGGTCTTCGGCCCCGTGCTGACGATCGTCCGCTACGACGGCGACGATGACGAGGCCGTCCGCGTCGCGAACAACTCCCGCTACGGCCTGTCGTCCTATATCCAGACGTCCGACCCGGAGCGGGCCTGGCGGCTGGCGAACCGGATGGCCGCCGGCACGGTCAATATCGGGCCGTCGTTCTACCTGTCGCCGGACACCCCGTTCGGGGGGTACGGCATCAGCGGCGTCGGCCGCGAGCACGGCGAGGACGGTTTCCGCGAGTACCTGCAGGCCAAGACCATCGCCAGCCCGGCCTTCCCGGCGGGGGTCGGGGCGTGAGCGGCCGGCTCGCGGGCAGGACGGCGCTCATCACCGGCGCCGGTTCGGGCCTCGGGCGGGAGTCCGCGCTGCTGTTCGCGGCCGAGGGAGCGAACGTCGTCGTCACCGATCTCGTGCCGGCGCGGGTCGACCGCGTCGTCACCGAGGTCCTGGCGGCCGGCGGCGTCGCCGTCGGCGCGAAGACCGACGTACGCGAGGCGCAGGAGTGTGTCGACGCGGTCGCGCTGGCGGTGGACACCTACGGGCGCCTCGACATCCTCATGTGCTCGGCCGGGGTGCCCGAGGAGGGCTTCGGCACGAAGGCCTTCGAGGACATCTCGATCGAGGGCTTCACCTCCATGCTCGCCACGAACCTGACCGGGGTGTTCCTCGCGGCGCGCGCGGCGGTGCCGGTGATGAAGGGGCAACGCCGCGGCACGATCCTGGCGGTCTCGTCGATGGCCGGCTTCGTCGCCTACCCGGGCTTCCCCGGCTACGCCGCGGCCAAGCACGGCGTCAACGGGCTGGTCAAGGGCATGTCGCTGTCGCTCGGCGCCTATGGCATCCGGGCGAACGCGCTCTGCCCTGCCCACGGCATGAGCATCAACTTCTCGATGCCGCCGGACGCGGAGGTGCTCGGCAGGAGCTACGAGGAGATGCAGCCCTGGGACCCGACCGCGACGTCGATCCCGCTCAAGCTCGACCGGCCACCGTCGCTGCGCGACAACGCGGGCGTGGCGCTGTTCCTGGTCAGCGACGAGTCCGCCTACATGTCCGGGGTGTGCCTGCCAGCCACCGACGGTGGCAACCTCGCCCGAACGTCGATCATCTTCCCCGGTGACCTGGGCGGTGAGGCCGGCGTGCTACCGGAGGCCCTCCGCTAGCGCGCCCGCCCCGTCCCTCCGGCACCCGCCGGCCCCTCGGACACACGCCGGTTGGACGAGGGGCCGGCGGGTTCTCCGTCCGCCGGCAGGCAGATGGCCCGCCGGCCAGGCACGCGACCTGGCTGGCGGGCCATCTGGGTGGCCGGTGTCAGCGCAGCGCGGACAGCACCTCGGGCCAGACCGCCGGGTCCGACTCGTAGGTCGCGTAGAAGGAGACGCGGGTCGACACCCGCGTCAGCTTCGCGCGTAGACCCTTGCCGACGTCGGCAGGTGTCCCCACGACGCTGAACTCGTGCAGCATCTCGTCGGTGATCAGGTCGCCCATGTTCGACCAGCGTCCCTGCTTGGACAGCCGTGTCAGTTCGGGCTGCAGGTCGCCCCAGCCGTGTACGTCCAGCACCGGGCGGTAGGCGGGCGTCGAGGCGTAGAACGCGATCTGGTCCTTCGTGCCCTTCACCGCCACTGCCAGCTCCCGCTCGTCGCGCCCGACGGTGACGAAGGACGGCCCACAGACGGTGAAGCCCTCGAGACTCCTGCCCGTCCTGGCGCGGCCGCGTTCCAGCGCGGGGAGGGTGACCTCGTCGAGGTAGCGCCGGGTGGTGAACGGATGCACGAAGAACCCGTCGGCGACCTCGCCGGCCACCTCGGTCATGAGCTCCCCGACGCCGGCGACAAACACGGGCGGGGGCCCGAACTCGTGCGGCGGCGGCGCGAAGAACGGCGTCATCAGCGTGTGCGTGTAGAAGTCGCCGCGGAAGTCCAACGGGGTGCCGTCCTGCCAGGCCGCCCAGATCGCCCTCATCGCCAGCACGAACTCGCGCATCCGCGGCGCCGGGTGCGACCACGGCATCGAGAACCTGCGCTCGATGTGTGGCCTGACCTGCGAGCCGAGGCCCAGGACGAAGCGACCGCGAGAGTAGCGGGCGAGGTCGAACGCGCTGTTCGCGAGCGTCATCGGGGTGCGCGCGAACGCGATCGCGATGGCCGTGCCGACGGTGGCCGCGTCGGTTGCGTCGACGGCGTGCAGGGCCTGCAGGAACGGGTCGTGCCTGGTCTCGCCGATCCACATCCCGTCATAGCCGGTGTCCTCGATCGTGCGGGCGCCCGCCTTCGTGGCCGAGATGTCCTTGCCGAGGCTGGCGTCGATCTTCATGGGGTCCTCTCGGTCGGCGTCCTCGGGACGGGCGCGTCAGCCCTTCCGGCGGGCCTTCTGACGGGCGAACTGGTCGGGCACCGCGAGGTACTCGGCGGTGTCGTGTGACTGGCTCTCGGCCGCGAGTCCGTAGCCCAGGGCCGCGACCGAGGAGGCGCGCAGTTGCTGGTTGAGAAGCGCCTTCGTCTCCTGCACCGCCTGGTGGGGCAGTGCGGCCAGCCGCTCGGCGAACGCCCGTGCCTCGTCCAGCAGGCGCTCCCGGGGGACCGCGAACGTCGCCAGGCCCAGCCGGACCGCCTCCGCGGCCGGAATGCGGTCGCCGGTCAGCAGGTAGCGCTTCGCGGTGAGCAGGCCGGTGTGGTGCGGCCAGGTGACGGCGCCGCCGTCGCCCGCCACCAGCGCGACGGCGACGTGCGGGTCGGCCAGGTAGGTGTCGTCCGCGATGAAGACGATGTCGCACAGCGTGCTCAGCGTGCAGCCCAGCCCGACCGCGGGGCCGTTGACGGCGGCGACCACCGGGACGTGGACGTCCAGCATCTCGGTGACGACCCGCCGCGCGTCCCGCATCGTGCGGCGGCGACGCGCGAAATCGGCGTGCAGCAGCGGGAAGTCGTCGAGGTTCCCGCCGGCGCAGAACGCCCGGCCGGCGCCGGTCAGCACGACCGTGCGGACGTCCCGGCTGTCCTCGACCTCGCGCCACACGTCGTTGAAGGCGCGGTGCAGCGTGGCGTCAAAGGAGTTCAGCTCCGCGGGCCGGTTGAGCGTGACGGTCCAGACCGGTCCCGACCGGTCCAGCAACAGCACCTCGTCGCCCATGGCCACCTCCATCGTGATCGCGCCTGATCTGATGAAATCATCTTAATGAGATAGTTATATAGGCGAGAGGTGGAGGAGGGGAAGATGGCGGAGCGCTCAGCCCTCGATGCGTTGGCCACACCATGCGTTGCCGCCCGGTCCTGCCCCTCCGGGGACAGCGTCGAAGCCGCTGCCGGACTGGTCCACCCGGACGAAGTAGTAGCAGGTGTTGAGCTGCCCGAACCCGCTCGTCATGTCGATCGGCTGGGCTAGCAGGCCACCCGCGTCATAGTCGCGCACGGCTCGTAGCCCGCTGAGGAACGCCGCGCGCGTGGGGCACGGTCCCGCCGCCTCAAGACCGCGGACGAACAGATCAGCGGTGATGAAGCCCTGCAACGTGGTCTCCTGCTGGGCGTCGGCCTGCTCCGGTGCGTAGGCCGCCACGGCTGCCTGATAGGCGTCGAGGGCCGCGGACTTTACCTGGAAGGAAGGTGTGGTGAGGTAGACGGACATCCCGGCGATGTCGGCGCCGTACCTCCCGGGCAGGCTCCGGTCGTAGCCGTCCGGCCCGACGGCGGCCTTGAGGGAGATTCCAGCCGCGTGAAGAGCCTGGACGATCGTGGCGAGCCCGTCGCCCGAGATCTCGGCGAGGACAACATTGGCCTGCTGGTCGCGGACCGCGTCCACGACGACCTGGGGGCTTGTCACCTGCTCGGCGTAGCTGACCTGCCCGACCACCGAGACCCCTGCTGACCGGAGGCTGGCGGCGTCCTTCTCTGCGACACCGTGCGACGACGGGTTGACCGCGCTTACCACCATGATGGCTCGGGTTCCGCCCGCTCTGGCCACGTAGGTGCCGAGCGTCGTGACCGAGGGGCCGGTCGTGTACGGGTAGGCGAACGCGAACATGTTGCGGTACCGGCCCCATACCGACTCGGCCACGATTCCCGCGACGGGGATGTCCTTGTCGGCGAGATAGGAGGCGGACCCGGAGGCTACAGCCGTCTCCTCCAGGAGACCGAACACCTCCACGTTCTCGACCAGCTCGCGTGCGGCGGTCAGGTTTGCCGAGGGGTCCGACTCGTCGTCGCGCCAGGTGATGTCGATGCGGCGGCCGCCCACGCCACCGTTCGCGTTCTGCTTGGCGATGCGTGCCTCGACGCCGGCTCGGACCGTCTTGAACGGTCCGGATAAGGGCCCGCTGTCGGGGTAGACGAGTCCGACCTTGATCGATTCCTCGCTGACCCCTGGGCTGGAGCAGCTGGCCGCGCTGGATGATCCGGCGGATCCGGAGCACCCGGCGATCGCCGAGGCGAGCGCGACGCACGCGGCCGCGGCGGCGTGCCGCCAGACCTGCCTGTGGGCCACGGTAACTCCATATCGCTAAATGATTAAGCTTAGAATATAGTTACCATGCGTGGATCGGCGTTGCCGCGGCGGGGGTCGCCTCCCGGCCCACGTGATCTGACCGAGCCCGTGAAGGGAGTGGCGTGTTGGGTGACCAGGAGCTGGCGGCGGTGTACGCCCGGCTGGCGATGCTGGAGGCACGGGAGGCGATCCGCGACCTGGCGGCGCGCTACGCCGCCGCCGTCGATGCCCGTGACCTCGATGGGCTGACGGGGTTGTTCGTCGAGGACGTGCGGTGTGCGAACGGTGTCGGGCGCGCGGCGCTACGGGAGTATTTCGTCGATCTCGTCGGCCGCCGAGCGCCGTTCACGACGACGGTGCACCTGATAGCCGGCCACGTCATCGACCTCGACCCCGCCGACCCGGACGCCGCGCGGGGCACCGTGCACTGTCGGGCCGAGCACAAGGTCGGTGAGCACTGGGTGGTGCAGGCGATGCAGTACAGCGACCGGTACGCGCGCCGGGACGGTCGCTGGTACTTCCGTGGTCGCCGCCCCCGTTCCTGGTACAACGCCGACGTCCTCGAACAGCCCGCCACGGGCGACCGCCTCAAGTGGGCCCTCGAGGACGTCGGCCTTGCCCCAACCGCCGAACTCCCCGAAACCTGGCCTACCTGGACCGCCTTCTATGCCGAGATCAGCGACCCCGCGGCGACGGCCACTGCCGGGTAGGCGTCGTCCGAGGCGACCGAGGCTGGGGCGCTGGCCTTCGCGCCCCGTGCACCCGCGGCGTTCCGGTCGGCGAAAGTCCCGGCTGGGCGTCCCTGCGCTGGACGGCGCGGGCCCCCATCGCCGCCCAGCCCGCCGGGGTGGCGTCGCCGGGCGCGGTCAGCCGAGCAGGTCGAGGACGGTGCGGGCGCCCGAGCCGGTGCGGAAGTGGTCGCCCTGCTCGTCGAGATGGCGTCGCCAGAGGGTCTGGGCGTTGTCGGCGTCCCGGTCGCGCAGGTGCTCGATCAGCTTGGCGTGCGCTCGCTGTCCCTTGAGCGCGGCCCGGCGCTGCGCTGGCAGCGCGGACTCGGCGCTGACGTAGGCCTGGTTCGCCCGGTCGACGATGTGGCGGAGCATGCCGGTGAGCACGGTGAGGGTCTGGTTGCCGGTGAGCTCGACCAGGAGAAGATGGAACCGGTCCTGGGCGTCGAGCAGGGCGAGCGGGTCGTTCTTGACCCGCTCCGCCTCCTCGTACAGCTCCTGGAGGCGGTCGAGGTCACCCTCGGACCAGGTACCGGCGAGCAGCGCGGCGCACGGTGGCTCGATGATGGCGCTCGCCTGGTAGACGTCCCCGACCGTGGTCTCCCGATGCTCCAGGATCAGACCGGCGTAGCGGGCGGCGATGTCCCCGTTGGGCGCGTGCACCCGGGCGCCGCCGTGGGCGCCACGCCGGACGCTGATGAGCGCCTCGGCCTCGAGGACCCGGAACGCCTCGCGCAGGGTGGGCCGGGAGACGCCGAACTGCTCCATGAGCACCGACTCGGGCGCCAGCGCCTCGCCCTCGCGAAGCTCACCCTTGATGATCTGCCGGCGCAGCTGCGCGGCCACCAGCTCGGCCGTCTTCGGCACGCGGATCTGGTGGCCGACCGGCTGGACCGCGCTGTGGGCGCCGTTGGCCGTGGCCGTGGCGCCGACTACTGTGCCGCGGACCGCCATCGCGCGCCGCCTCTCGTCGAAATGATTTGTCCAATAGTACCTAGTGAGGCGCCGGAATCGCGCCGCGACGGTCACTGTCGGCGCGCGAGGCCGGGTGCGAGCCGGCCCTCGCTCCTTCGATGGCAAATCATCTAACTAAGCTGTATATTCAACTTGTGGCCTGCGACACAACCGGTGAGGCATGGGCGGGCGGGGACTGGCAGCGCCCGGGGCTGTCGCCCAGCGGGGTCGCGCTGTGCGGCGGCTGCCAGGCGGCCGCCCGGTGCCGGCTCGGGATCGAGACGGAGCACCCGGTCGACGGTGGTGTCGTCTACACCCTGACCTGCCCGTGGGAGGCCGAGGGCGGCCCCCGGGTCGCGCACGGGGGCTGGACCGCCGGGGTCCTCGACGAGGTCGTCGGGCATGTGCCGCTGCTGCACGGCCAGCTGGCGGTGACCGCCTCGCTGACCGTGGGCTTCGTGAAGCCGGTCCCGGTCGGCCGCCCGCTACGGGCCACCGCCCGGTTGGCCCGGCGTGAGGGACGCCGGTGGTACGTCGAGGCCGAGCTGACGCTCGGCTCGACCGGCACGCGGCTCGCGACCGCGCAGGCGGTCCTGGTGGCCCGTGACCAGGACCATTTCGCGCGGCACGAGGCGTGGCTCGCCGAGCAGGACCAGTCCACCGGGGCGTCCGCCGGCCGGCGGCGAGCAGACAGGAGAGGGGAAACGGAAGGGTGACCTACCTCGAACCGGAGATCGAGACCGCCCCGGCGGACCGGATCGCCAGCGAGCAGACCAGGCGGCTGTTGGAGGTCGTCCGGCTGGCCCACGAACGTTCGGCGCTCTACCAGGGCCGGTGGGACCCGGCCGGCGTCAAGCCGGATGACGTGCAGTCGCCGGCGGACTTCCGCCGCCTGGTTCCCTTCATCGACAAGGACGCGGTCCGCGCCTTCCGCGACCGCACCGGCGACGCCTTCGGCGGCCTGCTCTGCGTGGACCCCGCGGACCTGACCACCATCACCGCCAGCTCCGGCACGACCGGCGACCCGACCTTCTTCAACGAGATGTGGGCGGGCCTGGCCTGCGCGCCCCTGCCAGCGGGCTACTTACGGGCCCTGTGGATGATGGGCGTGCGGCCCGGGGACCGGGTGCTGTGCAACGCGGCGACGTTCCGCGGCTGGATCGAGGACGCCTTCCGCGCGATGGGCCTGGTCCCGCTCCTGGTGGACACCTGGATGGGCAAATGGGCCGAGGTGCTCCGCGTCATCGAGCAGCACCGGCCCACCTACGTCCAGCTGATGAGCACGAACCTGGTCGAGCTGGAGCACCTCGCCCCCCACCACGACCTGCGCAAGCTGTTCGACTCGTTCAAGGCCGTCTCCTTCGCCGGCGAGCCACTGGGCGCGCGGATGCGCGAGCGGCTGTCCACCGAGTGGGGCCTGGACGTCTTCGTCTACACCAGCGCCGGCGACACCGGCCTGGCCTGGGAGTGCACCGAGCACGACGGCTACCACCTGTGGTGGGACGAGGTCTTCCTCGAGGTCGTCGACCCGGCCACCGGCGAGCCGGTCGCCGAGGGCGAGGTCGGCGAGATGGTGGTGACGTCGCTCGACAACGACGCCGCCCCACTGATCCGCTACCGCACCGGCGACCTCGTCCGGCACAGCACCGCCGTGTGCCCGTGCGGCCGGACCTCGCCCCGGGTGTGGGTGCTCGGCCGCGGCGGCGACGAGACCGTCGTCGCCGGCCGGTCTGTCCTTCCTCACGAGATCTGGACGGCGGTCGAGAGCGTTGATGAGACGCAGACAGGACTGTTCCAGATCATCCGCCCGACCCGCGAGGTCGAGCGCCTGCGCCTGCGGGTCGGCTACGACGCCTCCCGCCCGGTAGATCTGCCCGAACTCGCCGCCCGCCTCGCCTCGTCGGTCGCCGACGCCGCGCGGCTGCCGGCCGAGCTGGTGGACATCGAGCTGGAGACGGAGGAGGCCCTGTTGCGACGAGGATCGGCCGCCAAGGTCCCGCGGGTGGCGAAGTCATGACGCTGCTGTCGGTGACCGAGGCCGCGCTGCGGCTGCCGCGCCAGCCGCTGTATGGCATCTCGTGGTGGTACGTCGACGGCGAGGCCGTCGAGTTCGCGATCGGCGATGCGGACGTCGAGCGTGACACCGCGTGGGCGACCGCGCGCCTCGCCGCGGCCGGGCTCGGCCGCGGCCACGTCCTGGTCGCGGTGGCCGGGCCCCACGAGGGCGGCTGGATCCAGCCGTTCACCCGGGCCGCGGGAACGCTGCGCGCGACCGTCGCGCACGCGGACCGGTTCGGCTGGGACGCGGGCCGGGTCGAGATGTTCACCCGCCGGCTGCCGGTGCGGTTGGTCGTCGGGCTTCCCGGTGACGTCGCCACGGCGCTGGTCGAACGTGACCTGCTCGCGCAGGTGGCCGCGGTGCCGGTGCTGCTCGCCCGGCCGGACGCCGTCGGCACGCTGCGCGCGGCCGGCGCCGCCTGCGGTGTGCTCGCGATGCTCGGCCCGGCGGTCGCGATGACCGCGGACCCGACACCGGGAGCGCCGCTGGCCTATGACGCCGCCGAGTGGCGTTTCGACGACGACGGCACCGGTGAGCTGCTCGTCAGCACCGTCGGCCCGAGGACGAGCAGGTTCGAGCGCGCCCGGACGGGGGTCGCCGGCCGGGTGGCGGGCGAGGGCCTGCTGGAGCTGGTCCTGCCCGTCTGACAGCACGACGGAAGTGGCCGGCGCCATCGGGCGCCGGCCACTTCGCGCGCCGGCCACTTCGGGCTGGGCCACCGGCTCGGCCGGCGGCCGGGCTCAGCCAGCCCCGAGGAACCGGCCTGGGCGGGCGTCGGTGAGCTCGCCGTCCTGCTGGGTGACCTCACCTGCGACGGCGGTATAGCGGTATCCGCCTGACGGGCGGCGCAGCCGGGAGCCACCCGCCGGCAGGTCGTCGATGAAGACGTCGGTCTGCCAGGCCAGCTCGTCGAGGGCGAACACGACCAGGTCCCCGGCCGCGCCGGCGCGCACGGTGCCGCGCCCGCGCAGCCCGAACGCCTCCGCCTGCCGCCCGGTCAGCGCGTGGACGGCCTGCTCCAGGGTCAGGTCGGCGCGGTCGCGCACGTGGCGGGTCAGCAGGAGCGTGCTGTCGCCGGTCGCGCACATCATCTGCAGGTGGGCACCGGCGTCGCTGTTGCCGATCAGGGCGGCCGGGTGAACGAGCGTGGCGGCGACCCCGTCGGGGTCGGCGTTGGCGACGCCGACCCCGACGAGCCCCGGGTCCAGGTCGTTGTCCAGCACCCAGTCCGCGAGGACGTCCGAGGGGTGGCCGCCACGCTCGGCGACCAGGTCGGCCAGCGTCGCGCCGACCCACCGGGCCAGCTCCGGCCGGCGGACCTCGACGAGGCGCAGCCGGTCGGGGAACCTGTGCGGGATCATCGTGCGGGGCACCCGGTCCCACTCCTCGCGGGCCACCGCCCGCCAGGCCGGGTCGACCAGCAGTGCGCGCTTGGTGGCGGCGTCCGCCTGGACCATCCGGTGCCAGCCGTCGGCGAGCGCGAACCACGACATGCCGCCTGACCAGTTCACCCGGATGTCCAGCGTGCGCGGCGACACCTGCGGCAGCGTCCGCACCCCCTGCTGCTGCAGCGCGAGGGCATGGTCGAGCATCCGGGTCGCCGCGTTCGGGTGGTCGGCGTCATGGAAGACCCCGATCCAGGTGTGGGGGATTCCGCGTGGCCCGCAGAGAGCCGCGATCCGCTCGACGTCCGCCCGCATCGCGCGGCCGCCGGTCTGGTCGGGGATGAACTGCAGGGCCCGGCCGCGGGCCGCCACGACGTCGAGGAGCGCCGCCAGCTCCGCGTCGTCGGCCAGCCGGCTCGGCACGGGCCGCTTCTCGCGGTCCTCGTCGAAGCCCAGCGAGCTCGACAGGCCGAGCGCGCCGGCGGCGAGGCTCTCGTCCAGAACCCGCGCCATCTCTGCTCGCTCGGCGTCCGTCGCGGCCCGTTCCCACGCCTGCGGGCCCATGACGAACAGCCGGAGCGGGGTGTGGCCGACGAACCCGATCGTGTTCACACCGAACCCACGGCCGGCCGCGGCGGCGCGGTAGTCGGGCCAGCTCTCCCACGTCCAGGGGATGGCGGCGTCGAACGCGGACTCGGGCAGATCCTCGATGTAGCAGAACAGGCTCGTCACGCCGGCCCGGTCCGCGGCGCGCACCGGCGCGAGCGAGAGCGAGCAGTTGCCCATCAGCACGGTGGCGACGCCGTGCTGCGGCATCGGGTCGCACGAGGCGTCCCACCACAGCGACGGGTCGACGTGGGTGTGGTTGTCGATGAACCCGGGTGCCACGACCGCCCCGCCGGCGTCGAGGACGCGCTCGCCCGCCGGAGCGAGCCCCGGCCCGACCTCGGCGACCCGCCCGCCACGGACGCGGACGTCGGCCGCGCGGGCCGGCGAGCCGGTGCCATCGACGAGCAGGCCGCCTCGGACCAGCAGGTTAGCCATGGTTCACCTCCGCGCGCCAAGGACGACGGCCGGCCGAACGCCGCGTCCGTGCCCCGACAGCCTCCCGATACAGATGCATAAGATAAAAGATACAACTAATTAATCGCTGAGGCAGGGGCTGTGTCCCCGGGGTTCAGCATCCGTGGATGGTGGGTCCGGTCTGGGTGGTGTCGAGGGAGAGGTGGTCGGCCACCGCGGTGATCTCTATGCCGTCGGGGGTGGTTCGGGCCGCGGTCAGCTGAAGGTTCATGGGTAGGCCGGTCACCGGCACACCGCGGTCGCATCGGTAATCGTGAAAGGCTCGGCGCTGCACCCCGACCGAGCCACCGCGCAGCGCCTTGTCGCCACGGCGCGGTCCTATGACGGGCCCAACCTGCAGGTCGAGATCGCCGGCCCGGATGCGGTCGCGGTCAACGCGACCACCATTTCCTGGTGGCCGATTCTCATCGCGCTCGCGGCTGCCCTGCTGCTGCTCGGCGCTACCCTGCGTTCCCGCGGCGCGGTCGCCGTCTGCGCCGTGACCACCTCCGTCGCCACCGTGACGGCACTGGCGATCGCCGTGTTGCTCTCCCACGCGACGACGATGACGTTGTACGCGCCGCTGCTCGCGGCCGTCGTCGCGGCCGGAACCAGCCTGGGCGGGGCCGTCGTCGTCGTGCACCGAGCCCAGTCCTGGCTGCGGGAGGGGGCCGGCGCGCTCGAGGCGGTGACGCGGGCCGCCGCGCAGGCCGGCTTCGCGATCGCGTGCGGCGGCTTCTGCGTCACGCTGGCGATGGACGGCGTCGTGGCACTGGGCCTGCCTTTCTTCAACGGCGTCGCGCTCGGCTCCGCCGCCGCCGGGACGGCGACCGGCCTGGTGATCCTCACCCTGCTCCCGGCGCTGCTGGCGATCTGCGGACCACGGCTGCTCGGCTGGACAGAACGACATCACCTGACGACCAGCGGCCGTGGCCTGCGCCACCCGCCGGGGCTGCGGGCATGGTGGGCCGGCTGGGTGCATCGCCGCCCGCGGGTCGCCGCCTGCGCCGCGGGCCTTGTGCTGCTCGCGCTCGCCGCGCCGGCGTTGACCCTCAAGCTCGGCGGCGCCGACGACGGCGCCGAATCGACATCGTCGACGACTCGGCGGGCCTACGACCTGCTCAGCACCGACTACTTTCCGGGGCTCAACGGACCGATGCTCGTCACCGTCGACCTCGGCCGCGCCCCGTCGGCGGTGTCCCCCGACGCCGTCGCGGCCGCGCTCGCCAGGACTCCCGGGGTCGCGCGGGCGGCGGTCAACCTGAACAACGCGCAAGCGGGAGTCGCCGTGATCCGTGTCTTCCCGACGGCCGGCCCACGCTCGCCGGACACCACCGCCCTGCTGCACCGGCTACGCGGCCAGGTCATCCCACGCGTACTGGCCGGCACCGGCTCCCGGGCCTACATCGGCGGTTCCACCGCCCTGTTCGTCGACATGGCGGCGAACTTCCACGGCGCGACAACCGGGTTCCTCGCGGTGGTCCTCCTCACGGTGCTCGGATGCGGGCTCCTCATGCTGCGATCGGCGACGATCGCGGCCGCCCTGGCACTCACCAGCGCCCTCGCGATTCTCGCCGCTCGGCTGCGGCGACGGCGTACCCGGCGCCGTCATGGCCGAATTCGGCCTGGAATGCCCCAGCTGACCTGGTAACCGGTCTGGACTGGCCGGAGCTGGGTTCCAGGCTGGCGGGAGCGGTAGGTAGGTCCTCGCTCAGACAGCGCAAGGTTGGCCGGACCGACATGTGATCATGCGTCCCAGTCGCCGGTGCCGCCGAGCTGTTCGATCCGTTCCGCGGACAGCCTGGTCGGCGCGGCCACGCTCGCGCAATCCCCGTGGGTTCAGGTGATCTGAGGGTTCCCCAGTGAGCATCCGCTACTGGTTGGATGACGCAATCCAGGCGGCGATCTGGGCGCGTGAGTTGAATCCAAGTTTGTTCAGGATGTTGCGGATGTGGCTGTCGACGGTGTGTTCGGAGATGAGCAGGCGCGCTCCGATCTGTTTGTTGCTCAGTCCGTCGACGACCAGGTGTGCGACCTCGGCTTCCCGTTTCCCGAGCGGCGGCGTCCGGGTATCGCCTGATGCCGCGGCGGTAACGTGAGTGGGTTCGCCGAGCGCCAGGCGGATCGGGTCTTCTCGGCTCTGGCGTTGTCCGGCCTCGAACTCTGTCTGGAACGTGTGTATTCCGAGTGCGGTTCTGGCCGATTCTTTGGCTTGGGCCAACAGCGGAGCCAGGTATGGCAAGACGGTTGCGCCGACGCCCGTTTGCACGGTTTCGGCCGCCCCGAGCAGTCGGGCTGCGAGCCGTGGTTGGCCGGAACCCGCGGCGTGGCAGCCCAATGCGTCGAGTAGGCAGTACTGCGCCACCCGGTCATCGATCTGGCTGGCGATCCGTAGCGCTTCTATGAACAGCGGCTTTGACTCGTCGAGATCTCCGCCAATCAGAGCGGCGAGGCCGAGGTTCAGAAGCATCATCTCGCGACTGTAGAGGTCGCCCGCTCGGCGGCTGCGAAGCGCGCCTTCTGAGGACGCCGATCTGACCGTGTCGAGATTGCCCTCGATGAGACCGTCGAGCGCTCGAGCCTGCAGCAACGCGATCGTCGCGGGATAATCGCCAAGGGTCATCGTGATGGCTCGAGCTGCGTCGAGCAAGCGGCTAGCCGATGCACGATTACCGGCCATGCGGTGGGCGATGGATGCCAAGGACAGCGATTGTGACTGCAGGCTGACCTGCCCTGCGTCCTGAGCCGCTGTCGCCGCTCGTTCCAGCGCCGGCGTGGCGGCCGTCGGATCGGACTGCAGTACGGCGAGGAATCCGCGGAGGAAGTGGGCCAAGGCGGGGGCCTGCGGGCTGCCGCTTCCCGCCTCGAGCAGCTCATCGAGCCACCAGACACCTTCGCTGGTCGCACGGGTAATCCAGTACCACCCTATCGAGCTGGCCAGATCCAGTCCGCGTTCGCTGTCTTGGTGGGCCACACATCGCTGAAGGACCGAGCGGATGTTGTCGATCTCCAGGTCCATCCAGTCGAGCCATTCGACGAGCCGGTACCGGGCTTCCGCCCGCGAGCGTAGGCACCTCGACCGGTAGTAGTCGGCGCAGCGTAGTTCGACGGCCGCCACCTCACCCGCTTCTCCTGCCTTGAGGTTGGCATATTCACGCATCGTCTCGTGTAGCCGGTAACACGCGATGTCCTTGACGTCCTCCTTCAGCACCAGGGATTTGTCGACAAGCGACGACAGCAAATCCAGTGCCTGTGCGGCCGGCACGTCGTCGGACGTGCAAACCGACTCGACGTCGTCGAGAGTGAACCTTCCCGCGAACACCCATAGCCGCCTCAGCAGGATCTGCTCGCCGGCCGTCAACAGGTCGTGGCTCCAGTCGATGGTGGTCCGCAGCGTCTGGTGACGAGGCAAGGCGGCCCGGCCGCCACCGGTCAGCAGGCCGAACCGGTCGGTCAAGCGATCGAGGATCTGCTGCGCGGTGAGGACCCGGGTCCGGACCGCCGCCAGCTCGATCGCCAACGGCAGACCGTCAAGCCGGCGGCACAGATCGACTACGGCCGTCTGGTTCGCGGCGGTCAACTCGAAGCTGCCCGATCCAGCCGCCGCCCGTTCGGCGAACAGCATGATCGCCTCGTTCTGTCGCAGTTGCGGGAGAGACACCCGCGGGTGAGCCGACGGCAGGTCCAGCGGCGGCACGGGGACCACGTGCTCACCTGGTATCGATATCGGCTCCCGGCTGGTGGCGATCACCCGCACGCCTGATGCGGCTCTCATGACCTCGGTCACGAGCCGAGCGGTCGCTTCGATTAGGTGCTCGCAGTTGTCCACGACCAGCAACAGTTGCTTGTCCCGCAGGTACGACAGCAGCAGGGCCACCGGCTCGGTCGCGGCCTGGTCCCGCAGGTCCAGCGCCGCCATGACGGCGTTGCCGACGAGTGCGGGGTCTCGGACTTCAGCGAGCTCGACCAACCAGGCGCCGCCGGGGAATCCCCGTCCGAGGTCGGTCGCCGCCCGGATCGCCAGGCGGGTCTTGCCGACCCCGCCCGGCCCGATGAGGCTGACCAGCCGGGCCTCGGTGAGCTTCTTCCTGAGTTCGGCGAGCTCCCGGCGGCGGCCGATGAAGCTGGTCGCTTCGGCCGGCAGGTTACCTGGACGGCGCGAGGGTCTGGCCATGGTGGCAGGAATTTTACCGCTGGGAACACCGTCGCGGGCCGGCCACGGTAGCTACCTCATCACGAATTCCATTGATGTCGGCGGCCCGGCGTGCCGCCTAGGCTGACGGCTGTGACCGCGGAGCCACCGGTACAACGAGCCGAGGTCAGTTCCGTCGGTGCCCGTACCGCCCAGCTGGCCAGGTGTGCGTCGGGTTCAGCGAGGTGGAAATCGACGGTCCGGTCCAGCGCTGTTTGGTCAGCAACAGCTTTCAGTCGTTTCTCGAGTCGTTGCGCGGTTGCGAGGTAGACAGCCTTCAGTCAGTGACCCGATCAAAATTGCAGGTTTGCCGGCAGGTAGCCGACGCGACGATCGAAAGGTGTGATTGGACGGATGTCAGGACGGAGCCTGGAAGAGCAAGCCCGCGCGCTTTTTGCACCGCTCGGGCCGACGTACGACCGCGTCGGCGCCACGCTCTCGCTGGGACAGGACCCGCGCTGGCGCCGCTACCTCGTTTCGTGCCTTCCGCGCGGCGGTCACGTTCTCGACGTGGCGACAGGGACGGGGCTGGTCGCGGCGGAACTCCTGCGGCAGGGATTCGGGGTAACCGGAGTCGATCAGAGTCCCGAGATGCTCGCGGTCGCGCGCCGTCGCTTCGACGACGAGGTCAAGCTGATCCATGCCTCGGCGGATACGCTCCCGCTCGGTTCCGAGTACTTCGACCACGTCACGGTTACGTACCTCCTTCGCTACGTCGCCGATCCCGCGGCGACGCTGGCCGAGCTCGCGCGCGTGGTGCGTCCGGGTGGCTTCGTCGCCTCGCTCGACTTCGGCGTCCCGAGTGGTGCCGCCCGCCCGCTGTGGGATCTTCACGTCCATGCGGTGCTACCGCTCGCCGGCCGCCTTCTCCGGAACGGCTGGCGGGAGGTCGGCGACTTCCTCGGAGGCTCGATCCGCGACTTCTGGGAGCGCCACCCGCTCGAGCACCAGCTCGAGTGGTGGCACGCGGCGGGCCTCCGCGGGGTCGAGGTGAAACGGCTGAGCCTCGGCGGCGCCGTCGTCATCTGGGGACGGAAGACGTGAGCCCTCCCGATCGTGCGGCCGAGGGCGTCATGACGCGGGAGGTTCAGCCGGTCTCCCGTCCCGCCTGGTACGCGCTCAAGCACGGCGGCTGGCGGGACTACGTGACGCTGCTCCATCCCCCCTACACGGCGTGGCACCTGTCGTACGTCGTCATCGGCGGCTGTCTCGCGCCCGTCGTTGCCTGGGACAGGCTCGGTGCCGTCCTCGCCGCGTTCGCGCTCGCCGTCGGTGTCGGCGCGCACGCCCTCGACGAGCTGAACGGGCGACCGCTGCGCACCAACATCCCTGATCGGGTTCTCGTCGCGCTCGCCGGCGTCTCGACCGTGGCCGCCTGCACGATCGGCGTCGTGGGCGCGCTTACCTTCGAGGCCTGGCTCGCGCTCCTCATCCCCCTCGGGATCTTCCTCGTGCTGGCCTACAACCTCGAGCTCGCCGGGGGGCGCTTCCATTCCGACCTCTGGTTCGGGCTCGCGTGGGGAGGCTTCCCCGTGCTCTGCGGCTACGCGGCCGTCGCGGGCGACATCCGAGGCGTGACTGTGCTCGCCGCGGTCTTTGCGGTGCTGCTCTCGCTCGCCCAGCGCGTGCTCTCGCACCACGTGCGGTACGTGCGACGCCGGGTGATCGCCGTCCGCGGCGAGCTCGAACTCGCCGACGGGAGCAAGGAGCCGCTCGACGCCAGGCGGCTCACCGCTCCTGCCGAGACCGGACTGCGGCTCCTCTCGCTCGCGACCGCCGTGCTGGCCGCGACCCTTGCCGCCGTCCGCATCTGATCGGCCACCACCATGGCCGCGTGCCGCTCCTCGCGCAAATTCTCCTGGCCGCGCGCTACGTTGGGCTCCCCCGGTCGCGCACGGTCCGCGCGGGTTGAACGAGATCGTCGCCTCGGCCCGTCGCGCGGTCCGCGGCGCCGCGGAGCAGGCTGCGGCCCAAGAAGGACAGCTGCGTATCTCGCAATGTTCCCCGAATGCCCGCGGGTCTCTGTCAGCGTGTACGGCGGAGGAGTGGCGGTTCTCGGACGAGTGCCGCGGCGACTCGCCTTGCGAGCTGCCGTTCGACCTACGGTTTTGGCTGTTGCCGCTGTTGCCGCTGTTGCCGCTGTTGCCGCCGTTGCCGCCGTTGGTGTCCGCTGGAGACGTCGAGTGGAATGGTGATGGCGAGCGCGATCCTGGCGGCACGCGAGCGGAACCTGACTGAGGACGGCGCCCTGCACGAGGCCGTGAATTCATCTGGCGAAACGCGGATCTGTGTGATCGGCGCAGGCCCCTGCGGTCTGACCGCGCTGAAGAACTTACTTCAGGTCGGCTGCCGCAACGTCGTCTGCTACGACGAGAGCAGCGGCATAGGGGGAAACTGGGCGTACACCGACGATCCCCATCGGGCCAGCGTCTATGAGTGCTCGCACATCATCTCGTCCCGGCGCATGTCATCGTTCGCCGATTTTCCGATGCCGGAAGAATACCCGGACTTTCCTTCGCACCGGCAGCTGCTTGCCTACTTCACCGAATATGCAAGAGCGTTTCAGCTCGAGCCGCACATCCACCTCGGTTCGCATGTCGAGCAATGCACGCTCGGCGGCGACGGCCGATGGGCGGTGCGTGTCATCACGAACGGCGAAACAAGGGTTGAACTTTTCGACAGCTTGCTGGTCTGCTCCGGCCACCACCGCGAAGCGCTCGTGCCTGAATACCCGGGCATGTTCACAGGCAAGATCGTTCACTCCTCGGCCTACAAGCGCCCCGAGCCGTTCCGCGACCAGCGCGTGCTCGTGGTCGGCGCAGGAAACTCGGCCGCTGATATTGCCGTCGACGTCGCCCACATCGCCTCGCGGGCCGCGCTCAGCATGCGCGAGGGGACCTACTTCATTCCGAAACTCATGTCCGGGAAGCCGATGGACGTCCTCTATGATTTCTGGCACGGCAAGATTCCGAAGCCGCTACTCCAGTCGGCACTGAAGCTTTGGCTGCGGCTCGTGATCGGAAAATGGGAAGAATACGGTCTACAGACCCCGACCAAAGCGCCGCTCGCGAAACACCCGACCTTGAATTCCAGCGTACTCGACGCGCTACGCGATGGCCGGCTCGTCGCGCGCCGCGGCATCGAGCGCTATGACGGAAACATTGTCCACTTCGCCGACGGCGCACAGGAAGAATTCGACGTCATCATCATGGGAACCGGCTTTCGCACGAGCTTCCCGTTCCTGTCCGAGCGGATCGCCGGCTGGGACATGGCCAAGACGCCGCCACTCTATCTGAAGATGATGCATCCGACGATACCCAGCCTTTTCTTCATCGGCCTGTTCCAGCCGATCGGCTGCATCTGGCAGCTCGCCGACTACCAGGCACGCCTCGCGGCGCTGCAGATCAGCGGGCGGGTGAGACGCCCGTCCGACATCGATACGCGCATCCGCCGCGAAGTCGCGCACGCGCATTCTCGGTCCGATACGTCGCCCCGGCACGCGATCGAAGTCGACTATCACGCATTCCGGCGAGAAATGATGGGCGCGCTCGCCCAGGCCAAGCGCAATGCTACGTAGCCTAAAGTTTGGGACGTTCTGTCCGATTCGCGCTCGTCGGTGTCTGACTTTCGGCGGTCTCACTTCCCGTTGTAAGTGGCGATTGTTGGCATGCCGAGGTTGGTTGTGGCCGCTTGCGCGGCGCGGGTGGCTCGGTCGGGGCCCGCGAGTTTGGTCTTTGCGGCTTCGAGGCCGTGTTGGAGTCCCTCGACTTCGCCGAGCCACCCTTTGGTCTGTGCTTCGTCGATGCCACCGGGATATACAGGCTCGAGATCCCGTCGCTGAGCTTCAGGTCGCCCCAGATGATGAGGGTCAGGGCCAGTACGGCGAGCGCGGCCAGCAGCGTCGCGGCCCACAATGCCGCGGTGAGGCGTCTCACCGGCCGGATCTGGACGGCGGTCCGATCCGGTGGCCCGGCGGTGCTCCAGTCCTCCGCGCTCGCGGGCGCCGCGGTGAGCCTCATGCTCGCCGCCGGACGATCACAGCCAGGACGAATTTATGACCGCGACCCCGGCCAAGGTGAAGCCGAGGGTACGGAGCCCTGGTCATCCACCAGGGCAGCTTTCGGCCACCGATCGAGATAGTGACGGCCACCACGCACACCGCGAGGACGGTCCACCACACGGTGTTCGACGACAGGCCGTCGGCACCGGATGTCGGGAATGTACTTGCCCGGCGGCCCACCGCCGGCAGGAGAGTGGGCGCCATCAGGATCAGCACGACGGCGGCGGAGGCCGGCGCGCCCGGTTCACCGGTACGCGTGCGAGTCACACACGCCACGGCGAATCCCAGCAGCACGTTGCCGGCGAGCGCGAGCCCGGTCGCCATCCACGGCAGCGCCAGCCCGCGCTGCGCGCCGGCCAGCATCAGCACCGCGCCGGCGGCGAGCGGGGCCAGCAGCGCCAGGGCGCGGATCCCGGTGCGCCGGACGGGTCCGGTCGGTGCCACGTCGACGACCTGGCTGGCCGGCTCGTCAAGGGCGAACGCGGCTGCGGCGGCCAGCAGCGTGAAAGCGATCGGGAACAGCGCGGTCGCGGTCGCAGGGAACGCGACGCCGCAGCCGCCCACCACCACCGCTGCGCCGCTGACCCCGGTGACCGCCAGCCACGCCCCGGCCCGCAGCATCGACCGGACCATCATGCGTGGACGGCGTGGGTGAAGCCGCCGCCGACGGCCAGCACGAGCACGATTGCGGCCAGCCCCAGGACGATCGAAAGGGTACGGACGATCCGGGACCGTACCCGGCCTTCGGCTCCGCGCAGCAGGGCCACCAGCACCGCGATCGCGCACAGCGCGAGCTGCCAGCCGATGAAGAACCACGGGGATCCGCGCCAGGTGGTCATCTCGGCGCCGTTGTTGGTGTAGGTGAAGTGCGTGAACGGCGCGAACAGTCGCAGCGCGGTGAAGGCCGTCGAGTCCGGATGCGTCAGGGATGGGACCGTCGCCAGGTTCACCCAGCCGAAGATGACCAGGAGCGCCACGAACGCGGCACCGGGGAAGCGGATCCAGCGGCCGAGCGCGACACCGAGCAGCGGGCCGCCGAGCGCCGGAATGACGATCTGCCCGACGAGGACGGCGACCTGCGCCGGTGGACTGAATGCTCCGTACACCCGGGCATCGAGCGGGTGGAAATGCAGGAACGCGAACAGGGTCAGCACGCCGCAGAGGAACGGCACGACCGCGACCGTGCAGATCGCGGCGGTACGCGTTGGCAGTGTCGTCGGGGTGACGCCGACGACCGGCTCGCTGGTGCGCATGGACTGGGTCAGCCCGAACGTGGCCATCATGCCGAAGCCGCCGAGGAAGATCGCCGGGTACCAGTTCACGGCGTTGATCTCGGTGACCGACGCGCTCGAGTTGCCCCACGTCGTCCACGCGGTCAGCACGACGGCGAACAGGAAGACCGGCTTGACGACGAATCGACGCAGCTCCCGGGCGGCGAGCGCGACGAAGGTGGTCCGGGCGGCCGGGGCTTCGGGCCGGGTGGGCGCGAGCGTCGCGGTCACGACGCCACCTCCTCGGCCGCCGTGGCCTCCGGCAGTTCGCCGCGCAGCAGCAGGTACGCGTCTTCGAGGGACGGTTCGACGTGTTCGACGCCGTCACGCACGTGGGCGCCGACGTTGCGGTACCGGCCGGTGCCGGTCCGCCAGGAGACACGTGCTGCCGGGTCCGGTTCGTCGGCCAGCCAGACCCGCCCGGCTGCCTGGCCGACCAGGTCGGTGACCGGGCCGTCATAGCGGACCCGGCCGCGGTCCAGCACGATCACGCGCTCGCACAGGGCCGCGACGTCCTCGGTCTGGTGGGTGGACAGCACCACGATCGACGTGCGCGCGATCTCCGCGAGCACGGTCCGCAGCGTCACCCGCTGCTCCGGGTCGACGCCGGTGGTCGGCTCGTCCAGGATCAGCACCGGCGGCGAGCCGAGCAGCGCCTGGGCGAGCGCGACCCGCCGCCGCTGGCCGCCGGACATGGCCCGGATCCGCTTCGGGCCGAGGTCAGACAGCCCCACCAGGCCGAGCACGCGGCGCACTTCCGCGTGCCGCGCCGCCGGCTCGGTCCACTCCTTGAGCATCGCGATGTAGTCCACGAACGCGAAGGCAGTGAACCCACGCGGGAAGCCGAGCTCTTGCGGCAGGTAGCCGAGCTGGCGGCGGATGCCGGTCCGTTCGGCCGGCACCTCCGGATCCAGGCCCAGCACGCTCACCCGTCCCCGAGTGGGGGGCAGCGCGGTGGCCAGCAGGCGCAGCAGCGTGGTCTTGCCGGCGCCGTTGGGGCCGAGCAGTCCAGTCACACCGGGTTTCAGGCCCAGGTCGACGCCGACCAGCGCCTGGGTGGCGCCGAACCTGCGCCCGACCTCACGCAGGCTGATCGAAGCGGTCACCATCGCTACCTCCACACTCGAAGCTGGCGCACCCGGCGCCGGCGCAGCAGGAAAATCGCGAACGAAGCCGCCGCCAGCGCCAGGAAGCCCGCCTGCGCCCGGCCCTGGAGCACCGCGCCTGGCGAACCGGACCGCACCGCCAGCAGCCAGACCACCGCGAGCCAGATGGAGCTGACTGTGATGGCCGCGCGCAGCGGGCTGACCCAGGTCGACGCGGCCAGGACCACCGCGACGAAGCCGACCGCCGGCAGCAGCCAGGCGAACGCCGTCTCGCCGGGTACGAACAGCCCGAGGAGCAGCACCGTCGGCAACGCGAGCGCGAGAACCGCGATCGTGCGCAGCAGGATCAGCCGGAGCGCCGGATAGGGCGTGACGAGTTCCGGTTCGAGCGCCGGGTCCATCCACGGGTCATAGCTGGACGCGACCACCAGGCAGGGCACGACCGGCGCCACGGCCAGGAACAGCCATAGCCCGCGGGCGTGTCCGACCGCCGCCGCGAGCGCGGCGAACGCGAGGACCGCGGCCACGCCGACCAGCCACACGCCGCGGAAGGCGCTGGCCACCGCGACCAGCCGCGCCTCGTGGGCGGGAAGGCCGGCGACGCGCAGCAGCCGCTCGAACACCGACGGCCGCGGCACTTCTACGGCGTCCCGCGTGCGGTCCCACACCGCGGCCAGGTCGATCACGTCGACCGCGGGGTTGACCCGCGCCCGGCACTGCTCGCAGGACAGCAGGTGCTGCTCGACTGAGGCCCCTTCGGCCAGCGAATCGGTCCGTTCGACGTAGCGGCGCAACATGGCGTCGTCGAGGTGCCAGCCGGTCATGACGGTCCCTCCGCTAAGGCGGCCCGCAGGTGCGCCTTGGCCCGGTAGAGCCTGGTTTTCACGCTGCTCACCGGTACGTGCAACAGCTGCGCCGCTTCTTTGGCGGACAGGCCGTCCAGCACGACGGCCTGGATGACGGCGCGCATCTCCGGCGACAGCCGGGCCAGCGCCTGGCCGATGTCGCCGTACTCGACCGACAGCAGCACCTGGTCTTCCGCCGCCGGCGCGGTTCCGGCGTTCTCGAACACGGCGGCGACGCTGCTTCGGGTCCGCAGGCGGCTCACCAGCCGGCGGATCGCGATCCCCCACAGCCATGCCGCGATGTCGCCGTCGCCGCGAAAGCCCCGCGGTCTCTGCCAGACGGCGACGAACGTGTCCTGAATCGCGTCCGCCACGAGGTCGCGGTCGTTGCACCTCCGGGCGAGCCGGATCGCGAGCCAGCCGGCGTGGCGTTCATACAGCGTGCGGAAAGCGCCCGTGTCGCGTTCGGCGACGGCGAGAAGCAACATCTCGTCGCTCGGGCCGCTGTCCATGCCCCAACTGTCGCGTCCCCGGGCCGGAAAAGATTCACCCCACGGCCGAATTTTCCGGGCCCGCCCGCACCGGAGGCGTGGCATCCGGGCAGACTGCTTCCCTGTACCCGTTCGCGTACTACGTTGGGTCTTCCGTGTCCGGCACCCTGGTCGGCCCCGCCTGGGGGCGTCGGTCCAGGCGGTCTCGGGCACGGCGGCATAGGCCCGCCACAGCGCGGCGTTCCGCGGCGCGGCGATCGCGAAGTCCGCGTCGGCGGCCACCGCGGCGCGGGCCAGTTCGCCGGTGAAGAACCCGGAGTCCGCCCGGACCAGCGGCGGGGCGCAGACCGCGGCGGGCAGGTTGGCCAGTGCCCGGGCCGGCAGGGCGGCGCAGCGCGGCAGGACGCCCTGGTCTCCGGCGAGCAGGTCCGCGGCCAGGAGCAGCCCGGTGCGTGCCCAGCTCGCCAAAAGCGGCCGCCCCGCCCGTTTCCCTTCGTAGGTGTAGGCCACGCCCCGTTTCGCCCGGCCGTAGACCTCCGCATCCGAGGAGTCCGAGCCTAATCAGGTTGAACTGCCGGCCCCAAGGGCTCCCGGCCAGATCAGGTGGGGCCAACCCCACGTCGCGCCTGATGAGCATTTGCCGCTGTCGCCGATCTTGTAACGATGCTCGGTCAGAGCGTCGGGACTCTACGCTTTTGTTACTAAGATCAAAGGTCTGGACGTGTGAACCACCGAACGGCCAAGTCAGGCGGCATGTGACGCCTACCATCGGACGACTGGTGGACCCTGTGTACCAGCATCCGAACCGATTGATCTTGGTTGCTGGCCCTGAAATCACTGTCCGACCGGTCGCTACCCGGGCCCTGGCCAGGAACGATGACCAGTGACCGCGCCGACCTCTACATCATCCGTCGAGTCGAACACTCGTTCCGAATCTCTGGCGGTTCCGGACGTGTCGGCCCGTCTGGAAGCCGTGGTCGTGGGCCGGTGGAAGTGTTGCGCTCGGCGCGGAGGCGCCTCATCTTCGCGAGCCTGGTGACGCTCGCGCTGAACACCGCGGAACCCCCTGATCACCGGCCGTTACGGCAAAGCGGCGTTCGACGCCGTCGGACCGCTACTCCTCATCGGCTGGTCCGAAGTCGCCCCAGACCTCCTCTACGCCATGCGAACCACAGCGCCCAGCCGACAGCCCGCCGCTGGCACAGGCCAATCGCCGCGAGCGGGCACCCGCGACGGCAGCCGAGCCGATACGCGGCGGGGTCACAGTCGAGGGCCCGCTGTCGCGCGAGGCCGCTCGCGGAGCACGCAGGCAGGACCGGCTGTACCGCGCCCGCGCCGAGGACGTCCTGCACTGGCAGATCCGAAGGTCACCGGGAAAGTCCGCGGCGTACCGGTGGCGAATCCGCTGGGACGCAGGCGGGCTTCTTCTCCGACAAATGAAACATGGGTGAACGTGGGAACCGCCTCGGTCGGGCTCCCGGTCGGCCGGCGGCGCAGCGGCTTGGCGGCTGGCAGACGCCGCCGAGGGTAAGCCCCGCCCCGGAGGCGGACCGGGCGCCTGCTCCCCGGACGACTGCGCGGTACCCGCGGCTACACCAGGCCAGACCGCCAAACTCCACATCAACAAGGGAACAAGCCAGCCCATGGCTGCCCGCAGTCGACACACGAAAGGTCTGGGCTAATCGCCTCTTGCTCGGCATCCGCAACCCGAGTAACGTCGTATACGGCGCTGTATGCATATCTCATTATCCAAACGCTTTTTGATATCTCTGTCCGCATGATTTTCTTCTGTTGTCCGCGAGATTTTGCCGCTCGTCCGCCGATTGTGGCGGTGACTCCGATCGGTAGGGCTCCACAGTGTCGGTGTGCCACGTGTCTCCCGGTGAGGTGGGGTGGTCACGTGAAGCGGCGGCCGGGCGGTCGCCGATGACCGTTGTTTTACGTTCGTTTCATGTGCGTCCGCGTGATATCGCGCGCCGCTCAGTACTCCGCGACAAGGCGGTCCACCCGTGAGCACTCACGAACCCGTTTCGCATCCAGCCGGCCTCCGCTCGTCCGGCCGCCGCGTTGGCCCGGGCGCCCCGACTGGTCTGGGCGACTCGCCGACCAGCGCGCTCGACGGACCCGGATCCACCCGCGTCTCCAGCCCGCTGATGCAGGACGCGGTCAGGGCGGGCGGCCTCGACGTCGGCCCTTCCAAGGTTCCCGGCACGTTCGCCGGCAAGATCGCGCCGTTCGCGAACCCGTTCCTCGACGGCAAGGAGGAGGCACTGGTCGTCGACAGCAGGGGTCGGCTGACCTATCTGCGGCGGGGGGACACCGAGACCGGGTGGCAGCAGGAGCTGGTCACCGGCGGCGGGACCGAACCCCTGGAAGCCAGAGAGGTCGTCGTGGTGGTCCACCCACGTGACCTCACGGTCTGGGCTGTCTACACCGGCGCCTACGAGCTCGTCCAGACGTCGGCGCTCCAGCTGACCGCGACCACGACCGCCGGGAAGACGACCTGCACCTGGAAGGCCGTTCCCGACAGCGTCCAGTTCCTCGCGCCCGGGGTCTTCCCGCTCAGTCAGCTGTCGGTGTACTACGACGACACCCGCGTTCCGTGGATCACCGGCTACGAGTCGCTGTCGCGCCGTGTCGTGGCGATCCAGGCGGTCATACCGAGGGACTACGTCCCGGCGCCCAACCTGCGCTTCCAGCTCAGGCCGCCCGGCCAGCAGCTGCCGGTCGGCTGGCAGGTCAACGAGCTGGCGGCCGGCTGGATCCTGCGGCCGGACTGGTCGCCCATCTGTTACCTGCGCGTCAACGGCAACCAGCTGGTGCGGTTCATCCCCGGGAGCAAGGACGCCCCCGTGACGATCGCGACGAACCTGGCCCAGATCGTCGGGGTGTACCGGTCGTATGACAACAGCGATCCAGAGATCGACTGTGTGTACCTCGACACCGCCGGGAATCTGGTCACTTACCACAAGGTGAGTTCCAGCAAACATGAAACAAAAACGCCGGGTCTGGGTTTCGCGGCGGCGGACTGCTGGGTCGACGCCAACAGGATGGCGCATATCTACGGGCTGGACAGCGCGCAGACACTGAAGGTTCTCCATCAGGTCTCCTGGGACATCCTCGGCGGACCGGTCTGGGCCGCTTCGGTGACGACGACCGGCAAGAAGGTGGCCGCCTGCGTGGGGCTCGTCCCGCACGTCGCCGCCTACACACTGGACCCGTTCCCGGACACGCTGCCCTCCCAGCTGGTGAAGCGGTCCGGAACCACGGAGGCCGACGAGCTGCACAGCTTCTACACCCAGGACATCACCTCGGCGCGGTGGTCACGGGACAAGATCCGGCTGCCCGCCGGGGGCGACCCGCACCGGACGACCAGCTACCTCAGCTCGGTCACGATCCTGGACCGGCGCGGCAAGCCCATGGCGGGTCTGCCGGTGAGCGTGTCCGCGAGCACGCTCACCGAGATCCAGGTGGCGGGGGCCTCCTGCCTGGTCGGGCCCGGGCACAGTGCCGCGCTGGTGACCAACGCGCTGGGCCGGGTCGTCATCGCGACCCCCGCGGACAGCCTGCTGCCCGCGACCCTGCGGGTCGACGCGGCCGGCCTCGCGAACGGCGCGGTCATCCAGCCCGCCACGGGAGTCCACGACTACCTCGCGGGAACCGGGACGCTGCACTCCCAGAATGGCCTGTTCACCGAGGCCGCACTCAGGGCCGCCAAGATCGTGAAGAACGGCGATCTGGTCCCCGTTATCGTGAACGGCTGTCGGAACATCTTCCGGCGCGCGGAGGGCGCTGCACTGCGCTCGCGGGTGGATGTCGGTACCGGCCCCGCGCGGGAGATCCACGGTTTCGCGGCCGGCGGCGCACTCGGTGGCGGGCGGGCGGGGTACCACGAGTTCGACAGGCCTGAGGATTTCACGGCGTATCTGGACGCGATCAGAGACCTGCCAAACTATGGCGGGGTCTGGACAGACTTTGCCAACTGGTCCGGAGACGTCTGGCAGGGAATCAAGAACGGCACGATCCAGGTTGTGGACGTCCTCGTCGGCGCGATCACGAAGATCTTCATCAAGATAGGCGATGCGGTCGTCGAGCTCCTCGACCTCGTCATCGACACCGTCGAGTCCGCGGTGCGCGCCGTCGAGGCGCTGTTCCGCCGTGGCGTCGACACCATCGGCGAGGTCGTCGACTGGCTGAAGGCGCTCTTCAACTTCAAGGACATCTGGGACACCAAGAAGGCGCTCCAGGACGGTGCGGGCACCATTCTGAGCTATGGCGCCGCCACCGTGGCGCACTTCGGTCACGTCGCGGACGGCTGGTTCGCCAGCAAGGAAAAGCAGGTCAAGGACCACTTCAACGACCTCAAGAAGCAGTACGCGGGGCGCCCGCTGGGCGATGCCGCCAACCAGATCCCGGCGCTGACCGACGCGGCCGGTCACAGCCTGACCGAGTCGGCGCTACGCGACGACCCACAGGCCAACTGGCTGCTCAACCAGGCGCTGAGCGCCCCGGCGCTGAAGGCCTTCGCCGACGCCGACGCGGCCGGCCTGACGGTGCTCTCCGGGTCGCCGATCCCCGCCGCCTGGGAGTCGTTCATGCGGAAGCTCACCGAGGCCGACATCGGCCCGACGTTCCTGGAGATCCTTGGCGACCTGGAAGTGGTCGTCACGAAGGTTGTCAGCCCTGACGACCCGGCCGGAGCGTCCAAGGCGTCGATGGTCGCGCTCATCGAGATCCTCGAGCGTCTGACCCATGCAGCGCTGCGGGCCCTCGACCTGATCCACAAGTCGGCCGTAACGCTGGTCGAGACCGTCGCTGCCGGCCTCCAGGGCCTGCTCAACCACGAGCTGCCACTTGGCCCCGTCAACACGTTCTACCGTTGGATCCAGACCCAGAACGGCATCAAGAATCCCGAGAACCTGACGGTCGGTGGCCTCGGTTTCCTCCTCGCCGGCTTCGTCACCAGCACAAGCCACAAGCTCGCGTTCGGCGTTGACACAGTCCCGTTCCCGGACGGTTTCCCGGCGATCCCGGCGCCGCCCTGGCACTCCTCCTACGACCCGTCCCACCAGCTCGCGCCCGACCCGGCGGGCGTCGCCTTTGCGATGAAGGTGCTGCAGGGCGTCGCCGGGTTCTCGGGGCTCTTCGCGAGCTTCCCCGAGGCCTACGGTGACATCTCGGCCGCCTTTGGGGAGGAGCAAGGAGACAAGGGGACACGCCTGGTCTGCGCCATCGGCGCGACGATCCTCGACACGCTGATGTTCAGCGCGCTGACCTCGTGCCCACCGGTCACCGGCTCGACCTGGCAGCGCGAGGACAAGACCGTCAACGGCTGGACCTACTCGTTCCTCGTCTCGGTGGGTATGGTTTTCCTGAACGCCAGCATGATCGCGGTCGACCTCAGCGGCCAGAGCAACACCGCGTTCTTCAAGAACGCCGGCAACGTCCAGACCGGGCCGGTAGCCGTCGGTTACCTCGCCGGGTGCTACATGGTCTTCGCCGGCATGGCCATCCACGACGATGGGGTAAATGCCTACTCGGCAGCGGCCATCCAGCTGTCCGCCGTGCCCTCCATCTTCCAGGCCGTCCGGTTCAAGGTCGGTGACGGAGACCGGTACTACAAGCACCGGGTCGGCCTGGTCGCCGGTGTCGACACTGCGGCGATGTGGACGTCGACCATGATGGTCATCGTCGCGGCGCTGACCCCGGCGCCGTCGATCTCCAACCGACAGAAGCTTCCCACGGGCAACGTCGGGAAGGAGTACAAGGCGAAGATCGCGGCCAGTGGCGGGGAGAAGACATACAACTACCCGCTGAAGAACTTCGAGGTCCTGAGCGGCGCGCTGCCCGCCGGCATCCGCCTCGACGGGGACGGCCAACTCCTGGGAACCCCGACCGAGCCGGGCAAGTCGACCTTCGCGGTCCAGTGCACGGACTCCTTCGGGCCGAACCAGTACTCGAACAAGGCCGAGCTGTCGATCGAGATCGGCCTCTGAGGGCCGCGCGCGGCTCGACCATCCGCTCGCGGATGGTCGAGCCGCGCCTTCCGCGGCCAGGCGCGGCAGGCAGCGATGGCCGCCGTCTTCGGTGACCGTCAAACGCCAGCCTGGTACCCCTCACGCTCTCCCCGGTACGGACCCATCTCTGAGATGAGACGAAGAGCGGGCCTGCCATGACGCGCCAGTGGCCTGCACCTCTTCTCCAGCCACATCAGGTCGGCCTCGACCGGGTCAAATGACGCGCCGACGCCTGATCGAGATCTGTCGCATCCTCCGTCGCGGCGGCTCGGGACAGACGCACCGCACAGCGTCGAATCGACTGCATAACATGCTGGTCCGATCTCTGACCGGGACACCGTCACACGACTGGGACCAGCTCTGCCTCGGTGGCCGGCGTGCGCGGTCGCCGCCTCTTGCGGCACGGAGGTGCTCAAGCGCAGTACGTAACCGGATATCACTCACAGCAGCCATCCGGGAGCTGAAGGCCGGGGACCATCTTTCCGTACGAACCGGGGAACTGGGCCGTCTACCTGCTCGTTCAGCCAACCTCCGAGCGCTCGGACCGATAGCTCCAACCTATTGACCCAGGTCAGACGCCAACTACGGAGCGTGGTGGACCATGTGTACCAGCATCCGAACCGATTGATCTTGGTTGCTGGCCCTGAAATTACCGTCCGGCCGGTCGCTACCCGGGCCTTGGCCAGGGACGATGTCCAGTGACCGCGCCGACCTCCACATCATCTACCGAATCGAACAAGCGTTCCGTAGACCTGGCGGTTCCGGATGCTTCGGCCCGTCTCGTCACCGTGATCGTCGGCGTGGTCGTCGCGCTGACGTTCTGCTTCGGCTTCGGGAATGTCTTCGCGCTCGGGCTACGCCTCGGTGTGCCGATCTGGGTTGCGCCGCTCGTCGCGCCCGCGGTCGATCTGTCGGTCGTAGGTCTGCTGCTCGGCAGTCGGCAACTCGCTGTGAACGGCGGCTCGGTGGAAGTGCTGCGCTCGGCGCGAAAGCTCCTCATCTTCGCGAGCATGGTAACGCTCGCCCTGAACATCGCGGAACCCCTGATCACCGGCCGCTATGGCAAAGCAGCCTTCGACGCCGTCGGACCGTTGCTACTTATCGGCTGGGCCGAGGTCGGACCGAGCATGCTGCATGCCATGCAAGCCACAGCAGCCGACCGGCATCCGGCCGAATCGTGGGCTTCCGATAGCGCACCTCCGACGGGGACCCCCCGTCAGCAGCTGGCATCCGCGTCCGCTGTCGGGGTCATGCCCGACGAGACGACAGTCGTGGGTCTGTCGCGGGAGGCCGCACGCGAGGCGCGCAGGCAGGATCTACTGCACCGTGCCCGTGCCGAGGATGTGCTGCATTGGCAGGAGCACCAACGTCCGATCGCCGCGGAAACGCTGCGTAGGCGGCTAGCCGTCGGCACCGGCACTGCTCGCAGCCTGGTCACTCAGCTACGCGCTGACACTCACACCGCGCTCGACGGTCGGGCCAACCCGGCGGCACCGTAGGCCTCGCACGCGGTTCCGTCTCGATCGGCTTCGTCGTTCATGTCGGCTCGATTGCGGACCTACATGGCGGCTCACGCGGCGCCGCGATGGGTCGCCGCCGAGCGGAACCCGGTGTCCGTCCGGATTCGCGCCCGGTCGATGGCTGTTCGGCAGAGGGCCACCGGTGATTCGAGAATCACCGGTGGCCCTCTCATGCCTGCAGTCGACACCGGTTCACGCCAACCTGGTCGCCCGACCCGCCGGGCAGAGCCCGACTTCGAACTCGGGCTGGGATTCTCGTCCGCGGTGCGGTGCTACCGGCCTGGTCGGCAGGGTTGGATGGTGCGTCGTTGGCACCTCATTCCAGCGGATTCGGGGTGGTCGTTTGGTGCCTATCCGGCTTGGAGGGTGAAGTCGTCGGCCTGCAGGGGTCCGCCGCCCTGGTTTTTGTTGAGGTAGACGGTGGCCTTGGTGGTGTTGGCGCCTGTGGTGAAGGTGACCCAGGTTGCCGCCCAGGCAGTTGAGTCGACGGTGCTGTGCAGTGGCGTTCCGCCGAAGTCTTTGACGCCGAGAGATGCACGGACGTCGGCGGAGCCCCTCTTGATATAGCCGCCGAAGGTGTATTTGGTGTTCGGCGTCAGTCCGGTCGCGGTGTAGCGGATGCCGCTGCAGGTGCCGTCTAGTTCGAGCGCGCCGTTTCCTGAGAAGACCGTGTCGTGGGTAATGGCGACGTGGCCGTCGGTTGTCCATGGGCTGGTCGTGTTCTCGAATCCTGCGGCGGGAAGGCCGTTGTGTGTCGCTTCGAGTTCGGCCAGCTGGAAGCCGTAGTCCGTGGTGCCATTCTCGTTAGTGACCGCGCCCAGCCGAGTCGCGGAAACCCGTAGGTAGCGGTAGGAGCCGGGAGCGACGTCGAAGGTCTGGGGGCCGTCGACGGGCTTGCCGTCGTTGTAATTGCCTGTCTTGTAGAGGGTATTCCAAGACTGATCATCGGAAGAGCCGGCGATCGTGAAGGCGGTGGGGAAACCCGCGCCGTTGTGCGCGTAAGTGTCACGAGGCCAGAGCGTGACGGTGTCGACTGGTTTGGTCGCGCCGAAATCGCTCTGGATGTATTCGCCGGCGTTGGGTGTGGTGTGGGTGGCAGAGCTCCAGCCTTCGTTCGGGCCGCCAGCGCCGTCACCGTCGAAGCTGTGCCGCTGGCCGTCCACGGCGAAGGTCAGGTCCCAGCCGTGCTTCGGGTCCTTCACCGAGCTGCTGGCGGTGGTGGTCGCTCCTGACGCGGCGGCGGCGAGGTCGGTGACGACCGGTTGCGGGGAGGTCGCGACGGTCCCGGGGGGTTGGGTGGTGGGAGCGAGGCGCAGCAGGGTGACGCTGTGGTCCGCCAAGGCGATCACAGCTTGGTAGGACGTGGCGGCCGGCTGCACCGTCGCGGCGACAACGGGGGCGTTTTCGGATGCGGCCGGGCGCGCACCTTTGACGCTCGTGTAGTAGTTGCCCTCGGTCTTGCTGACCCGGGTCTGGGTCACGGAGAAAGCGGTTTGGGCGTAGGGCAGCTGGCCGAGTGAAAGCTTCATCGTGGTCGCAGCCGCCGTGTTGTTCCACAGCAGCAGTGTCATCTCGCCTGTGGTCGAGTTCTTGCTGGCCAGGCCGTTGACGTCGTTCGTGCTGACGCCGGGTCCGGTGACGGTCGTGGTCAGTCGGGATCCGGCGAGTTGGGAGTACATCTGGAAGACGTTGGCCGCCGCCTTGCGGTGCCCGGTGTCGGTGAGCAGCCCGAGATCTCCGCTGAACTCGACGGCCGGTTTTCCTCCTTCCATGGCGCTGAAATAGTAGATTTTGTCGAGGTCGGAGCCAACGGCCGAGCTGAGTTGCTTGGCGACATCCGATGCGCCACCGCTGCCGCCGTTAGCGTCGCCGCCCGTGCCAGCGTCCACGTTGTCCGAATTAGCATTCCACTCGGTGAGATAGAGCTTGGCCGAGCCGCGCCCGGCGGTGTCGATCATTTGCCGTGCGGTGGCGGCTGACACGCCGGCGGTGCCGCGGAAGTCTCCGGGTGTGTTGAAGTCGTCGGTCAGGTACTGGTGGTAGGAGAAGAAGTCCATCGGTATCCGGGGGTTCGCCTGCAGCCAGCTCAGGAAAGCCGCGTTGAACGGAATGTTTTTCGGGAGAAATGCAAGGGATGCTGCGCCGTCGCCGCCGACGAGGGCCGTGGGGTCGGCGGCCTTGACCGCGGTGGCTGCCGCGGCGTACATCGACTCGTACTGTTCGACGGTGCCGTTCCAGAACTCGCCGTCGGGTTCGTTCCAGATCTCCCAGGTCCAGCCGCTGTAGCCGAGCGTTCGGTAGTGCCGGACCATGGCGGTGACGGCGTCTGCCCAGGCCTTGTCCGAGTCCGGCGGTCCAAACACGACCGGGCCTAACGCCTTGGGGGTGTAGGACAGCGAAATGAACGGATCCAAACCGTTGTGGGCCAGCGGCAGCAGTACCTTGTCGAGGTAGCTGAAGTCGTAGGTGATCGCACCGGATGCGTCCTTGTGCACAACGTGGTAATAGCCGTCGTCGAAGACATGGTCGAGGCGGACCTGCCGAACACCCATACTGGACAGCTGGCCTGCCTGCTGCGCGAACCAGTGCTGGTTCTGCATGGGGCCATACCCGCCCTCAGCGACGTTCAGGAGCTGGTCCGGATCGATGGCGCCATCAGCGGTGGCGAAGTCGGTGGATAAGGTCGCTCCGTCGTCCGCCGGCGTGGGCGCAACCGCCGCGACGGAGCGCGCCGTCACGGCAGTTGACCCCTGGCTCGAACAGGCCGAGAGAGACGTTGGCGACGAGGACCCGCACGCCACGAGGAGGCCCCCGGCCATCACCGCGACGAGGCCCACGGCACACCTCGTCCCGCGGGGCTTCCGTCGAGTACTCCGGCCGGCAACCTTGTCGCTAACCCGATGATTGGAACGTTTCATAATGTGAGCCTTCTCAGTGAGGGGGAAGCTGCCTGACCGCGTCAGACAGGAAGGCGTGAAGGACGCCGCGGAAGCGTCACCCGTAATTAGGGCGGCTTTCGCCGGCTCTCGCTGCGGGCCGGACTGAGATTTCAGCACCGCGGCCAGGTCGGTTTCCCGTGCCTGGTACGACGTCCACCCGGGCACCAGCACCTCATCACCCACCCGGGTGCCATTCAGGTGCGCCTCGATCAGCCCCAGCGCGGTGACGTGCGGCGTCGCCTGCGGACGCCCGCGGCCGACGGTGAACTCGCGCCGCAGATGAGGCGACGGAACCGGACTCGTCCGCGCGGCCCGCGACGGCGGCGTGATGAAGGCGGCTTGCCAGGGACGTGGCAGGTACCCCTCCATCCTCAACGACTCGAACCGTCGCGGTACCCGCGCCGACCAGCGGGTGCGGCACGGCACTAGCGCGCGCTAAATCGTGGGGCGGAAGTTAGCATGTCGCCACTAGAGCGGGCAAGTACCGCCTTTTGCTACTCGATGTGATCGGGGCGTTGTGTCAGAGGCGGCGGGGCGGCGCGTCACGGCCTCGGACGTCGCCCGGGAGGCAGGGGTCTCCCGCGCGACGGTCGGTTTCGTCATGAGCACCACCCGCCGACAGAGCATCTCCACCAGCACCCAGGAACGCGTGTTCGAGGCCGCGCGGCGCCTCGGCTATCGTCCGAACGGCACCGCCCAGGCGCTGGCCACCGGCCGCAGCCGGATCGTCCTGCTGGTACTTCCAGGCTGGCCCGTCAACTTCGGCTTCCGTGCCTACCTCGACGAGGCCTCACAGGTGCTACACGAGGCCGGCTACTCCCTCGTCACCTACGCCCATTCCCTGGTCACCTACACCCATCAACCCACCGGGGCAGCCAGGCCGCTATGGGAGTCGCTGAACCCGGAGATCGTCATCGGCATGGCACCCTTCAGCCCCGACGATCTCGCCTCGATGCACAGCTGCGGAATCCGGCGGATCTTTCCCGACCCCGCCGGCCGCGATCCCCTCGACCTCTCCATGCTGGTAAGCGTCGGGCCGAGGCTGCAGGTGAGCCACCTGCAGCAACAGGGGTTCCTGACCATGGTCTACGCCGCCTTCGACGAACCGAATGAGCGCTCCCTGGTCGAGGCACGCCACCGCGCCGCCCGCGACCAGGCCGAATCCTTCGGCCTACCGCCTCTGCACCTCCGATTCATCGATGACCGCGAGGGCTCCGCCAGCCGCGCTGTCCGCGACTGGCACGCCGCCGGCGTGACCGGCGTCGTCGCCTTCAACGACGAGGTCGCCGCAGCCGTCGTCGGGGCCGCGATCCGGCAAGGCATCCAGGTGCCCGGAGAGCTCGCGGTCATCGGCCACGACGACGCCCCGATAGGTCGACTGTTCGTCCCGGCCTTGTCGACCGTCCACTTCGACGCGACGGCCCTCGGCCGCGCATTCGCCAACTTCGCCCTCGCCCAACTAGAGGACCGGCCACCGGCCCCCTGGCACACACCCACCTCCGCCACCCTCGTTCGCCGTGAATCCACCCAGCCCACGACAAACGGAACCGACCGCCGGTGCACCCAAGCCGGCCCACCCGCGTCCGCCGACTGAGGGGATGCCTCCCGCAGCACGCCCGCGGACATGCCGGCCCCGTCCGCGACTCGCCGGCCCTGTCGCGAGCGCCATCAGGTCCCCACCACTGCCCAGAAGGGCACGTCCGCCACCGACCCCGCCGACCCCCGGATCAGGGGCTCCCAGCCGGTCATCGGCCGGACGGAACTCGGCGAGCAACCATCCAAAGACGGCCTCGCCTAACGCGGCGGACCGGTCGAAGGAAACTCACTGCGGCCGGACGGAATACTCGTCGCCGCAGCTCTGACGGCACGCCGAGATCGACTCAGCGTTCGGCGGGAGTATCCCGTGACCGGTGTTTCCGGCAGTTTTGATCAGTAGGTCTCGGCGGACGGCCAGCGGTCACGGAAAGTGATCGCCATGGCGTCGATCACGGGCTTCCAGCGGACTGCCCACCGGGCGCGGCCGGTCCCGGTCGGGTCCAGGCTGCGGGTGACAAGGTACAGGCATTTCAGCGCGGCCTGGTCTGACGGGAAATGCCCGCGGGCGCGGACCGCGCGGCGGTAGCGGGCGTTCAGCGACTCGATGGCGTTTGTGGAGCACAGGACCCGCCGTATCTCGGCGTCGTAGTCGAGGAACGGTATGAACTCCTCCCAGGCGTTCCGCCACAGCCGGATCACCGCGCGGTACTGCTTTCCCCAGGTTTCCTCGAACTCGTCGAGCGCGACGGCCGCGGCTTGCGGGGTCGGAGCGGTGTAGATAGGCCGCAGGTCGCGTTTGATGGCGTCGTGGTCGCGCCTGGAGGTCAGGCGGAAGGTGTTGCGGATCAGATGAATGATGCAGGTTTGGACGGTGGTGGCGGGCCAGACGTTCTCGACGACCTCGGGCAGCCCTTTCAGCCCGTCGCAGACGAGGAAGAACACGTCGCCGACGCCCCGGTTGCGCAGGTCGGTGAGCACGGACATCCAAAACTTGGCGCCCTCGCCCCCGGTCCCGGCCCACAGGCCCAGGACGTCCTTGTGGCCGTCGATGGTGACCCCGATCGCGGCGTAGACGGGCCGGTTGCCGACCTGCCCGTCCCGGATCTTCACGACGACAGCGTCGATGAAGATCGCCACGTAGACGCGATCGAGTGGACGAGAGGCCCATTCATTCATCTCGGCGAGCACCGTGTCGGTGATCCGTGAGATGGTCTCCCTCGACACCGACGCCCCGTAGATCTCCTCGAAATGCGCCGAGATCTCCCCTGTCGTCAGCCCCTTCGCATACAGCGACAGCACGATCTCGTCGACACCCGAGAGACGCCGCTGCCGCTTCTTCACGATCTGCGGCTCGAACGTCCCTTCCCGGTCCCGCGGAACGGCGATCTCCACCTCGCCAGCCGCCTCGGAAACCACTGTCTTCGACCGGCTGCCGTTCCGCACGTTCGTCGATTCCCGCTCGACCGGGGCGCGGTTCTTCTCATGGCCGAGGTGCTCGGTCATCTCCTCGGCCAACGCCGTTTCCAACACACTCTTGGTAAACAGCTTCAACAGACCGTCCGGCCCGGTCAGCGCCAGCCCCCGCGCCTTCGCGTCCGCGATCATCGCCGCGGCGGCCGCCTGCTCCGGCGACAGCTGCCGCCCCACATCCCGATCTTTCCTGCGAGGGGTCATATCACCCGATGTCATCACTCACAGTGCCCATCCCGCCGGACCCGAGGCCCGGCGTGTCGGGCCGGAAACACCGATCTTGAAGCACTCCCCGTTCGGCGGGCTGTCTCTGCCGGACTCGGTGCAGGCGGCGAAGCCTTCGTGCTCGGATCGCCGGTATGCGTTGATCCGCCGGGGTGTCATCGCGGCGTTGGCATCCGGAGTCGTCCTGTGCGCTCGGGCCGATGCGTCCCGCACGGCTCAACGTGGGCGCTCGCCTTCGCGCGGTGACAGAGGCGGTGGCCGGCCCGGCCTTGTCTCTACGCTGCTCGGTTGCCGCCCGCCCCAGCGGATGACGCGGACACCCACGATGCGAGAGGCACCGCCGTGACCCTTGAACCCTTCCAGATCAAGATCGGCCAGGATCGGCTGGATCTGCTCGGCGAGCGGCTGCGTTCGGCGGTGTGGGCGGACGAAGCGGCGGGAGGCGAGGGGTGGGGCTACGGGGTGCCTGGCGGGTATCTGCGGGACCTGGTCAGGTACTGGCGGGACGAGTACGACTGGCAAGATCATGAGGCGGCGATGAACCGGTGGCCTCATGTGCGCGGTGAGATCGACGGGGTGACCGTCCACGCCCTTTACGAGCGTGGCTCGGGGCCGGCGCCGCTGCCGCTTGTGCTCTCGCACGGTTGGCCGTGGACGTTCTGGGACTTCGCGAAGGTGATCGAGCCACTCGCGCACCCGGAGCGGTTCGGCGGTGACCCGGACGACGCGTTCGACGTCGTGGTGCCCTCGCTGCCCGGTTCGGTGTTCTCCGCACCGTCGCCGTCCGGCGTTGGCTGGCGGCGGACCGCGGGTTTATGGGTGAACCTCATGGCCGAGCTGGGCTATGAGCGGTTCGGCGCGCACGGTGGCGATTCGGGTGCGTTCGTCACGGCGCAGCTGGCGCATGAGTTCGCCGACCGGCTGATCGGGGCGCACCTGACGTACCCCGCGTTGCTCGGCGCCGACACGGCCAGTCTGCGCAGGGAGGACTTCGCGCCTGACGAGGTTGGCTACTTCGATGCCCGCCGTAGTCCGCAGGCGAACCTCACCCACTTTCTGACCCACACCCTGGAACCGCAGACTCTCGCCTGGGCGATGCAGGACTCCCCCGTGGGTCTGGCGGCGTGGATGGTGCAGCGGCGGCAGGCGTGGAGCGACTGCGACGGCGAGGTGGAACGCCGGTTCAGCCGCGACGAGCTCATCACGAGCTTCGCGCTGTACTGGCTGACCGGCACCGTCGGCGGCTCGCTGCGGTTCTACGCGGACTCTTTCCGGCTGCCGTGGACCGCCTCCCACGACCGTCAACCGGCCCTGGAGGCACCGACCGGAATCGCGGTGTTCCCGCGCGAGCTGACGCATGTGCCCCGGGCCTTGGCTGAGCAGCACGCGAACCTGGTGCATTGGACGCGGATGCCCGGCGGCGGTCACTTCGCCCCGGCCGAAGAACCGGGCCTCCTCGTCGACGATCTGCGTGCGTTCTTCCGGCCGCTACGCGAGCTTGACCGCGCCCGGTAGCTGTCCGATGCCGGCGAAGACGGCGTCGACGAGCTCGTCGGCGGCGCCCGCGGTGAGCGGCCGTCGGTTCAGAACGCGGTAGATCATGCCGCCGACGAGGGCCTGAGCTACGACCGCTGGCGAGCTACCGGCCTGGATCTGGCCGGCCCGTTCGGCCGCGCGCATCCGGGCCGCGAGGGCCTCTTCGAGGGAGCCGATGAAGCGTTCGTGGAACCGCGCGGCGACGTCCTCGCTGTCGGCCGTCGCGGCCACGGACGCGCGGAACAGCGACGCGGTGTGCGGCTCGCTGTTGTGCTCGGCGAAGGCGCGCAACCAGTCCCGGAGGTCACGGTACGCGTCACCGGTGTCGGGGACCGCGATGCTGTCGGCCAGGAAGTAGCCCTCCAGGGCGCACTCGGCGACCAGGGCGCTCTTCGACGGGTACCAGCGGTAGACGGTCTGCTTGCCGACGCCGGCCGCGGCCGCGACGCGGTCGATCGACAGCTTGTCGTAGCCGCACTCGCTCAGCTGGTCGCGGGTGGCTTCGAGGACGGCGTGCCGCGCTGTCTCGCTGCGCACTCGACCGCGGCGAGACCCAGGCATGGTGACGAGCGTAGCGGCTTGGGGTACTGTGGCCGTTCAACGAGACAAAAAGTCTCGCAAATCAGGGACGCGCCCCGGCAGGTAGCGAGCACGAACTGGTCGTCATCAGAGCGGAGGTGGGGCAGCCCGCCCGCCGGATGGGTCCCAGCCGACGGCCGAACTCGCCGACGTCGGCGAGCAGGCGGCTTGGCGATCTAAGCCGCAGCCCGCACGCCCAGATCCATCGACCCACCCATCGACCCGAAGGAGCTGTCATGACGGTGGACATGTCGTCGGGACTGCCGGATGAGCGGGACTTCATCGTGGCCGAGTGCCCCGACGTGCCCATGTGGTCGGAGAACCTGCTGTTCGCGGTGTACGACCCGACCTCCGGAGTCACGCTCTGGCTGCATCTCGGCACGGTCCCCGGAAAGTGGACGATGTGGGAGGACCGGGTGCTCGCGCTCCTGCCGGGCCATGACGGCGCCCTGTCGCTGCGCGGCTACCACCACACGGCTCCGGAACGGCGACCGGCCGGCCCCGGGCTGGAGTTCCGGCAACGCGAGCCGTGGCGGCGCTGGCAGGTGACCTTCGACGGCGCCGGTCTGCACACCCCTGAGGCGGAGATGCTCGCCGGCGTGGCCCGCGACGGCTGGACGAAGCCCCTCGCGGTCGACCTTGAGGTCGAGTGCGTGACCCCCGCCTGGGACGCTCGCACGGCCAGCCTGCTCGCCTCGGGCGGCGGCAGCATGGACGGTCACGACTGGGCGAGCGAACACTACGAGCAGCTCGTGCGCGCCACCGGCACCGTCACCCTCGCCGAAGGCACCATCCCGTTCTCCGGCTACGGCTGGCGCGACCATTCCCGCGGCCCGCGCAGCCACGCGACCCTCACCGGCTGGGGCGGGCATGTGATCCTCGGCTGCGTCTACCCGGACAGCGGCCGTGCCTGGGGCTTCTCCCGTTATTTCAAGCAGGACGGGCTGATCACGCTTGAGGGCGGCTACGTGTTCGTGGACGGGAAGTTCGAACACGCACGCGTCGTCACCGCACCCCGCCTCCTCGAACTACGCCATGAAGGCGAGACTCTCCCCGTCGCCCTCGAATGGTCCGGCGGCCTGATCGAGGTCCAGCTGGAATGCGACCGCTCGCTGTGGACCTCGATGAGCCGCAGCCTCGCGGTCGGCAAGGACCTCGACGGCGACAGCATCATGTACGTCCTGAGCCACGGCCACGCCGACTGGGACGGCGAGACCGGCTACTTCTACAGCGAACGCTCTGACCGCCTCAACAACCTCGCACCCGAACCACACCACGGCACCGCCGCCGCGGCGACCACAGGGGCGAGCGCGTGACCGGCTCGGACGGCTCCGACTTAGTCGGATCGGGATGGCACCTGAAGGAACAGACCCAGACGCTCGACCGCATCCGCAGCGGCCTGCAGGGCTGGCTACGGGACCGCCTCGACGACCCGGCAGCCGAGATCGGCGCTCTGAGCACCCCGGGCGGCACCGGCATCGCGAACGAGACCGTGATGTTCCCGCTGCGCCGCACCACCGGGGCCGCCGCTGGCAGGACCGAGAGCTATGTCGCGCGGCTCGCGCCGGCCGACCCGCTCTACCTGGACTACGACCTGCACCGGCACTACCGGATGTACGAGGCCATGATGGCCTTCCCCTCGATCCCCACGCCCGACGTGCTCGGCTACGGACCTGACGCCACCATCGTCGGCGCACCCTTCTTCGTGATGGAGAAGATCGACGGGGTCGTCCCTTCCGACACTCCCTCCTGGGAGAACGAGGGATTCGTCGTCGACGCCGAACCCGCCCAGCGGCGCGTCCTGTGGGAACGCACCGTGCGGATGATGGCCGAGGTCCACCGCCTCGACCGCGAGCCGTTCCTGTTCCTGCGGACCGGCCGCACCGACAGCGGCGCTGGGGACTGCCTCGACTACTGGATCCGGTCCCTGCAATGGGCCGGCCTGGACGAACCACTGCCCCTCACCCAGGAATGCGAGCAATGGCTGCTCGCCCACCAACCGAACACCACCGCATTGTCGTGGGGCGACAGCCGACTCCCGAATGTCATCTACCGCGATTTCACGCCGGTGGGACTGCTCGACTGGGACCTCGTCTCACTCGCCGGCCCCCAGACCGATCTCGCCTGGTGGATCATCATGCAACGGTGGGAACGCCACCAGCTCGCCGGCATCGGGACCAACGACGAGCTGGTCGATCTGTGGGAAGAGGCCAGCGGTCAACGCGCCACCGACCTGCACTGGTACCTCGTCTTCGGCGCCTACCGACTCGCCGCCATCTTCGCGAAGCTCTACACGATGAGCGTCAAGCAGGGGCATCTGAGCGCCGAGGACGCCCGCGTCCGCCTCGTGCGGGGCTACCACATCGAGCTGATATCCGGGCTGCTGGACCTGACGCCTCCGCCCGGTGTCGTCCCGCTCGTCCCCGATCTGCGACGTCGCTGATCGACGTCCAAAAGGACAGCTGTCCGGCTTGAAGGTGCGGTCCATCGCACGACACCAGATTTCTTCGACATAAGGCCCAGCGGCGCCGCCTTTCCCGGCCGGCGCCCCTGGTCCGCTGAGGCGGGAGACAACGCACTGTGACCAAGACCCTCGGGCTCATCGGCAGCGGAATGATCGGCGGCACGCTCGCGCGCCTCGCTGTCGCCGCCGGCCTGGACGTCGTCCTGAGTAACTCGCGCGGCCCAGAGACCCTCGCCGCGCTCGTCACCGAGCTGGGCGGGCGGGCGCACGCCGCAACGCCGATCGAAGCCGCGCAGGCCGGTGACCTGGTCGTGGCGACGATCCCGCTCGGCGGCTACCTGGTCCTTCCCGCGTCGGCCCTGGCAGGCAAAACCGTGGTCGACACGATGAACTACTACCCGGAGCGCGACGGCACCCTCGCCGAACTGGAAGCAGGCACGCTGACCTCCAGCACCCTCGTGCAGCGCCACCTGCCCGATGCCCGGGTGGTCAAGGCGTTCAACAACATCGACTTCCACCACCTGTTCACCCTCGCCCGGCCCGCGAGCGCTCCCGACCGCAGCGCCCTACCGATCGCCGGCGACGACCCCGCCGCCAAAGCGGACGTCACCGCACTGTTGGACTCCCTCGGCTACGACGCGGTCGATATCGGCACCCTCGCCGATAGCTGGCGCAGCCAGCCCGGCACCCCGATCTACGTCGACCCCTACCTGCCACCCCGGCCCGAAGGCATGAACCAGGAAGAAAGCGGTCGCTGGTTCTTCGAGACGCCGGGCATTCCGGTGCCCGCGGCCCGCGTGAAAGAACTGGCCGACGCCGCCGTCCGCTAGACGACTCACGATCCATCGAACAAAGGGAGCACTTGTGGGACGCGCGATTGTTTTCAACGGTGATGGGACCTGGGAGGAGCGGGAGTTGCCGGTTCCCGATCCCCAGCCGGGCGGCGCCGTGCTCCGGGTCGAGGCAACAGGGCTGTGTCACGGCGACGTCGACCAGTTCCACGGTGTCGGCCGCACGCCCCGGGGCGGAGCTTTCCCCGTGATCCCGGGACACGAGATCGTCGGGCGCATCGAGAAGATCGACCGGCGGACGGCCGAGGACTGGGGAGTCACCGAAGGCGACCGGGTCGCGGTCCGGACCATCATCATCAAACCGGATGGTGGCACCCGCGCCTACGGGATCGACTTCTCGGTGAACGAGGGCTCCGGCCTGTACGGCGGCTACGCCGAATACCTGGAACTCCTGCCCGGCTCGGCGGTCTACCGGCTGCGCGAGGACCTCCCCGCGGCCGAACTCACGATCTTCGAGGCGTTGTCCTCGACCGTGACCTGGGTCCGCCCCGTCAAAGAAGGCCACACCGTCGTCGTTGAGGGGCCCGGCCACATGGGCCTGGCCACCGTGGTCGCGGCCCGCGCCGCCGGCGCGGGCACCATCGTCGTCACCGGGCTGACCCAGGACCAGTCCCGGCTCGACTGCGCGCTGCGGGTGGGCGCCGATCACGTCATCGACGTCCAGAAACAGAACGCGACCGAACGCCTCGCCGACCTGACCGGCGGCCGGATGGCCGACGTCGTGATCGACGCGTCGTCGGGATCCTCGCAGACAGTCAACGTGGCGATGGATCTCGTCGGTCGAGGCGGCACGATCGTCGTCGCCGGCTTCAAAGACAACCCGGTGAACGGACTGGACAGCAACCAGTTCGTCTTCCGGCAGATCACCATGCAAGGCGGCGCCGGGCTCGACGCCGCCCACGCAGTCCAGCTCATCAACGACGGCAAGGTACCGACCGCCGAACTCGCCGGCGAGACCTTCCCCCTCGATCGCTTCGAAGACGCCTTCGCTCTCCTGGACCGCCGTGTCGCCGGCCGCGACGCGGTGCGCGTCTCGCTGCAACTCTCCTGAACGCCCACCGAGCGAATCCGAACGATCTTCCGCTACAGGCCGCCGGCAACGGCGCGAGGAGGAATAGATGGACCTGCAGGCGCTGTCCGACAAGATCGAAATCCACGAGCTGCTCGCCCGCTACGCACGGAGCTGTGACTTGAGGGACTGGGAGCTGTTCAGGACGTTGTTCACCGAAGACGCGTTCCTCGACTACCGGTCAGTGACCTCAGCCGTCGGTTCCCGCGACGAGGTCGCGGCGTGGCTGGAGGCGAACCTCAGCAAGACGCCGATGACGCAGCACTTCATCAGCAACGTCGAAATCGACCTCGACGGCGACAGGGCGAAGGTGCTCGCCATGTTCTACAACCCGATGCAGCTGCCAGGGATGCCCGAGATGAGCTACTGCGGCGGCTACTACCACCACGACATGGTCCGCACCCTACAGGGATGGAAAAGCGAACGGCTCGTCGAGGAGAACAAATGGTTCGTCAATCACCCAGCCGCCCCTGACGCCTGACGTAACTGAGCGAGGTCAAAGCGATGAGCTAACCGCCTGCATGCCGGTGACTTCGAATCGGTCTGGGCGCAGCCCAGTGGCGGCCGGACAATCGGCCGCCGGCGAGTGGGCTGGAGGACAGTGTGCCCTTGCTCTGGCGCTGCGTCGACGGGCTCACGCGCGGGCGGTTCTGGCTGCGGTCAGGGCCGTGGCAGTAGCCGGATCGTCACTTCGGCGGCCTTGTCCCCGGTGACCGATCCGACGATCGCCGGGCCGTATCGGTCGTATTTGGCGTGGTAGGCCGCGTCAATGGCGGCCTGGGTGTCGGAGTCCGTTCCCGCGTCGGCGAACGAGACGTCGCGTTCTAGATCGCCGGCGCGGATGCGGCCCGCGCCACTGGCTTTCGCCCTGCGGTACCACGGGTTGTCCGCACCGTAGGCCGAACGGACGTACACCTCGTCACCGGCCCGGACGACCCACATGGTCACGTATCGGCGCAGCGTGCTGTCGGCGCGCAGGGACGCGAGGCGCAGTTCCTCGGCCCGGCCGATGCGGTCGAGGTCCTCGGTGGTCCAGGTGCTCATCGTGCCTCCTTGGGCAAGGCCAGGTCGGTCTGTCACGCGTCGGTCAGCCTTCGCTGGCTGGCTCGACCGCCGGGCTCGGGTTTAGCGGTTGATGAGCTTCTGCATCGCTTCGGGGTAGCGGTCGCCGGTGAGCTGGAACGCGTCGGCGGCCTGCTGGATCTCGGCGAGGTCTTCGTCGGTGAGCGCGACGGTGGCGCCGCCGACGTTCTCCTCCAGCCGTTCGATGCGGCGGGTGCCGGGAATCGGCACCGCCCAGGGGTTGCCGGCGAGAATCCATGCGATCGCGACCTGTCCCGGGGTCGCGCCGTGGCGCCTCGCGATGCGCTGCAGCAGGTGGACCAGGCCCTGGCTGGCTTCGATCGTGTCCTGGGTGAATCGGGGGAAGATCGTCCGGAAGTCGTCCGCGCTGGAGATGTCGGCGACCGAGGTGATGTTTCCGGTGAGGAAGCCCTTGCCGAGTGGGCTGTAGGGGACGAACCCGATGCCGAGCTCCGTCAGGGTCGGCAGGATCTCGGCTTCCGGCTCGCGCCACCACAGCGAGTACTCGCTTTGCAGGGCGGTGACCGGCTGCACTGTGTGGGCGCGGCGGATGACCTCGACCCCGGCCTCGGACAGGCCGAAGTGGCCGACCTTGCCCGCCTCGATCAGCTCCTTCACGGTTCCCGCGACGTCTTCGATCGGCACATCCGGGTCGACGCGGTGCTGGTAGAGCAGGTCGATGTGGTCGGTGCGCAGCCGGGCCAGGGAGGCGTCGACAACTTCGCGGATGTGCTCGGGCCGGCTGTTGAGGCCCGCCTGGCGGCCGTCTTCGAGGTTGAACCCGAACTTCGTGGCGATCTTCACCTGGTTGCGCACCGGCTGCAGTGCCTCGCCGAGGAACGCCTCGTTGGTACGCCCGCCGTACACCTCGGCAGTGTCGAAGAACGTCACGCCCAACTCGATCGCGCGGCGGATCAGGGGTAGGGCCTCGTCGCGTGAGCGCAGGCTCATGCAGCCCAAGCCGACTGCCGAGACTTCCAGGCCGCTGGTCCCCAGGAATCGCTTCTTCATCTCTCTTCGCTCCTCTTCGGTCCGGTCTGGCTTCTCAGCTCTTCTGACGCCGTCCACGCATCGTGCGCGTCGGGGTTTGCCTCCGACGCGGCAACCGGGGCGCGGATCGCTCGCGTTACTCGCCGGGCGCGTGGTCGGTGGAAACCGCGAGATCACGCTGGCGTTCGAAGCCGTCCATGCGAGCGCGCAGGGTCCCCAGGGTCGTGTCGAGCGCCTGGGACCCCAGGACGAGGCGCAGGGGCGCGGGTTCGACCTCGACGCTGTCGATGATGCGGGCGGCCATCCGCGCCGGGTCACCGGCCGCGGGCGCGCTCGCCGGGTCGAGCATCGCGAGGAAGCCATGCGCCGGGGTGGCGTCGTAGACGTCCAGAAGGTCGGCGACCTGGGCGCTTCCGTACCGGAACTCGGTGCGCGCGCCGCCGGGCTCGACGATCGTCACACCGATCCCGAAGCCGGCTACTTCCTGGGCGACGGACTCGGCGAAGCCTTCGATACCCCATTTGGTGGCGTGGTAGAGCGAGTTTCCGGGGAAGGCGACCTGCCCGCCGTAGGAGGAGATCTGGATGATCCGCCCGCCGCCCTGAGCGCGTAGGTGGGGCAGCGCGGAGCGGATGACCTGGATCGAGCCGGTGAGGTTGGTCGCGATGATGTGGTCGATCTGGGCATCGCTGAGTTCCTCGGCCGCGCCGAACAGCCCGTAGCCGGCGTTGGAAACGACGACGTCGAGCCGCCCCGCGATAGCGAACGCGCGGTTGACGACCGTGTGGATCGCCGGGGTGTCGGTGACATCGAGGACCTCGGCGTGGAAGGCGTCGCCGTGGGTGTCGGTCAGGTCCTTCACCTTGGCGGGGTCGCGGACGGTGCCGACGACGCGATCGCCGCGGGCGAGGAGCTGCTCGGTGAGCTCACGGCCGAAACCGCTGTTGACCCCGGTGATCAGCCACGTCCGTTCTGTCATCGCGTCCTCCGCGGTGGTCTGGGAAGGTGGCCAACGCCGCGTCGCGGCGGTGACCTCGTCCACGGCCCGCAGGCCGTTGAGGGTGGGGGGATCCTGGCTGCTCCGGGATCAGCCCTGCCCCTGACGCGGAGCCCGGAACTCGGGATCACGCTGCCCCTGTAGGGCTCCTACGCTAGGTGCGCTACCGGCAAGCAGGCAGGTTCTGTCATTACCTGTAAGGCCAGAACCTGCCACTCCGGCGCGCTTCGCCAGCGGCAGCGCGGCCGGGCCTGGACCGCTCAGAAGCGTTCAGCGGGTTCGCAGCGTGTTCGTCACCCATCGCTCGACGTCGCCGCCCGCGTTGTCGACCTTTTCGCCCTGCACGGCCAGGCCGGTGCCGAGGCGTGCGTGGGGAGCGGCGGCGGTGTACTCCTGCGCCGTGAGCCCCAGGCCGCTCATGGCGCAGGTGGTGAACGGGATGAGGGCTTTGGTCTGAAGGTCGAGGTTGGCGAGGAAGGTGAGCATGATGCGCGGTGGTCGTACGTTCCAGATCGGACTGCCCAGCAGGATCGTGTCGTAGCCGGTGACGTCGGGCAGTGGTCGGGCGATGGCGGGGCGCGCGTCGCTGCGCTGTTCCTGAACGTTGCGGGCGACGGTTTGGTCGTAGCTGTCCGAGTACGGGTCGGCCGCTTCGATCCGGTAGACGTCGCAGTCGATGTTCGCGGCGATCATGGTGGCGAGCTTCTCGGTGTTGCCGACGGTGAGGGTGCGCCTGCCGCCGTAGTAGTAGTTCTCCCCGGCTCTGGAGAAGTAGGCGAGAAGGACGCGCCCAGTCGCCTCCGACGGCGTGAGTGCTGGTCTCGCGGCCGAGGAGGTCGACGCCGAGGTGGAGGTCGTCGATTGTGGGTCGTCCCGCGAGCAGCTCGTGGGGCCGAGGCCGACCGTGGCGATGCCGCCTAGCGCGGCGGCTCGCAGGAGGTGCCGGCGGTGGAGCGTAGAGGTCACGCAGCCTCCTGAGCCGTGATCGGTAGTACTAGTCGTCGCGCGATCGCTTTGGGATCAGCCGAGGGACAGGCTGTAGCGGCCGGTGACGATGGAGGCGATCACGCCGCCGTCGATGAGCAGGTCGGTACCAGTGACGAACGCCCCGTCGCGTCCCATGAGGAAGGCGGCGGTGGCAGCGATCTCGTCGGGGGTGCCGACACGACCGGCGGACGAAGTTTTGATCATCTCTTGGTAGGCCGGGCCGGCGGGGGAGTTGAACTCATCGAGGGCGAGCGGGGTCATGATGATGCCAGGGCTCAGGGAGTTCAGCCGTGCCCCCCGGTCGCCCCAGACCACGCTGGCCGCCTGGACCCGCAGAACGTTGGCGCGCTTGGCGATGGCATAAGCCATGCCGGAGTTGGCAAGGACATCGGCGGCCAGGAACGGCAGCGCGGCGAGCTGCGAGGCGGGGGTCGCGGCCAGCGCCTGGTTCTGCTCGGCGGGTAGTGGCGGGATCATGTGGCCGGCCTGGCTGGCGATGACGATGCCGGAGCCGCCTTCGGCGATGACGCCGCCGAACTCCTCCAGTGCGTAGGCGACGCCGACGAGGTCCACCTGGATGATCGCCTCGGGTGTGGCCTGCGCGGGCGACAGCCCGGCGGTGTGGACGAGGTGAACGACCTCGCCCAGGTCGGTGGCGGCCGTGACCAGGGCTCGGACGGAGTCCTGCGAGGAGACGTCGACATGGGCGGTAGCCGTCGCATATCCGGCTGTGGTCAGGGCCGTCGAGGCCGCTTCGGCGGCGTCGAGACTCACGTCTGCGAACAGGACGGTCTTGCCGACGCCGATGCGGCGGGCGATGGCCTGGCCCATCGAGCCGGCGCCGATGACGACGACGACCTCGGTGGCCGTGGCCGTGGACATGCTCATGCAGTGCTCCTCGTCACGAGGGTGCGTCGGCGGTCGCCCGGGATGTCAGCGACTAGAAGTAGGTCGGCAGTCGCGGTGTGTAGGGGTCTTCGAGGGCGGCGATCTCGTCGTCGGTGAGCGTTACGTCCAGGGCGGCGACGGCGTCGCTGAGGTGATGGCTCTTGGTGGCGCCGACGATGGGCGCGGAGACCACCGGGTTCTTCAGGACCCAGGCCAGCGCGATCTGCGCCATCGAGATGCCGCGGGCCTCGGCGATCTGGGCTACGGCGTCGACGATGGCCTGGTCGCTGTCGAAGACCAGCGGGCGACCGAACATGTCCACGTCAGGGTTCGCCTTGGCACGCACGGTGTCCTTCTGCCCCCACGGGCGAGCGACCCGGCCACCCGCCAGCGGGCTCCACGGGATGGACCCCACACCCTGGTCGGCGAGGAGGCCGAACATCTCCCGCTCCTCTTCCCGTGCGAGGAGGCTGTACTGGTCCTGCATGCTGATGAACGGCGTCCACCCGTGGGTCCGCGCCGCGTGCTGCATCGTCGCGAACTGCCACGCCCACATCGACGACGCACCCAGGTAGCGGACCTTGCCGGCCCTGACGAGGTCGTGCAGGGCTTCCATCGTCTCCTCGACCGGAGTCTCAGGGTCGAAGCGGTGGATCTGGTAGAGGTCGACGTAGTCGGTGCCGAGACGCTTCAGGGAGGCGTCGATCTGCTCCATGACCGCCTTACGTGACAGTCCCGCCCCGCCGGGACCCTCATGCATCTTCGAGAACAGCTTGGTGGCCAGGACGACGTCGTCGCGGCGGGTGTACTTCGTGATCGCGCGGCCGACGATCTCCTCCGACGTTCCGTGCCCGTAGATATTGGCGGTGTCCCAGAAGGTGATCCCGGCGTCCACGGCCTGGCGGAAGATCGGCTCGGCGCCGGCGTCGTCGAGCGCCCAGGACATCCGCGAGGTGTCCCCGAAGCTCATACATCCCAGCGCGACCCGGCTGACCTTCAGCCCGGAGCTGCCCAGACGGGTGTACTGCATGGCGGCTTCCTCTCCTTGATGGTCTGCCCCAGCCTGTGATCGCGTCTGCGAGGCGATGGCTCGTCGTGGCGGCCGGCCCCGGCGAGCAGCCGTGGCGAGCGGGACAGTTACGAGGCTAGGTAGACCCGGGCAGGGGTGGGAGGTTCTGTCAGGGCCAGCCACCCTGCACGCCGGACGCCTACCGTCGAGGTATGGACAACCGCGAACAGGTGCGCAGTTTCCTGGCCAGCCGGCGGGCGCGGATCACCCCCGAGCAGGTCGGCCTGCCCACCTACGGTGGCCTGCGCCGGGTGCCGGGACTGCGCCGCGACGAGGTCGCCCAGCTGGCCGGTGTCTCGGTGGACTACTACACACGCCTCGAACGCGGCGACCTCACCGGTGCCTCCGACAGCGTCCTGTCCGCCCTCGCCCGCGCCCTACGCCTGGCCGACGACGAGCGCCAGCACCTGTTCGCCCTGGCCCGCGTCGCGAGAGCCGGCCGCGGAACCCCGAAGCGCCGGCCACGGCAGGTCAAGATACGCGAGAGCATCCGCGCCATCGTCGAGGGTCTCAGCGACCTGCCCGCGTGCGTGGTCAACGGCCGCATGGACCTGGTCATGACCAACCGGATGGGCCGCACCCTGTACGACCCCCTGTTCGACGACCCCACCCACCCGCCCAACCACGCCCGATTCGTCTTCCTCGACACCCGCGCCCACGACTTCTGGGTGGACTGGGAAGTACAGGCCACCGAAGTGGTCGGCGCTCTACGAGCCGCGGCAGGACGCGACCCCTACGACAAAGACCTCACCGACCTCATCGGCGAGCTCGTCACCCGCAACGACCGCTTCCGCACCTGGTGGGGCTCCCACGACGTGTTCAACCACCGCGGCGGAACGAAGAAGATCAACCACCCCGTCGTCGGGCGTCTCGACCTCACCTACGAGATCCTGACACTGCCCTCAGACCCCGACCTGTCCATCCTGACCTACTCCGCCCCGCCCCAGTCCCCGTCCCACGACGGACTGCAACTGCTCGCCGCGTGGACGGCGACCGGCGACGAGACCACACCGGGCGATCGCGCCATCGCTGCCGAGATGAAGGACTCTCCTCAGGGGTCGTAATGACAGCTGGCCACCTTCTGGTCAGCGCGCCATACCGAAAAGGTCACGGCCGCCGCGGCCCGCGCACCGCTGTCCGCTGCCGACGCCGAGCAGCTCGCCGGCATCCTCCGGCCGGCCGGTGGTCGCGTAGATCGAGACCGTGCCGATGACTGCGGCGCAACGAGAAGAGGCAATCTCCGCGCTGCGGGCAGGCAGGGAGCACCAGCAGAAAACCGGGCCAAGCGGGCTGATTCTGGACTTACGCTCGCCGATGTCGAACAGGTGCCGAAAGGGTCATGGTCGCTGCGGCCGAAAGTGGGTCCGACGGGTAGCTCTCCTTGACATCGCCAATCTTTTCGAGGGCTTTCGCCAGGAGACCGCCTGCCACCGGTGGAGGAAGGTTCCGATTCAGACTAGTGAGAGCCTGCGAGGCAGGCGCTCCGTCGTGCAGCCGGAGTTATCCAGCGAGAGCCCTATTAACATTCCCCGGCAGCATGAGTGATCCCGGTTCGCCACTGGGCTGCTTGTCGTGATGCTCACCGCTCCAGTAGGAGCGTCGCGCCCGACGTTCCTCCTACCAGTTCGACCTGCTGAAGGCTCCAGGCCTGTGGTGATCCAGACGAGCCTGCCGCCAGCGCTGGCGAGGGGCGGCGGATGCCAGAGGAAGCAGATCCCGCACCGACAGTCACCGACAGGCCGGCAGTCCCAGGAAGTCTGGCATTGTACGAACCGGTTGATCATGTGTTCTGACCTGCAACGATGACATCTCGCGCACCATTCCGACTCATAGGTCAAACCTATTTGACCAGGTCGGGGGCTTGTTGCGCTCCGTAGTGGGGCGGGCGGGGCTCGAATCCACGTCCGGACGAACGCAAGGCGGTAGCTCGCACCCGACGGAGCGAAGCGAGGCACTCGGAGTGCCTGTGCCTGGCCCCGGAGTGCCTGGGCCGGGCACACGACGTTGTGGGGCGCGCGGTCAGTGGCCCGCGCCGAGGTGGCTGCCGCCCGGGTAGCCGCCGCCGCCGAAGCGTTCGTCGAGGGCGTCGTAGTCGACCGCGCCGCCGGCCCGGGGGAGCGCGTCGACGAACTCGACCGTCTTGGGCTTCTTGTAGGTCGCGATCAGCGCGCGGCAGTGTTCGATCAGCTCGGCGGCGTCCGCGGCGGCGCCGTCGGCGAGCGCGATGACGGCCTTGACGTCCTGCAGCCAACGCTCGTTCGGGACGCCGATGACGGCCGCCTCCCGGACCGCCGGGTGGGCCTCGAGCGCGCGCTCCACCTCGGCGGGGAAGATGTTCTCCGCGCCTGACTTGATCATGCGGGTGAGCGTGCCGACGAACGTGATGCTGCCGTCCGCCTCGCGCCGCCCGGCGTCGCTGGTGTGCCACCAGCCGTGCGCCCAGCGGCGGGCGTTCACCTCGGGACGGTTCCAGTAGCCGAGGTTCACCAGGTCGCCGCGGGCGCAGATCTCGCCGACCTCCCCGACGGGCACCTCACGCCCGTCCGGGTCGAGGAGGCGCACCTGCAGCAGCGGGGAGGGCCGACCGGCGTTCGCCCCGCCGTTGCCATAGGAGCGCAGCAGGTTCATGCCGGCCAGCTCCGTCTGCCCGTAGCCCTGCCCCATGCCGCCGCCCATCCGGGCGAACCGGCTCTGGTCGGTCTCGACCACCCCGTTCCACAGCGGGGCCGCGAACGTCGCTCGCAGCGAGGACAGGTCCCGTGGCTCGGCCGCCTGCAGGGCGACGACCTCGGCGATCGTGGCGGGCATGAGGTAGGCATGGGTGCAGCGCTCCTCAGCGAGCAGGCGCAGCACCTCGGCGGCGGCGACGCGGGGCAGCACGACGTTCGTGCCGCCGAACAGGAACGTGGAGACGCCGAAGTACTGGAAGTTGCCGATGTGGAACATCGGGCCCGAGTTGAGGAAGACGGTCTCGGCGCCGATGTCGCCGGCCCAGGCCGTCGTCATCCCCATGCCGATCAGGTTGGTGTGCGACAGCATGGAGCCGCACTGGCGGCCGGAGATGGCGGCCGTGTAGATGACCAGCAGGGCGGCGTCGGGGGAGACCTTGGTCTCCGGGTCGGTGTCGGCTCCGCCGGTGAGGAACGCCTCGTAGGCGTCCGGCCCGTCGGCGTCGTGCTGGAGCCACAGCGCCTTGTGCCGGTCGCCGACCTGCGCGCGCGCCTCCCGGACCGTCGCGCCGATCTCCTCGTCCTGCCAGACCACGACCGTGGGGGAGAAGTCCTCGATCGCGAAGGCCATCTCGTCGACCGACCAGCGCCAGTAACCGGGGCACACCATCGCGCCGATCTTCGCCGCCGCCGCCAGCAGCTCGTACACGCGCGCGGAGTTCTGGCCGAGCCACAGGATCCGGTCGCCCTCCCCGGTGCCGGTCGCGCGCAGCGCGTCGGCCAGCCGGTTGACCCGGCTGTCGAGCTCCGGCCAGGTCAGCCGCGTCTCGCCGTCGACCAGGGCGACCTGGTCCGGGAAGGCGCGGGCGTGGTCGCGCAGGACGTCGCCGAAGGTCTGGCGGTACACAGGCATGTCGATCTTCTCCTGGAGAAGGAAGCCGGCGCTCGGGCGGACGGTGGCTCGGGAGGACGGTCGATGATCGTGGGTCGGCCGGGCCGGCTGGGTGGGCCGTGCACGAGTGTTCAGTCGTCGGTGCGCAGGACGAGCCCCTGAGCGTTGAAGAACAGGCCGCCGGGCGTCAGGAACGCCACCCGCGCGTCCGGCACCTGGCGCTCCCCGGCGATGCCGCGTAGCTGGGTGACGGCCTCGCGGACGTGGCCGGCGGCCTGCGATCCGCCCTCGGAGAGGCTGCCGCCGTGCGGGTTGATGGGCACCCTGCCGTCGATGAGGACCCGTCCGGTGTCGTCGGCGCGGTGGGCGCGCAGGAAGTCGCCGGCCTCGCCCGGCTTGCACCAGCCGTAGGTCTCCAGGCAGCGCAGCGTCAGGAACGAGAAGCCGTCGTAGGGGAGGAACAGGTCGGCGTCCTCGATCCACAGGTCGCTCTTGGCTCGCAGGTCACGGGCGACGACCGCCTGCCCGGTGACGGACAGGTCCTCGGCAAGGTGCTCCTCGGGATGGCGGGTCATGCCCATGCTCGCCGCGTGCACGAGCACGGGTGGCGTCACCAGGTCGCGGGCGCGCTCGGTGGTGGTGACGACGAAGGCGTCCGCGCCGTCGACCGGCACGTCCATGTCGAACAGGCACAGCGGTTCGCGGATCATCCGGCCGACGAGGTACTCGTCCATGGTCAGCGGTGCCCGCATGACCGCGTTCGGGTTGCGGGCGCCGTTCGCCCGCGCGTTGAGCGCGACCAGGCCGAGGTCCTCGCGGGTGCGGCCGAACTCGGCGAGGTAGCGGCCCGCCCAGGCCGCGTAGCCGATCGAGCCGAACATCCCGTAGGGCTCGCCGTCGGTGTGGCCCTCGCCGGTGGCGGCCCGGCCGTCCGGCAGGCCGAACGCGGCGCGGCGGCGGAACGGGTCGGCGCCCGCGCCGCGGGAGTTCCCGCTCACCCGGTACATCGAGTGGTAGACGAGGACGGTCTCGGCGGCGCCGGAGCAGACCGCGCCGATCGCCGCGAGCAGGTGGTTCATGATGGGCGGGCGCACCTGCGCCCAGTAGGTGACCTCGTCGAGGCCCAGGGCCGACACGACCGTCGACGGGTCGATCCCCCCGGTCAGCAGGCCGCCGCCGACGACTCCGTCGATGTCGGCGCCGGTCAGGCCCGCGTCGCGGACTGCCGCCGTGGCGGCCTCGAGCACCATCGAAAGCTCCGTCGTGGCGCCGCGGTCGCGGGCGTACGGCGACAGGCCGACCCCGGCGATGGCGACCTTGTCCTTGGCTCGGTTGCGCGCGCTCACTGGTGTACCTCCGTGCTCGGCGCCGCCGGCCGGAACGCGTACCAGGGCGCGCCAGTGCGGGTGATCCAGGTCAGCTCGACGGGCAGGCCGACGGCGAGCCGCTCGGGCGGGCAGTCGACGATCGTGGCGGCGAACCGCAGGCCCGGCTGCTCGGCAAGCTCGACGGCGGCCAGCGGCCACGGCCTCGTGTAGTCGACGTCCGGCGCCGGCGGCCCCTGGTGCAGCAGCGTGAGCGTGTGGACGGTCCCGCGCCCGGACACCGGCGCCGGGGTGACGTTCGTCGACCAGCAGGCCGGGCAGAGCGGGCGCTGCTGGGCCGCCCAGTTCCCGCAGTCCCCGCAGCGGGTCGCCAGCAGTTCATGACGCAGCAGACCGGCGTAGAACCGGGCATTGAGGCGGTCCAGCCGTACGTCCGGGTAGGCCAGCAGCACCTCCTCGTCGTCGACCGGCCCGGTGGCCGTGCCAGCGGTCATGCGGCGCCTCCCTGCTCTGTTGCGCTCCACGTCACATCCTATAATTATAGTGAGAAGTTAGCTATTTGAAGAGGTGGGGTGGCGAGCATGGGACGACTGGATGGCCAGGTCGCGCTGGTGACGGGCGCCGGCCAGGGCGTCGGACGGGGCATCGCGCATGCGCTCGCCCGGGAGGGCGCCCGCGTGGCCGTGTCCGGCCGGCGGGCCGAACCCCTCGACACCGTGGTGAAGGAACTGGTCGACCTGGGCGCCCGCGCCCGCGCGCTCGCGGTCACGGGTGACGTCGGCGTGCGGGCCGACGCCGACCGGATGGCCGCGGCGACGGTCGCCGAGTTCGGCGCGCTGGACATCCTGGTCAACAACGCGCAGTCCTCGGTCCAGGTCCGGCTCGAGCAGACCACGGACGCCGACGTCGAGCTCGCCTGGCGCAGCGGCGCTCTGGGCACGCTCTACTGCATGCAGGCCTGCCTGCCGCACCTGAAGGAACGCGGCGGCAGCATCGTGAACTTCGGCTCGTCCACGGGCGTCCGCGGCGACACCACCTTCGGCTCCTACGCGATGGCCAAGGAGGCCATCCGCGGCCTGTCCCGGGTCGCGGCCCGCGAGTGGGGCCGCTACGGCATCCGCGTGAACGTCATCTGCCCGACCGCGACGTCGCCCGCCGCCGAGGAGTATCGCGAGGCCAACCCCGAGCGCTTCGCGATGGTGATGCGGGAGATCCCGCTGGGCCGGTTCGGCGACCCCGAGACCGACATCGGCCGGGCGGTGGCCGCGCTCGTCAGCGACGACATGTCCTACCTGACGGGGGCGACCCTCATGCTCGGCGGCGGTCGCGAGGTCCAGTGACCCACCCGTCGGCGGCCGCGCGCGGTTCGGCCGCCGCCGCGCGGCCGGGCTCGGCGGCCGTCAGCTCGCCGTGTCGCCGGATGCCGCGTCGCCAGATGCCGCGCCGTCCGGCGACGCGAGAGTGAGGCGAGCCTCCAGTACGGCCACGCCGCCGCCCTCGGGGAACACCCGCAGCGGCCGGATCGCCAGGTCGGTGACCCGCGGCAGGTCCTCGACCAGCGCCGACACCCGCAGCAGCACGTCCTCCAGCGCGGCGACATCGCACCGCGGCGCTCCCCGCCAGCCGTCCAGCAGCGGGAAGGCACGTAGCGACCGTGTCATCTCCGGTGCGTCCCGGCTGGACAGCGGGGTGACGCGCAGCGCCACGTCGCCGACCAGATCCGCGTAGTCGCCGGCGAGCGCGAGGGTCACCACCGGGCCGAAGACCGGGTCGGTCGTCACGCCGACCGCGACGTCCACGGCGCCCGGCTCCTCGCCCGCGGCCGGTTGCCCGGCGGCCAATTGCCCGGCGGCGGGTTGTCCGGCGGCGGCGCGTCCGGAGACCGGGACTGGAATGCCGTAGCCGCGCAGCAGCGCCCGGACGGCGTCGGGACCGACAGGACCCGCCGGCTGGTCGTCGAGCAGCGCCCGGGCCGCCGCGCGGTCCGGATCGCGCGGAGTGATCACGACGCCGGCCGGGCTGCGCCGCCACGCGCCGTAGGCCGCGGCCGCGCCGAGCGCGGTGGCCGCCGCCTCGGGAAACACGTAGCTGGGGATCGCCCGTCCCTCGCGGCGCAGCAGCGAGGGCAGCCCCGACGCGGACAGGAAGCTCGTCACGACCGGCTTGTCGGGCGCCGCCGCGGCCGCCGAGGCGATGGCCGCGGCGACCTCGGTGACGTGCCGGACCAGCGGTGGGACGTACAGGACGATCGCCGCGTCCACCGCCGGGTCGGCGAGCGCCGCTGTGAGGCTCGTCTGGTAGTCGGCGGCCGTCGCGGTCGGGCCGAGGTCCGCCCCAGCGTGCTCGGCGACGACCAACCCGCTCGCCCGGCACGCGTCGGCGGTCAGGGCGCCAGGGCCACCCGCGTTCGTGACGATCGCGACCCGGTTGCCGCCGGGCACCGGCTGGTTCGCGAGCAGCAGCGCGACGTCGAACATCGCGCCCAGCGAACGGGTCCTGATGATTCCCGACTGCTGGAACAACGCGTCCAGCGCGGTGTCGGCGCCGGTGACCGGCCGGGCGTCCCGCGTCGCGCCGCTGGCCCGGCCCGACAGCGTCGGCACGCCAGCGTGCACCGCGACGATGGGCTTGCGGGCGGCGATCCGCCGGGCGACGCGGGCGAACTTGCGAGGGTTCCCGAACCGGTCGAGGTGCAGCAGGATCACCCCGGTCGCCGGGTCCTCCTCCCACCACTGCAACAGGTCGTTGGTGGAGACGTCCGCGGCGTTGCCGATCGACACGAAGCTGGCGAAGCCGAGGCCGAGCTGCTCGGCGTGCGTCAGCACCGCGAGCCCGAGCGGCCCGGACCGGCTCGACATCGACACCGCGCCGGGCGGCGGGAGACGCGGCGCGAACGTGGCGAACACGGTCCGGTCCTCGATCCGGCTCACCAGGCCCATGCAGTTCGGCCCGACCAGGCGCATCCCGGCTGCCCGGGCGGCCTGGACGAGGCGTCGCTCCCGGGCCAGGCCGGCGGGCCCCGTCTCGCCGAACCCCGTCGACACCACGACCACCGCGCCCGCGCCGACGGTCGAGGCCTCCCGCACGACCTCCTCCACGCCCTCGGCGGGCACGGCGACGATGACGAGGTCCACAGGCTCCGGCAGGTCGCGCAGGCTCGGGAACGCCGGGACGCCCGCGATCTGGTCGGCATGGGGATTGACGGGGTGGACGGGCCCGCCGAAGCCGTGGGCGACCAGGTTGCGCAGGATCTCGTGGCCGATCGTCTCCGGCCGTCGTCCGGCGCCGACGACGGCGATCGAGCGGGGTCGCAGGAGTGGCCGCAGCGACGAGCGGACCGCGACGTGCTCCCGCCGGTCGGAACGGGCCACGGTCTGGGCGCCCGGATCCGTCGCCATCGTCACGTGCACGACCGACCCGTCCCAGACCGTCTCGGTCCGGTACCCGGAGCCCGCGAAAGCACGCAGCATGCGAGTGTTGTCGGCGAGCACGTCCGCGGTCATGGTCGTGACGCCGCGGGCGCGGGCCGCCTGGGCGAGCCGTTCGAGCAGCAGCGCGCCGAGGCCGAGCCCCTGGAAGTCGTCCTCGATGGTGAACGTGGCCTCGCCCTGGTCGGGCTCCTCCGGCGCGCGCAGGCAACGGGCTCCGCCGATGAGCCGGGCGCCCAGGAAGGCGACGAGCGCGATGTGGTCGACCTGGTCGACGTCGGCCCAGGCGCGCAGGGTCCCGTCGCTGATCCGCACCACCGGGCCGAGCAGCCGGTAGGAGATCGTCCGGCGGGAGAGCCGGTTGCCGAACGCGGTCAGGGCTTCGGCGTCGTCCACGTGGATCGGCCGGACGAGCACCGACCGGCCGTCACGTAGCAGCCCCGGCCGCTCCCACGAGGAGGTCACCCTGTCCTGCCTCATCGCCGCCACCGATCCAGCCTAGCGGCGATGATCAGCAATCGCCGTCGACCGCGCCCAGCCCGCCAGTATCCCGCTCATACCGTCGTCCCGCGTCGTCGCCGGTCAGTCGATGAACGGCGACGGCGGACGCAGGTCGCCGAGGCGGCCCGTGGTGTAGGTGAGCCAGCGGTCGTAGTCGGTCGCCTTGTTCCGGAACGACGAGCCCACCTGTGGGTTCGGCAGGATCAGGAAGTTCTCGGCCGCGAGCCCCGCGACGGTGATCTCGGCGACCTCGGCCGGTGTCTGCACCAGGCCGATCCCCGGGAGGTCGGCGCCGCTGACGGTGCGCGTCTCGACCGCGGTCGGGCACAGGCACGACACCCGGATGCCCTTGTCCGAGTAGTTGATTGTCAGCCACTCAGCGAAGCCCAGCGCGGCGTGCTTGGTGACGGTGTAGGCCAGCTCCGAGGGTCCGGTGATCAGTGCCGCCGCAGAGAGCGTCTGCAGGAAGTAGCCGCCGCCGCGGCGCAGCATCCGGGGCACCAGGCACTGCGCGGCCCAGACGTGGGCGAGCACGTTGACCCGCCACGACCGGTCCCAGGTCGCCGCGCTGGTCTGCAGGTTGCCGCCCTCCGGCCCGCCGAACACCGCCGGGTTGCCGCAGAACAGGTCCGTCGGCCCGGCAGTCTGTTCGGCCCAGTCGATGAACGCCGTCAGTGCCGCCTGATCGCCGACGTCGCACGGACGCCCGGGGACGCCGAGCGTCTCGGACATCGCCGAGACGGCCTCGGTGTCCAGGTCGCTGACGACCACCGACCGGGCGCCGTGCGCCAGGAACGCCTCGACGAGGCCGCGGCCTATGCCGTGCGCCGCGCCCGTCACCACGATCCGGCTGCCTTCGATCTTCATGGCCGTCTCCGCATCGCCGTAGGGCCTGTCCGGACAATCCTCTCAGGTGGTGGCAGCGAATGCCATCGTGGCAGACTCTGCCATGAGCGACGCGACTGGTGCGCCGCGAGGGGAGGCGACGGTGGGTCTGGCGGAACTGTTCGACCTGGAAGGCCGGGTCGCGGTGGTGACCGGCGGCAGCCGCGGGATCGGTTACGCCGTCGCCCGCGGCTTCGCCGCCGCCGGCGCCGACATCGTCGTCGCGAGCCGCAAACTGGACGCCTGCCAGGCCGCCGCCGAGCGGATCGCGAAGGAGACCGGCCGCCGGGCGGTTCCTCTTGGCTGCCACGTCGGGCGCTGGGCGGACTGCGACCGCCTGGTCGACGAGGTCTACGCCGCGTTCGGCCGCTGCGACGTCCTGGTCAACAACGCCGGGATGTCCCCGCTCTACCCGGACCTTCCCAGCGTCACGGAGGACTACTTCGACAAAGTCGTCGGGGTCAACCTCAAGGGGCCGTTCCGGCTCGGCGCGCTCGCCGGTGCCCGGATGGCGGCCGCCGGCGGCGGCAGCATCATCAACGTCTCGACGATCGGCTCGCTGCGCCCCGGCGCCGACGAGCTCGTCTACGCCTGCGCCAAGGCGGGCCTCAACGCGCTGACCATCGGGCTGGCGGAGGCCTACGGGCCGGCGGTGCGCTCGAACGGCATCCTGCCCGGCGCCGTGCTCACCGACATCGCCGACGCCTGGACCCCCGAGCGCCGCGAGCAGGCGGCGCGCGCCACCACCCTCGGCCGCGCCGGTACCGCCGACGACTTCGTCGGCACCGCCCTGTGGCTCGCGAGCCCCGCCTCCGCATGGGTCAGCGGCACCCTCATCCGCGTCGACGGCGGCGCATACCGGCAGACCAGCTAGCCAGACCAGCCGCCAGGCCGGACCGCCACCGCCGTCGACCGGCGCGGGTCGGGCCGGCGAAAGGAGAGCAACCGTGGTCGACTTCGCCATTCCCGAGGAGGCCCAGGCCGTGCGCGCCAGGGCCGCCGACTTCCTCGACACCCACGTTCTGCCGGCCGAGGCGCGCGTCGGCCGGGAGCCCTACTTCGACATTGTCGCCGAGCTGCAGGCGAAGGCCCGGGCCGACGGCCTGTGGTGTCCCTTCGTTCCGGTGGAGTGGGGCGGCATGGGCCTCGGCCCGCTGGCGAACGCGCTCGTCCAGATCGAGGTGGGCCGCTCCTTCACGTACCTGGGCGCGTGGGCGCTGAACTGCATGGGCCCGCAGGACGCCACGATGCTCACCCTCATCGAGCACGGCACCCAGGAGCAGAAGGAGCGCTACCTGCGCCCGCTCGTCGCCGGCGACCTGCGGATCTGCTTCTCGATGACGGAGCGGGCCGCCGGCGCGGATGCGACCGGCCTGCGCACCTCCGCTGTCCGCGACGGCGACCACTGGGTGCTGGGCGGCGAGAAGTGGTTCAGCAGCAACGCGTCGATCTCGCAGCTCGCGCTCGTCATGGCCCGCACCAGCGAGCAGGGCCCGCGCCGTGAGCAGTTCACGACGTTCCTCGTCGAGCTGCCGAACCCCGGCTACCGGATCCTGCGCAACATCCCGACGATGGACGAGCCGCTGCGCCCCCGGTTCGAGGACGAGGTGACCAGCGGCCACGCGGAGGTCCGGATCGACAACCTCGTGGTGCCGCACGCGAACGTGCTCGGCGGCGTCGGGCGCGGCTTCGCCATGGGCCAGCACCGGCTGGGCTACGGCCGGCTGCGGCACGGGATGTGGAGCATCGCCAAGGCGCAGGCCGCCCTCGACCTGGCCGCGGGCCGGGCGCTGTCGCGGGAGACGTTCGGCGCGCCCCTCGCCGACCGGCAGGGCGTCCAGTGGATGCTCGCGGACTGCGCCGAGCGGCTCTACCTGAGCCGGCTGATGGTCCTGCACATCGCCGCGAAGATGGAACGCGGCCAGGACCTGCGGCAGGAGAACGCGATCGCGAAGAACTACATCGCGCACATGCTGCACCACGTCGTCGACACCGCCCTGCAGCTCCACGGCTCCCTCGGATACACCCTCGACACCCCGCTCGCCGAGTGGTACGCCGAGGCCCGCCAGCAGCGGCTGGTGGATGGCCCCGACGAGGTCCACCGCTGGATGATCGGCCGGGGCGTGCTGCGGGCGTTCGAACGCGACGGCACCACGGCCGCCGCCGCCGGCGGGGACCTGCTCTGATGGGCGCGGACGCCACGCCGGCCGCGGCCGCGGCGGCCCCGGAACGGCCGGCCGCCCCGCTCGTCGACCTGCCGCGGCTGGAAGCCTGGCTGGAGACCCTGCTGCCGGGCGGCGGCCCGGCGCGCCTCGCCCGGCTGGGTGAGGCCACCGGCATCGCCAATGCCCTGTTCGCGCTGGACTGGGGCGGGCGGACGCTCGTGCTGCGCCGGGCGCCCGCGGCCCGGATCACCAGCAGCGCCGGCAACACCCTGCGGGAGGCGACCCTGCTCGGCGCCCTCGCCGACACCCCCGTCCGGCACCCGCCGCTGGTGGCGACGTGCCCCGACCCGGACGTCATCGGCGCGCGGTTCATCCTCATGGAGCGTGTCGACGGCTTCACCCCGACGGGCGACCTGCCCGCCCCCTTCGACCGCGCCCCCGAGGTCCGTCGCGCCCTGGGCGTGGAAGCGGTCGACGCGCTCGCCGAGCTCGCGTCCGTCGACTGGCGGGCGGCAGGGCTCGACGGCTTCGGCAGGCCCGACGGCTTCCTCGACCGGCAGGTCGACCGCTGGCTGTGGCAGCTGGGTACCTACCAGACCCGGCCGTTGCCCGACGCCACCGACGTCCTCGCCCCGTGGCTGCGCGCCCACCAGCCCGCCACCGGGCCGATCGCGATCATGCATGGCGACTACAGCCTGTTCAACGTGATGTTCGCGCACGACGCGCCGGCGCGGCTGGCCGCGATCGTCGACTGGGACACCGCGACGATCGGCGACCCGCTCCTGGACCTGGGCCACCTGCTGGCCCGCTGGGACGAGCCGGGCGAACCGCCCACCTTCCTCGGATCCTCCGACATCGCCGACCGGACGGGCCTTGCCACCCGCGCCCAGCTGGCCGCCCGCTACGCCGACCGGACCAGCCTCGACCTCGCGGACCTCCGGTTCTACGAGGTGCTGTCGCTGTTCAAGCTCGGCTGCATCCTGGAAGGCCACCACGCCCAGGCGCCCCGGGCCGGCGACCCGGCCGGCGGCCAGTTCGCCCCGATGGCGCCGGCTGTCTTCGCGGACGCGGCCGCGATCGCCCGCGGGGAGCGGACGCTCTGAGGGCCACATCCGCGCAGGTGTGTCTGGTCCGTCCCATTGCCAGGGGCGTGGTCTGGGCAGAACCTGGGCAGAGTCCGGGCACGCGAGATGAGCTCGGCGTGGCGTGGTGTGGGGCTGGTAGATGGACGAGCGGGCAACGGTGCCGGGCCGGGATCCGTTGCTGGCTGCGCGGGTGACGGTGCTCCATGAGACGGAGCGGACCCGGGTCGTTCGGCTGACGTTCCCGGGCGGAAGCGTGATCCGCAAGGAGCTGCTGGGGCCCGGCGCGCGGCGGCGGCAGCGGCATGAGGTGGAGATCCTCGGTCAGCTGTCCGGTGTCGAGGGAGTCACGCAGTTGGCGACCGGGCTGCCGTCGTCCCCGGACTCGATCCTGCTGGCCGATGTCGGCGGTGTGGCGCTGTCCGAGCGGACTACTCCGCTGGATCCGGTCGAGCTGGTCGGACTGGCCGGGTCGCTGGGGCGGGCGATGGCGGAGATGCACCGGCGGGGGGTGGCGCATCGGGACGTCAATCCGGCGAACATCGTGATGACTGATGGCGGGGGAGCGCCATGCCTGGTCGATTTCTCGCTGGCCACCACGTTCGCGGTGGTTCAGCCGGAATTCGTACATCACAGCGAGATCGTGGGAACGGTGCCGTATTTGGCGCCGGAGCAGACTGGCCGGACTGGTTGTCACGTCGACCAGCGGGCCGATCTGTACGCGCTCGGGGCGACGCTGTACGAGCTGGCCACCGGGGCGCCGCCGTTCGGTGCCGGTGATCCTGTTCAGGTCATTCACGACCATCTGACGCGGGTGCCGGCGCCGCCGTCGGCCGTGAACCCGGCGGTGCCGGCCGGCCTGTCGGCGATCATCATGCATCTGCTGGAGAAGGAGCCGGACGATCGCTACCAGAGCGCCGACGGACTGGTGCACGATCTCACCTTGGTACGTCGTGGCGCCTTCTTGGTGCATCCAGGCGAGCACGATTTCCCCGCACGGCCACTGACGCCATCCCGGTTGGCCGGGCGTGACCAGGAGATCCGCGAGCTGGGCGTGGCGTTCGCCGAGGCGATGGAGGGTCGCTGCCGCGGGCTGCTCGTCGGCGGTGCGCCGGGGGTGGGCAAGACGGCGCTGGTCAACGAACTGCGGCCGATCGTGGCCGGTGCCGACGGCTGGTTCGTGGCGGGCAAGTTCGACCAGTATCGCCGTGACCAGGAGTACGACGGGGGCTGGCAGGCGTTCCGGGCGCTGGGCCGGCTGTTGCTGGCCGAGCCCGAGCAATACCTGGCCGAGGTGCGGGAGCGGATACTGCTGGCGTTGGGACCCAGCGCCGGGCTGGCGACCGCCACCGTGCCGGAGCTGGCGGCGCTGCTGAAGGTCCCCCCGGATCCGGGCGATCCGATGACCGCGCAGGTGCGAGCGCTGCGCAACGGAGTCGAGGTCCTGCGCGCCGTCGCCTCCAGGAAACGGCCGGTGGTGTTCTTCGTCGACGACCTGCAGTGGGCCGGGCGGACTCCGCTGGGCTTCGTCGATCTGATCCTCAGCGGCGCCGAACAGGTCGAGGGACTGCTGCTGGTCGGCGCCTACCGGGACAAGGAGGTCGACCCGGCTCATCCGATGACGCCGATGCTCGCCCGCTGGCAGCGCCAGCCGGCCGGTCCGCGCATCGTGCGGCTGGGCAACCTGACCCCGGACGGCCAGATGGCCATGGTTGCAGACCTGGTGCGCGTCGCGCCTGAGGCCGCCGCGGAGCTGGCGCGGATGATCGCGCCGTCGGCCGGTGGCAATCCGTATGACACGCAGGAGCTGCTGAACTCCTTACGCCACGACGGTCTGCTCGTCGCTGGCGTCGGCGGGTGGCGATGGGATCGGGCGGTGCTGGATCGCCGGCTCGGGCGGGTGGATGTGGCCGGGATGCTGGCCGCTCGGGTGGCCGGGCTGCCGTCGGCGACCAGGCAGGTGTTGGCGGTGATGGCGTGTCTGGCGGGCCGGGTGGAGCTCGACCTGTTGGAGGTCGCGGCGGGGCTGGCCACGGAGGATGTCGAGCACCGGCTGGGCCCGGCGTTCGCCGCCGGCCTGCTGGTGCTCGAGCCTGGCGGCGGGCAGGGGGTGCGGTTCCACCACGACCGGACATGGGAGTCCGTGCTGGGCGCCCTCAGCCCGCGGCGGCGGCGTGGCCTGCGACTGCGGCTGGCCCGGCGGCTGGCCGAGCGGGGCGAGTACTTCGCGGTCGCGGCCGAGCAGTACCTGCACGTGGTCGACGTGGTGCGGGACGACGCCGAGCAGCGGCTGGTGGCCGGGCTGTTCCAGCAGGCCGCCGAGCAGGCGCGGCTGCTGAGCAACCATCCGCTGGTGGAGCGGTTCCTGACCGCGGCGGTGCCGCTGGTCGACCCGACCGACACCGACCAGCTGATCGAGGTCCGCACCGGCCGGCACGCCGCCCTGTACAGCCTGGGCCGGTTGGAGGAGGCGGACGAGGAATACCGGAACGTCAGTCGGCTGTGCACCCGCCCGGCGCAGCGCACGGCGGCCACCGTGCTGCAGGTGATCAGCCTGACCAACCGGGGCCGCGCCGAGGAGGCGGTCCGGCTCGGCGTGGACCAGCTGCGCGAGGTCGGTTTCGCCGTGCCGGACCGGGAGCGCCTCGACGCGGAGATCGACCGAAGACTCGACGCGGTCTACCGGTGGATCGACCAGTCCAACGCATCCGACGACCTGTGCCGCCCGGAGGGCACCGACCGTTCGCGACTGGGCATCATCAAGCTCATCAACCGGCTCATCCCCGCGGCGTTCCTCTGCGACCGGCCGATGATGGCCTGGCTGACCGCGACGGCGCTGGAGATGTGGGCACGGGACGGACCGGATCCCGCCCTGATCGGCCCGACCAGCCACGCCTCCGTCCTGACCACGGCCCTCAGGCACGACTACCGCACCGGGCACCGCATCATGCGGCGCCTTCTCCAAGTCGGTCACGCACGCGGCTACGAACCGGACATCTGGCAGATGCAGTTGATGTATGCGGTCTTTACCGGCCACTGGTTCGACCCGCTCGAGGACAACCTGTCCGCCGCGCGTCGCGCACTGGAGGGCCTGCTCCAGGGCGGCGACCTGCAGTACGCCTGCTGGACCCATGTCGTGCTGCTGCCGGACCTGCTGGACTGCGGCCCGTCGCTGGACGCCTATGTCGCCGGTGCCGACGAGGCGATGGCTATCGCCACACGCACCGGCAACGGATACGCCGAAGAGGTGTTCCGGCCCTGGCGCCAGCTGGCGAGGGTGCTGCGTGGCGAGGCCGTCGGCCAGGCGGCCGACGAGGCGGCCGAGCAGGGCCTGCTGGCCGCCAACCCGCTCGCCGCCGCCAACATGCACCTCACCCGGGCGCTCGCCGCCGCCATCTTCGATCATTCGGCCGAGCTGGCCCGGCACACAGCGGCGGTGATGCGGTTGCTGCCGGTCCTCGAAGCGACCTACCTGATCGCGGTCGCGCGCGTGTTGCGGGCTCTGGCCCTGACCGGGCAGGCCCGGACGACGGAAGCGGGCCGGCGCGGGGCCGTGCTGGCCGAGCTGGACGAGGTGGTCGACTGGCTGGCCGCCCGCGCGGCCGACGCGCCGGTCAACTTCCTGCACCTGTTACGCCTGGTCGAGGCCGAACGGGCCTGGGCGGCAGGTGACTTCCGGGAGGCCGCGTACACCTATGACCTGGCACAACGTGAGGCCGCCACCCGCACACGCCCCTGGCACCGGGCACTGACCTTGGAACGCGCCGCACGGTTCCACCTCGCCCAGGGCATGGAGGAAACCGGCCGCATGCTGCTCGCCGCCGCCCGCCGCCAGTACGCCGACTGGGGCGCCACCGCCAAGGTCAGCCAGCTCGACTGGGCTTACCCGGCGCTGGCGGCCGAACCCGCCGGCGCCGAACCCGCTGCGCGAGCACCAGCCCAACCCACCACGGGCAGCCCCGCCGTCACCACCGGCACCATCGACCTGCTCGGCGTCGTCGCCGCCTCCCAGGCGCTGAGCTCCGAGACCAGCATCGAGGGCCTGCGCGCAAAGGTCGTGGGAATCCTGTCCGAGATGACCGGCGCCACCGGCGTCCACCTCCTCCTTCGCGACCAGGACGACAACGATGGCGGCTGGCTGGTACCCACCGACGACGGCGCCATCCCCCTGCGCGAGGCAGGCCTGCGCCGCCTGCTGCCGCCCTCGGTCGTCTGGTACACCGAACGCACCCACGAACCCACCGTCATCGCCGACGCCACCCGCGACGACCGATTCGCCCGCGACCCCTACCTCACCAGCCTCGACCGCTGCTCCCTACTCGCCATCCCCCTCACGATCCGCGGCGAACTCAAAGCCATGCTCCTGCTGGAGAACCGAATGATCCGCGGCGCGTTCGCCACCAACCGCCTCGAACCGATCATGCTCATCGCCGGGCAGCTCGCCGTCTCCCTCGACCACGCCCAGGTCTACGCCTCCCTGGGGCGCAAAGTCGCCGAACGCACCCACCAACTCGCGGCCGCCAACCAACGCCTGGAACAACTGTCCATCACCGACCCCCTCACCGGACTGGCCAACCGACGACGCCTCGAAGAAGTCCTCCACGCCGAATGGCACCAGGCCTGCCATCAGCGCACCCCCCTCGCCGTCGCCATGACCGACATCGACTACTTCAAGCGCTACAACGACCACTACGGCCACACCGCCGGCGACCGCTGTCTCCGACTCGTTGCCGCATGCCTGGCCGACAACACCCGCGACACCGACCTCGCCGCCCGCTTCGGCGGCGAGGAGTTCGCCATCGTCATGCCCCACACCGACACCGACACCGCCGCCCGCGTCGCCCGAGACCTACGCGACGCCGTCGCCGCGCTCGCCGAACCACACCCCCTCGGCATCGACCACATGATCACCCTCAGCATCGGCGTCGCCGCCACCATCCCCACCACCGACAATCAGCCACAAAGCCTGATCGATCTCGCCGACGTCGAGCTTTATCGAGCCAAGCGTGCCGGACGCAACCGCGTCGAGGTAGCACACCCACACCCCGCGTCGCTATAGCCGGCGGGGACCCGCGGCCGCTCTGACGGCCGCATTCGCGTGGACCCGGGGTACGCCGCGGGTGCTGATGCGGTGCACCAGACGGCGCTCGCCGTCGCGGTCGCTAGGGCGATGCGCCCGCCAGCAGAGGGCGTGGGCCGGCTCACCCGAGCGAAAACGCTAAATTAGTTCTATGATTGTACGCAAGGTCCGGAATGGTCTGGCGCTGAGCAACCATCGAGCCGCGTGCGGTTACCACTCGGCGCAAGAAGCGGGACCGCGGCCAGCCCGGTACGGACGGGACGCCCCGCCGTGGAGGTCGTGGACCGCGCGGCGGGGAAGTGTCCTCCGGGCAGTCGCTCTGATGCCGACGGTCAGCGATCTCACCGCCAGGCATCGGATCTCAGGCATGGACGATGCCGTGCGGCGGCGCGGGCGGACACGAGGTGAGTCCGACTGTCGCTGTCGCCCGGCCTGACCGAACGGAGCGCCGAATGCGGGATGCAGTGATCGTGGCGGCGGTGCGCACGCCACTCGGCAAGCGCAACGGTGCCCTGTCGACCGTGCATCCGGTCACGCTGTCGGCTCATGTGCTGACCGAGCTCGCCGCCAGGAGCGGCGTCGATCCCGCCGAGATCGACGACGTCGCCTGGGGCGTCGTCGGGCAGGCCGGCGAGCAGGCCGCGGACCTCGCTCGCACCGCCGTGCTGGCCGCGGGCTGGCCGGAGTCGGTGACCGGCTACACGATCGACCGCCAGTGCGGGTCCTCGCAGCAGGCGGTGCACTCCGCGGCGGCCGGGCTGATCGCGGGACAGTACGACCTGGTCGTCGCGGGCGGCGTCGAGTCGATGTCACGGGTGCCGATGGGCTTCTCCACCCAGGGCAAGGACCCCTATGGCGAGCTGTATCTGGCCCGCTACGGGGCCTACCCGAACCAGGGGATCGGCGCGGAGATGATCGCCGAGAGGTGGGGGTTCTCCCGGACCCAGCTCGACGAGTTCTCGATCGCCAGCCACGAGAAGGCCGCCTCGGCCCGGGCCGAGGGCCGGTTCGACGCCCAGATCGCTCCGGTCACGCTGGCGGACGGGACGGTCGTGGCGAGCGACGAGGGAATCCGGCCTGGCGGGACGGTCGAGGGTCTGGCGAAGCTGAAGCCCGCCTTCAAAGAGGACGGCGTGATCCACGCCGGGAACGCCTCACAGATCTCGGACGGTGCCGCGGCGCTGCTGTTGACGACCTCCGAGAAGGCCGGGGAGCTCGGCCTGACGCCGATCGCCAGGGTGCACACGGCGGTCCTCGCGGGCGCCGACCCGGTGATCATGCTTACCGCGCCGATTCCGGCGACGCAGAAGGCGCTGCGGCGGTCCGGGCTGACGATCGACGAGATCGGCGTCTACGAGGTCAACGAGGCGTTCGCGCCGGTGCCGCTGGCCTGGGTCGCGGAGATCGGCGCCGATCCCAAGGCACTCAACCCGAACGGCGGCGCCATCGCCCTGGGGCATCCTCTAGGCGGCTCCGGGGCCCGCATCATGACGACGATGCTTCACCACATGCGGGACAATGGTGTCCGCTATGGCCTGCAGACAATGTGCGAAGGCGGCGGGCAGGCCAACGCCACCATCCTCGAACTGCTCTGAACGAAGGAGGCCACGGCCGGAGGTCTCACAATCCTCCGGCCGTGGCTCCGAGCCCCTCACCCCTCGCGGTCAGGTCGCGACCTCGACTATGCCCCGGATGTTGAGGCCGTCGGTCATGTCCTGGTAAGCCTTCTCGATCTCGTCGAGCGCGTAGCGGCGGGTCACCATCTCGTCGAGCCGTAGTTGGCCGTCACGGTAGAGGCCGAGCAGCATCGGCACGTCCTGGTGTGGGTTGCAGAAGCCGTACAGGCAGCCGACGACGGTCTTCGAGAACGAGGTGAGCATTCCTCCCGGCAGCTTCACGGTAATTTCGTCATAGTGGTCCGCGATACCGGTGAGAACGATCGTGCCGCCCTTGCGGGTCATCTCGTAGCACTCCGTGGTGACCTGCTCGGTTGCCACGCCGACACACTGGATGACGCTGTCAGCCAGCACTCCGGCGGTCTGGCGGCGGACGTGGTCGAGCGCTTCGGCGTGGGTGGTGAAGCCGGCGTGGGCGCCGAGGCGCCGGGCGAACTCGTTCTTGAACGGCACCGGGTCGACGGTGACGACTCTCGCGGCGCCGGCCATGAGCGCGCCCTGTACAGCGGCGGCGCCGACGCCGCCGACCCCGTAGACCACGACGACGTCGCCGGTGCGGACGCCCGCCGCCCGCACCGCGGAGCCCCAGCCCGTCGGCACGCTGCAGCCCAGCAGGCACGCCGCGTCCAGCGCGGTGTCGTCGGGCACCTTGACCAGCGAGCGTTCCTGGGCGACGAAGAAGTCGGTGAACGTTCCCAGCGCGCAGAACCCGCCGGCGTCCCGCCCGTCGCGTAGATGCATGCGGTAGGTGCCGTCGGCGAGCGCCCCCGTCAGGGTGCTCGCGCCCGCGTCGCAGAGCCAGGACTGGCCGACCGTGCACCAGCGGCACCGGCCGCACGCCGGAATGAAGCAGGTCACCACCTTGTCGCCCGGTCGCAGCCGGGTGACCCCCGCGCCGACCTCCCGGACGATCCCGCTGCCCTCGTGCCCGCCGACCAGCGGGAAGCGCAGGCCCGCGCCCTTGTTGAGGTGGTCGTCGGAGTGGCAGAGGCCGGCGAAGGCGGTCTCGACCAGGACCTCGCCGGCGCGGGGCCCGTCCAGCGAGATCTCCTCGACCGTCCAGGGCTGTCCCGGACCGCGTAGGAGCGCGGCACGCGTCTTCATATCAACCCTCTCGAGTATCCGGCGTGTGGCGGCTGGGCGCTGGGATCTCAGTGGGCGACGAGCTGGGCCGCGGTGTTGTACATGACGTCCTCGGTGACCTGCTCGTCGAGGCCGTCGAGCAGGTTGCGGAAGTCCGCAGGGGAGGCGAGCCCTTCCGCATGCGGCCAGTCGGAGCCCATGACGATGCTGTCGTGGAAACCGAGCCGCCGGATGATCTCCACCGGGTCGTCCTCCGGGTAGGGGACGACGCGGATGTGGTCGCGGAAGACCTCGCTGGGCCGGCGGTCGAGCTGGCCGCCGATCCAGGGGCCGTTGCGGCCCATGCCGCGGCTCTTGTCCATGTGCCTGACGAAGTGCGGCACCCAGGACGCGCCGAACTCGCTGGCCAGCACCCGGATCTCGGGGAACCGGCCGAACAGGTTGTCGAACACCAGGGCCGACAAGGTCTCCGTGATGGGCCGCTCGCCATAGGTGTTCTGCCACTGCCACGCCGACATGCGGAAGTGGATCGGATCGGGTTCGTGCCCCCAGGCCGGCGCCAGGTTGGCGTTGTAGTACGCCTCGGTGATGTGGTAGCAGACGGTCGCCTTGGCCTCGTTGATCCGTGCCCAGATCGGGTCGAAGTACGGGTCGCCGGGGCTGCGGCCGTAGGCGGGGCCGGTCGTCATGAGAATGAACCGGGCGCCGTCGGCGAGGACCTGGTCGAGCTCCTTGACGGCGAGGTCCCGGTCCTTCAGGGCGATGGTCGCCGGCGCGTAGATGCGGCCCTTGTGGTCGAAGCCCCACTGCTCGTTCATGTAGGTGTTGAACGAGCGCAGGTTCGCGTACAGGGCGTCCGGCCGGGTGATGTAGGCCTCCGCCATCAGCCCCCAGCTGCCCGGGTACATGATGGTCGCGTCGAGCCCCTGGGCGTCCATCTCGCGCAGCCGCGCGTCGCGGTCCTGGTAGACGTCGCGCATCGGCTCGAACATGTAGGTCTCGGTCGGGGCGCCGGTGCTCATCTGCTTGAGCATTTCCTTGAGTGACCCGGGCTTGTAGGCCTTCCTGAACTCGGGCTCGACGGCGACGAGGATTCGCTCACCCATGAGGATCGCCTCGTCGCCGTTCTCCAGCGTGACCGGCTTGACGGTCCGGTGAGCCCATTCCGGCGCGATGTGCCGGGTGAACGCGTCGAGTGTCTCGTACATGTGCTGGTCACAGTCGAAGATCCTGCCCACGGCTGCCTCCCTGCGCGTCCGTGCGCCTGTGGGCGCGAATGGTGTGGTGGAGAGAAGGACCTGACCGAGGTCAGGTGATCGTCCGGCCACCGTCGACGGCGAGCTGCTGGCCGGTGACGTAGGCGGCGGCGTCGGAGAGCAGGAACCGGACCGCGCCGACGATGTCGCCCGGGGTTCCGGTGCGTCTGAGGGCGAGCCGGTCGGCGAAGAAGTCGGGCGGTTCGGCCAGCCCGCCGACCATTTCCGTCGGGAACATCCCGGGAGCGACCGCGTTGACCCGCACGCCGTAGCGGCCCCACTGGACGGCCAGCTCGCGGGTGGCGTGCGCGAGCCCGGCCTTGGCGGCGCAGTAGCCCGCGCTCGGCACGGTCAGCCCAGTGGTGACGATGCCCGACATCGAGGTGATGTTGACGATCGACCCGCCGCCGGCGTCCCGCATCGCCAGGGCGGACCGGCGGGCCAGGTCGAGCGGTGCCACCAGGTTGATCTCCAGCAGGGCGCGGACGTCGTCGGCCGTCTCCTTGAGCGCCGGGACGGCCCGCAGGACGCCCGCGTTGTTGACGAGCCCGTCGATCCGGCCGTGCGTGTCCAGCACGGAGGCGACGAGCTCGGCGCGGGCGTCGTCGTCGGTGAGGTCGGCGGGCAGGACGGCGCAGCGCCGAAGCCGGGCGGCGAGTTCCTTCAGCCGGTCGTCCCGGCGGCCGGTGGCGACCACCAACGCCCCGGCGGCGTCGAGCCCTTCGGTGATCCAGGCTCCCAGGCCCGAGGTCGCGCCGGTCACCAGCACGACGCGGTCGGTCACGTCGAACGGTTCGCCCACCGGCCGGGCGGGGGAGGAGTCGATGGGGTCGGTCACGGGCTAGACCATCGCCGGGGTGGCTGTGTCCCGGCCCGACCGCAGCACCCGGCCCGGGGTGTCGCCGGTGAACGTCCGCCCCGCCACGATCGGCACCCCGCCGACGACGACGTGCGCGATGCCCTCCGGCTCGCTGTAGAGCCGGCCGGCGCCGGCCGGCAGGTCGAACCGGGTGGTGAGTGGTTGCAGCGAGATCGCCGCCGGGTCGAGGACGACGAGGTCGGCGGCGGCGCCGGGAACGATCCGGCCTCGGTCCCGCAGCCCGTAGAGGTCCGCCGGCACCGATGTCAGTAGCCGGACCGCCTCCTCGATACTGATCACCTTGTGCTCGCGGACGCCGTGGTGCAGGACCATCGTCGTGTAGGCGAAGAAGCCGATCATGTCGAGGTGCGCGCCGGCGTCGGAGGCGCCGAGGACCGCGCGGGGGTCGCGCCAGATCTCGGCACGCGCCGCCCAGTCCTCGGCGGTCGGGGCGTGCCAGGGGTTGGAGAACGTCGTGCGCAGCTCGTCGGCGACGACGATGTCGACGAACGTGTCGAACGGGTCCCGGCCCTGCTCCGCCGCGATGTCGCCGACCCGGCGCCCGGCATAGGCGGCGGTGGATGGCGAGAACGTCTCGATGATGTGGCGGCTCGCCCAGTCGACAAGGTGGCTGTAGGGGGACGGGGCCGCGCACGCGTCCCGCAGGGCCGCGCGCCGCGCCGGGTCGCGCAGGATCGCGAGCCGCTCGGCCGGCGGCAGGAACAGGAAGTCGTGCAGGCCGGGCACCATGTCCAGGACGAACCCGGACAGGAAGGAGAACCGTGACGGCGGCGTGTCGGGCATGGTCAGCCCGACGACCTTCGCCCCGCGGGCCCGCGCCTGGTCGCCGAGCGCCAGCTTGGCGCGGGCGTCGTCGAGGGTGCGGGCGGTGACGCTGAGGATGTTCCAGTTCAGCGGACGACCTGCGGCGAGCGACATCTGGATCATCAGCTCGCCGATGTCTTCGGGGAAGTAGCCCTTGCCGGGCACGGTCGGCAGGTACTCCAGCGACGTGCCGGGGTGCTCGCCGGCCACCGCGGCCAGCTCGAGCAGCTCGCCGTCCGTCGCCCACCGCGACGGCACCGGCTGCCCGTCCGCGTCGTGATGGCTCTGCGCTCGGGTCGTCGAGAAGCCGAGGCCGCCGGCCGCGAGCCCCTCGTGCAGCAGTCGCTTCATCGTCGCCAGCTCGTCGTCCGTGGCCGGCCGCTCGGTGGCGGCGGGTCCCATCGCCACCCGGCGCAGCGCCGAGTGGCCGACCATGTAGCCGGTGTTGATCGCGAGGGTGCCGTCGAGGCGGTCGAGGAACTCCGCGGTCGTGCGCCAGTCCCAGGGCACGCCCGCCTCCAGGGCGGTCAGCGGCATGCCCTCGACCCGGGCGAGCATCCGCATCAGGTAGTCGCCGGCCGTCTCGTCCAGCGGGGCGACCGTGAAGCCGCAGTTGCCGGCCAGCGCCGTGGTCACACCATGCAGCGGGGACGGCGACAGGGTCGGGTCCCAGAATCCCTGCACGTCGAGATGGGTGTGGACGTCGACGAAGCCGGGCGTCACGACATGTCCCTCGGCGTCGATCGTGCGGGTGGCGCCGTCGGTGAGCTCACCGATCGCGACGACCCGCCCGCCGTCCACCGCGACGTCCACGCGCCGTGCCGGCGCGCCGGTCCCGTCGACCACCTCGCCGCCTCGGATCACCAGGTCATACATGACTCTCCTTCGTCGGCCTCGACGACAAGACTCCGTCGTCATAATAAGCTAACTAATTAATTTCAGACAACTATCGATCTGCCCTGGTGGGGTGCCGGGTACCGGCCGGTCGCGGGTGTCCTCCCGGGCGGATCTGCGTGCCGGCGGAGAACCGGACGGCGCAGCGCCCGTCGCCGAGTGCGATCTGGCCCTCGGCGACGACGAAGGTCCGGCCGCGGTGGGTGACCGTGGCCGTGCTGGTCACCGGGCCGCCGGCGGCCGGCACGCCGCGCACGAAGTTCACCAGGAGGTCGAGCGGTACGGCCTCGTCGTCCGGGCCGAGCAGCGGCCTGACGGCCTCCGTCGCCGTGAGGTGGGCGAGCATGGCGACGACCCCGCCGTGCACCGCCCCGAAGCTGTTGGCGACCGCTCTGGTGGGCTCGAGCTCGAGATGGGCATGGCCACCGCCCGCGGCTTCCCCGGTGACGCCGAGGAGGTGTCGCGGGTCGGCGAACTGGTCGGGGTCCGCTCCCTGTGCGGGGACGGGGACGGGCGAGGCGGCCGCGGGCAGGCCGCGCCAGGCCGCGGACACCGACCGCAGCGTGCAGATGGCCAGCAGGTCGCCGTCGGCGTCCACCAGGTCGGCGCGGGCCAGCGCCGCGCCGCCGCCCTCGCCGACGGCGGCGAGCGTCGCTCTGCCCTCGACCCAGCCCGGCGCCACCGGTGCAGGGCGGACGAACTCCAGGCGCAGCTGGGCGCTGAGCACCGCGCTGGTGGCCGGGAGTCCGGTCGCCGCCGCGGAGCCGCAGCACGCGTCGGCCACGATCCCCAGGGCGCCGGCGAGGATCCGCCGGTCGGGGCCGAGCACCGCGGAGCTGGCCGGCATCCGGGTGACGCAGTGGCCGGCTTCGGCTTCGCGTACCTGAAGACCCAGCGTCCTGTGGACGGGCAGCGCGGCCCCGCCTCGGCCCCTTCCCCTGCGCAGCCACTCCAGCTCCGCGGCGGCGCCGGGATCGCCCACCGTGGCGGGCGTGGTCTTCGGATCACCGACGCGCGGCACCCTGTCCTCCTCGTCTCGTGCGGCCTTGAACAGGAGGATACGTCAAATAGCTAAAAAATTGTTCTGAATCTGGGGTGTCGGCGCAGGCCTGGCCGCCCAGCTGGGAGGCGAGGCCACCTCTCGGCCGCCGCGTCGGCCTGCCAGCGCGGCGGCAGGCCGACGGAGGCCGTCAGAGAGTGACGGCCAGACGGGTGGCCTGGTCGATCGCGCGGACGGCGTCGAGTCCCTCGGCGTCGTCGGCGCCCCCGACCAGGTGGGCCTTGACGCCTCGCGTGGCGAGTGCCTGGTGGAGGCCTCGATCGCTCTCCTGGCCGGCGCAGAGGATGACGGTGTCGCAGGCGTGGACGCGGGCCTGCCCGTCGACCGAGTAGTGCAGGCCGCCGTCGTCGATGGCGAGATAGCGGGCGCCGGTGACCTCGGCTACCCCGGCCCTGCGCAGGCGGCCGCGCAGGATCCAGCCCGTCGACCTGCCCAGGCCGCGGCCGGTGCGACCTGCCTGCCGCTGGAACAGGGTGATCTCGCGAGTGGCCCCGGCGGGCGCGGGCGGGTCGGTCACGTCGCCGCGGCGGCGGGCGTCCGGGTCCGCCACGCCCCAGTCACGCAGGAACGGCTCCGGGTCCAGGGCGGCCCGGGCGTCGCCGACCAGGTAGTCGGCGGTGTCGAACCCGATGCCGCCGGCGCCGATGACGGCCACCCGCCGTCCGGGTGTCACCCGCCCGGTCAGCACGTCGGCGTAGGACACGACCATGGGATGGTCGATGCCGGGGATGTCCGGCCGTCGGGGGGTGGCGCCGGTCGCCAGGACGATCTCGTCGTATCTCTCGCCGTCGAGCTCGTCGGCGTCGACCGGTCGGCCGAGGCGCACCGTGACACCCAGGCGACCCAGGCGGACCCGGTAGTACCGGATGGCCTCGGCGAACTCGGCCTTGCCGGGAACGACCTTGGCGAGGTTCCACTGGCCACCGATCTCCTCCGCCGCGTCGTAGAGCGTGACCGCGTGACCACGTTCGGCCGCGGTGACGGCGCACGCGAGGCCGGCGGGCCCGGCGCCGACGACTCCGATCCGCCGGTGTACGACGGGCGCGTCGGCCAGGAACTCGATCTCCCTGCCCGCGCGCGGGTTGACCATGCACGAGGCGGTGGCGTCCGTGAAGATCTGGTCGAGGCATGCCTGGTTGCAGGCCACGCAGGTGTTGATCTCATCGGCACGCCCGGTGCGGACCTTGCGCGCGAAGTCGGGATCGGCCAGCAGGGGGCGGGCCATCGAGACCAGGTCGGCCGTGCCGTCCGCGAGCAGCTTCTCGGCGACACCCGGGTCGTTGATCCGGTTGGACGCGATGACCGGCACCGTGACCGCGGATCTGACGCGGCGCGTCGCGAAGGCCCACACCGCGCGCGGGACGCTGGCGGCGATGGTGGGTACCGCCGACTCGTGCCAGCCGACGCCGGTGTTGAGGACGTCGGCGCCGGCCGCCTCGACCCGGCGGGCGAGTTCGGTGATCTCGTCACCGGTCAGGCCGTCCTCGACGAGGTCGATCGCGGAGATGCGGTAGATCAGGAGGAAGTCCTCGCCGACCCGCTCGCGGACCCGGCGCACGATCGCGACGGGCAGTCGCAGCCGGCCGTCGAGGTCGCCACCGAACTCGTCGGCTCGGTCGTTGGTCCGCGGTGAGGTGAACTCGTTGATCAGGTAGCCCTCGGAGCCCATGATCTCGACACCGTCGTAGCCGGCGGCACGCGCCAGCTGGGCGGTGCGGGCGAACTGGTCGACGATCTCCCAGACCTGCGCGGTGTCCAACGCCCGCGGGGCGTAACGGTTGATGCGCGCCTTGGCGGCGGACGGGCCGACGCAGCCGGGCACCTTGGCATAGCGACCCGCGTGCAGTATCTGCAGGGCGATCAGCCCGCCGGCGTCGTGGACCGCGCGGCACACCGCCCGGTGGGGCTCGAGGTCGTGGTCATCGTCGAGGACGCCGGACTCGGGATCCATGCGGCCGTCCGGGTGGGGAGCGTAGCCACCCGTGAGGATGAGCCCGATCTCGCCGTGGGCCCTGGCCGCGTAGAACGCGGCCATCCGTTCCACCGGCCGGTCGAGGGTCTCCAGGCGGGTGTGCATCGCGCCCATGACCATGCGGTTGGGCAGGATGACCGGTCCCACGCGCAGCGGCGCCAGCAGGCGTGGGTAGGAGGAGGCCGCGGGCGCATCGCCGATCTTCATATAGATAACTTAATGTTATTATTGTGGAGTGTCGAGTGTAGATCGTCACGGTGGCCGGCCGGAGACCCGGGTGGACGTGCGCGCCGGAACCTGGTCGGCGCTGGTTGCCGAAGCCAGGCCGCGGACGCAGGAAGCGGTCGTCGGTACCGCCGACCGGTGGAGCCGCGCAGACCTCGCGGACCGGGTGAACGGCGTCGGCGCCTGGCTGACCGGCCTGGCGCTTCCGAGCGGCCGGCCGGTTCCCGCCCTGGTCGCGGACACCGGTCCCGCGCTGGCGCTCGTCATCGCCGGCGCGGCGACTGGCCGGCCGATCGCGCCGCTCGGCGCCCGGCTCACCGTGACGGAGCTCGCCGAGATCGCGCGCGGCCTGGCCAGCGGCGTCCTGCTCGCCGAGGCCGGCCTCGTGCCGCTGGCCGCCGAGGTCGCGTGGGCCGCCGGCAGCCAGC